>DLBH01000022.1:208-15071 GCA_002494165.1 Lachnospiraceae bacterium UBA7026 | reverse complement strand
GCTGACTGCTACTAATCGGTCGAGAGCTTGACCTTAGTGGTCAGGACATGGTTTTCGGAAAGCTTGAAATTGATCTGGAAGGTAGATGACACTGTTTGCAGTTTTTAAGGTATATCCTTAATAATTGAATAAGCACGAGTGGCTCAGTGGTGGAGTATCGCCTTGCCAAGGCGAGGGTCGCGGGTTCGAATCCCGTCTCGTGCTCTGAAAAAACTGGGGTGTTCCCGGTTTTTTCTTTAATATGGAGAAAAAAGAGTAAAATGTTGGTATTGGTATAACTTTACTTTATTTAAGGAGTGATGTATTATGCCGACAAAGAAAACTAAGACAAAAACAGCAGCTGTAAAAAAGAAAGCAGTAGTTGAGACACCTGTAGTTAAGGAAACCGTAACAGAACAGGCACAGACAGTTACTGCAACAGCAGCTTCTGACAGTGCGAAAAAAGACAGTCCGGCAGAGACTAAGCCTGTAACAGAGACTAAGAGCAAGTCTGTCAAGGCAGCTAAGAAGTCTGTGGCTAAGCCTGAAAAGAAGGCAGAAGAGGCTCCTGCTAAGGCTGAGAAGAAGGTAAAAAGGGCTCCTGCAAAGGCAGAAAAGAAGGCAGAAGAGGCTCCTGCTAAGCCTGAAAAGAAGGTTACGGAGAGTCCTGCAAAGGCTGAGGACAAGGCCTGCCAAACAGCAGTTTATATTCAGTATCAGGGTAATGAGTCCCAGTTAGATGATCTGATCGCCAAAATCAGGGAGCAGTACCAGGAAGAGGGGCATGATGCCAAGAAGATTACATCATTGAATGTTTACTTAAAGCCTGAAGATGCTTCCGCCTATTATGTGATCAATGGCAACAATTCAGGAAAAGTATATCTCTTCTGATGATTTTGTCCCTTGCGCTTAGCATTTAACTTTGCTATACTGTTTATTGCTGAATTTGGATGGTCACATTCATGATTATTATATATAGAGAGGGAATTTATTATGTCTTTATTGAGTGATTGGAGAGAATTTGCTTACCAGCAGCATGATGACAGAACTTCGGACGGAAAAAAGTTCTGGCAGGGTTATTTCGCTAAAGAGCAGGCAGTTTATGAAGAGATTCTGGCTGACCCGGACCATCCGGTGAGCGGCACGGTTGCTGAACTGGCAGAAAAGTATAATATGGACCTGAATTATTTTACAGGTTATCTGGATGGAATTAATGACAGTCTCAAGACTCCCAATCCTATTGAGGAGATGGATGAGAACACTCTTGTTAACCTGGATTATGATCTGGAGAAGCTCTATTATAACATGTGCGCCGCCAGGGCTGAGTGGCTTTACAACCTGCCCCAGTGGGATGATCTTCTCACTGAAGATAGACGTCATGAGATCTTTTTAGAGCAGAGAAAGGCCAACACAGTAGTTAAGCCGCCTAAGGTTGGCAGGAATGATCCCTGTCCATGCGGAAGTGGTAAGAAGTATAAGAAGTGCTGCGGCCGTAACGCATAGTATGTGTGCCTGCCCGGATCAGACAGGGTAGTTGCTTTAAAGAAGTTAGCATAGCATTCCGTTTTGGTGTTCTGCCTGGGAGCAGTATATCATCGCGGGATGCTTTTTTTCTTTCAAAAGGTATTATTATATTAGAAACACTAGCAGATAGACCAGCTTTGAATGAAAACCTTTTCAGGGAGTGGACTGTTTCTTATTTGTGCCGGGGCCTGGCCCGGTAATTACTGATTATGGTCAGATTTTGGATAGTTTTTGACCCTCTTCCTGGTATATGCTATAAATAGTATTATATGTTGCAAATAAGTAGTGGCTATCAGTAAATAACGATTACCAATCAATAATGGCTATCAATTAATTATGGTTATCAGTAAGTAACGACTACCAATCAATAATGGCTATCAATTAATAATGACTATCAGTAAGTATTATCATTGAAGGGATACTGGTAATAACTAGAAAAAAGGAATTTCACAATATATGGCAGAGAATTTATCTTATGATCAAGTAAAGATTGTCACGGCGGATTTTGGAGCATTTTCCATTATGTCCAGGACTCCTGTGGAGACCATTAAGGCCATTCTTGGGAGGATCGGTGTGGAATACAGCGAAGGCCTTCACAAAGACGCTTATGTTATGGCTTTCTACCAGGCCTTGGTGGATGACCCTAACCTTATTATAAAGATGCTTCCGGGGGATATGATTGATTTAGTCATGGATATCTGGGAAAATGACCAGCTGGAAATGGATGAAATGTCCTGGAATTATGTGGAGTATCTGCGTATATTCGGTCTGGCTTCTTCGGGTATTCCGGATTACGATATCAATGGGAAAAAACAGAAGGTTCTTTACAGGATTACGGAATCCCGGGACCGCTTTTATTTTCTTTTTAAGAGCAGGAAAAGCCGGAACCTGATTAAGCGCTACAGCCATTGGGACAAACTCATTGCCGGCAGTATGTTCTATTATGGGGTCATTGATATGGAGGTCTTCCATAATATTTTTATAAAGGTTTCCAAGTATGCCATCTCCTTCGATGACTTCTTTTCTTATATCAAATGCAGAAGCTCCCTCTGGTCCTTTGGGGCTATTCTCATGAGCGGATCCGGCAAACATATGTATTTTCAGAACTACGAGGTGGAGAATCCGGATCTCATACTACTCTATATGAGAGAGCACAGGAAGCTGCGTCACAAAAAGATTACGGTGGACCAGCTCCTCTATATCGCTGATTCCGGCGGCATTGACAACCGTTGGAAGGGAGTGTCGGAATTCGGTGACCTTCTGATCGATGATATGGATATGGACTATATGCAGGTCACGGTCCTGCTGCAGAAGCTGGTTAAGATGATCCGTAACAGTGCCTCTTATGACTCTGTCATGAATGAGATGAAGAAGCTGGATATCCGGTCAGAGCGGCAGGAAGAGAAGATGAGGCAGGTGGTCCGCAATCTCTTTTATCACATACCGGTCTTTGAGTACAAGGGTTTCAGCAGGTCAGAATTTGAGAAGCTGTCCCATGAAAAACAGTTGAAAAACAGAGAGAAATTATTTACAATTATAGAAGGCGGAAAAGAGTAATTTTCTGTTTTGTATATGTAATCTTTACTATTGCTGACAATGGGGGATGTATATTCCTGGATAAGGAGGTATTGCGTGGCAAAGAAAAAGAATGTTTTTGTAATTGGCCATAAGAATCCGGATACGGACAGTATCTGTTCAGCGATCTCTTATGCCTATCTGAAGAATCTTTTAAGTGAAAGAAATAACGGTGAGTTCAACTATGTGCCATCCAGGGCCGGGCAGATCAATGAAGAGACCCAGTTTGTGCTTAATCATTTTGGTGTTGAACCGCCAAAATATATTTCTGATATTCGTCCACAGGTTTCCGATATTGAATACAGCAGGACGGGAGGAGTCCATGAGGAGCTTTCCCTGAAGAATGCCTGGTATAATATGAGAAAGGAACAGATTGTTTCCCTGCCCATCCTTGAAGATGAGAAACTGAAGGGTATTATCACCATTGGTGATATCGCTTATTCGGATATGGATGTTTATGATAACATGATTCTTTCTGAGGCCCAGACCAGCTATAAGAACATCGTGGAGACCATTGACGGTGAGATGATCGTCGGTGATATAGAGGGTACTTTTGATGAGGGTAAGGTTGTTGTCGCTTCCGCCAACCCGGATGTGATGGAAAGCTATATCGAGCCCCATGACCTGGTCCTGCTCAGTAACAGATATGAAGCCCAGCTCTGTGCCATAGAGATGGATGCCTCCTGTGTAGTTATCTGTACAGGAGCTGTTGTCTCCAAGACCATCCGCAAGATGGCCAAGGAGCATGGCTGCAGGATTATCTCCAGCCCCTACGACACCTATACGGTTGCCCGTCTCCTTAATCACAGTATGCCCGTAAGGCATTTCATGACCAGTGACGGGCTCATTACCTTTAAGACTACAGACTTTGTCGATGATATCCAGGAGATTATGGCCAAAAAGCGTTTCCGTGACTTCCCTATCGTTGACAAGCATGGCAACTATGCCGGTATGATCTCAAGAAGAAATCTTCTTGACCTTGAAAAAAAGAGAATGATTCTGGTGGACCACAATGAGAAGACCCAGGCTGTAGACGGTTTTGAGGAGGCAGAGATCCTCGAGATCATTGACCACCATCGTCTTGGTAACATTGAGACCACCGCACCTCTCTACTTCCGTAACCAGCCTGTGGGCTGCACAGCTACCATCGTCACCCAGATCTATGATGAGAATGGTATCGAGATTCCACCGCAGATTGCAGGCCTTCTGCTGTCAGCTATCCTGTCTGACACCCTCATGTTCCGGTCCCCGACCTGCACGCCGATCGACCGGATTATCGCTGAGAGGCTGGCAGCCATCGCTGACGTAGAGATCGAAGACTATGCCATGGATATGTTTGACGCGGGCAGCGCTCTCAGATCCAAGACCGCCAATGAGATCTTCTACCAGGATTTCAAGAAGTTTAATGACAAGAAGATTAACTTTGGTGTGGGACAGATCTCCTCTATGAACAAGAAAGAGCTGGCTGCATGCACAGAGAAGCTGCTGCCTTATATGGAGGAAGTGAAGGACAAGAGCGGTCTTGATTTCGTTCTTTTCATGATGACGGATATCCTGACAGAGTCCACCAACCTGCTTATGGTTGGCGAGATGAGCAAGGAAGTGATCGGCGAGGCCTTCCATGTAACCCCGGGTGAGCATTCGGCAGAACTTCCGGGTGTGGTATCCAGAAAGAAACAGTTGATTCCTGCAATCTTGAATCAGCTGCCATAAAGTCATAAAGTATGATTATTCCAAAATATAGCTTATATGGGACAAATTAATCGGACCATAGCTATACATCCGTAATATTTTAGCCTTGAGTGGGATTTTTTAGATTACTGTCAAGATATTTTAGATTTTTTATAAAAAATTAAACAAAAATTTACTTTAGAATACCATGATATTCTTTCGGAAGTATTGTATTATAATATCAGTAATCCCCTAAGTTAAAGGTTAGTATTATACGGAAGGTGCCCACAATGAGTTTTGCCCCTCATTGTGGGCATTTTCTTTTGTCAGGATATTTTGAAGAAAGATCCCGTTGCTTTAAACCAATTTTTTAGCTGCTGATAAAAAGAAACCAAGATTTTCAGCAAAAGAATTATTTCTTTCAAAAGAAAGTATATATTTTTCAATAGAAAATCCCCTATGTAAAATTAACGGAAAAAAACAAGAGATAATATTCAAAATAGGGCAAAAATGACAAAAAACTATCCACTGAAGAGACAAATCCGGGAGGGAGAGAAAAATGCTGACTTATCAGAATAATACCGTTAGGACTTCAGTCCGCAGACTGGTGGAATTTCTCCTCAGGACCGGAGATATTGAAAAGGGAAGCGGGGTCCGGGCAAATCCTGAGGCCATGGTCCTGGGCGCTAAGCTTCACCGGAAGATCCAGAGAGCCCAGAAGGCGACCTACCGCAGTGAGGTTAGCCTGAAAATGGAGTGGCAGGAGGAGGATTATCTGCTGGTTCTGGAGGGCCGGGCTGACGGCATCGACCGGGTAGCCTGGGAGCCGGACCGGGAGCCTGAGGATAGCCCTGCCCGGGCCGAGGACCAGGATGTTGAGAAAGCTCCTGCACAGGCTGAAGACCGGGGTTTTGAGAAAACTCCTGCACAGGCTGAGGACCGGGATTTTGAGAAAACTCCTGCACAGGCTGACAGCCGGGAGCAAGAGGAGTCTGCTGACCAGTCCGAAAGTTCTAACCTGGTGGTTATTGACGAAATCAAATGCCTTTTCCAGGATGTAAAGGAACTGGACCAGGTCCAGCCCCTCCATCTGGCCCAGGCCAAATGTTATGCTTTTATGTATGGCAGCCAGGAAGGCCTTAAGCAGGTAGGAGTCCAGATTACCTACTGTAATATGGAAACAGAAGAAATCCGCCGCTTTATGGAGATATACCAGATGGAGGATCTCAGGTTATGGTTTGACGACCTGATTCTTTCCTACCGCCGCTGGGCCAGCTTTTATGTGGAGAGTATAAGGAAGCGGAACTTGTCTGTCCAGACCCTGGAGTTTCCCTTTTCCTACAGGAAGGGCCAGAAAAAAATGATGGGCCTTGTCCACCAGAGCATAGAGAAGGGGAAACCGGTCTTCATTCAGGCACCTACGGGAACCGGTAAGACCATATCAGCCATCTATCCCACTCTTAAGGCCCTGGGAGCCGGCCTGGGAGAGCGGGCATTTTATCTGACGGCCAAGACCATTACCAGGCTGGTGGCGGAAGATACCCTGGCCTTGCTTCGTGACAGAGGCCTGGAACTCCACGGAGTGGCCATCACTGCCAAGGACCGGATCTGTGTCCGGGAGGAGGTTGACTGCAATCCGGAGACCTGTGCCTATGCCAAAGGCCATTATGACCGGATCAATGAGGCCCTCTATGCCATCCTGTCTTCTGGCCGGGCCATGGGCCGGGAACTCTTCTGCGAATATGCCAGCCTCTACCAGGTCTGCCCCTATGAGTTGTCCTTTGAGGCAGCTGCCTGGGCAGATGTGATCATCTGCGACTATAATTATATATTTGATCCCCATGTCAACAGGAAAAGACTCTTTACGGACGGAAGACTGGGCCGGGATATCTTTCTGATTGATGAGGCCCACAACCTTTTAGACCGGGCCAGGGACATGTACAGTGCCTGCCTGTCCAGGGAGGAATTCCTTCTGGCTAAGAGAATTATGAAAAAGAGGGCGCCGGCTATCCACAGAAGGATGGAAGCCTGCGATAAGATCCTGAGAAATCTTTCTAAGGAAATGGATGGGAAATGGAAGTCCTATGACCAGGTGGATGTCCTTTATTTCCCCCTTTTCCGGCTCATGGGTCCTCTGGAGGACTATCTGGCAGACAAGCTTGAATTTGAAGGGAGGGAGGACCTGGTCCGCTTTTATTTTACCATCAGTCATTTCTTTTTGATCCTCGACCATATCAACGAGGGATATGAGATCTATGGTGAGGGCCAGGGCCGGGCTTTCAGGATCCACCTTTTCTGTATCGACCCCTCTGAAAATATTCAGGAATATGTGGACCTTTCCAGGACATCCGTCTTTTTTTCAGCCACCATGTTTCCTGTCCAGTACTACCGTAAGCTTTTAGGAGGGGAGAAAATCAATGCCTACAGGCTTCCTTCCCCCTTTCCCGGGGACCGGCGGGTTCTGGCAGTGGCTGAGGATGTGACCAGCCGCTACAGCAGGAGGGGAGAGGAAATGTATCGCCGTATTCTCAGGTATCTGGAGGTTACCTTTGAGAAAATGCCCGGCAATTATATGGTTTTTTTCGCATCCTATCAAATGATGGAGGCAGTGGCCGGCCTGGCGGCGGACAGCTCTCTTTTTCTGTTGGCTGATCTGCTGGTCCAGGAGCCATCTATGAATGAGGAAGACCGGGAAGCTTTTCTCGACCGTTTCCGCCAGGATGGAATGGACGAAAAGAGGCCGGGCAGAAAGATGGAAGATGTCCCGGCAGGGAAAGAAGAAAGGGATCTGGCCGGGAAGCCGGTCATAGGTTTCTGCGTTCTGGGCAGCATTTTCTCTGAAGGAATCGACCTGGCCGGCCGGGCACTCCTTGGGTCTCTGATCGTGGGGACCGGCCTGCCCATGCTTTGTAATGAGAGGGAGGTTATAAGGGACTATTTTGACCGGACCGGAGGCCAGGGTTATAATTATGCCTACCGTTATCCCGGTGTCAATAAGGTCCTGCAGGCTGCCGGCCGGGTGATCCGGACAGCGGAAGACCTGGGGGTCCTGCTTTTGCTGGATGACCGCTTTCTGGATCAGGAATACCGGGGCCTGCTGCCGGAGGATTGGGACAAGGTTTACCAGGTGAATGAACATAATATTGGCCTGCTCCTGGAAGAGTTCTGGGCAGGCTGGCGTTAGAGGATTCATTCCCTGTCTTATGAAATCCGGCTGAAAAAGTATTGTCAATATATTTTAATATTTTATAGTTTGGGAAAGAAAAATGAGATATAATAAATTAACGGAAGGTGTATTTCTCAGGAGACCGAACCGGTTTCTGGCTCATGTGCTGGTGGATGGCCGGGAGGAAATCTGTCATGTGAAGAATACGGGGCGGCTTAAAGAGCTGCTTTTGCCCCAGGCCAGGGTGCTGGTGGAGAAGAGTGATAATCCTAAGAGAAAGACCAGGTATTCCCTGATTTGTGTCTGGTTTCAGGGGGGCTGGGTCAATATTGATTCCCAGGCGCCTAATCAGCTGGCTGAGGAGTTTGTGGCCTCGGGCAGGTTCCTGGGAGATGTTCTGTCGGTCCGGAGGGAGTTCTCTGTCGGTGATTCCCGGTTTGATCTTTATGTGGAGACGGAGAGTGACCGGTGGCTGATCGAGGTTAAGGGGGTTACCCTGGTGACGGATGGCCTGGCTATGTTTCCCGATGCCCCTACTGAGAGGGGTTTGAAGCATGTCAGGGAGCTGGCCGGTCTTTTGGACCAGGGCTATAGGACGTCGGTTCTTTTTCTCATTGAGAGGGAGGACGCGGAAGCTTTTACTGCCCATAGATTGAGACAGCCGGCCTTTGCCCGGGCCTTGAAGGAGGCCCATGAGGCGGGAGTCCGGGTGGAGGCCTGGCTTTGCCGGGTGGACAGGGAAGAGCTGGCCGTGACAGACCCGGTGCCGGTATTGTTTTGAGGGACCGGGGAAGAGATTGTCCTGTAAAAGGGCCCGGGAAGAGACTGGCCTGGTCTGATTACTCCGGGGGATTACTATAAAGAAGACTAACAGGAGGAACATGAGATGGACTGGAGAATTATTGCCGTCCCGATTGTGGGGGCTGTGATCGGCTATATCACCAATTGGGTGGCAGTTAAGATGCTTTTTTATCCTCATTATGAGAAAAAGATCTGGGGCCACAGGGTGCCCTTTACACCGGGTGTGATTCCCAGAGGCCAGGGCAGGCTGGCCAGGGCTGTGGGCCAGGTCGTGGAGAAGCAGCTCCTGACGCCGGAGGTTCTCGGTGGGGTTTTGCTGTCCGAAGAGACCTGTGCCAAGCTCAGACAGGCAGTCGTTGACTGGACCGGGGAGATGAAGAATGGTCAGATGCAGGTTAAGGATGCAGCCCTCCTGGTCATGGAAGAAGACCGTTATGAAGGGACCCTTAAGGCCACGGGAGAGAACCTGTCCGCTTTTTTGTATGAGAAGATCCTGGCCATGGACCCGGCGGCCAAGATTGTTGAAGCCGGTATGAGCGTTGTAAGGGAAAAGCTGGCAGATTCCATGTTCGGCTTTATGCTGGGCGGGTCTTTTATGGACAAGATCGGCGACCAGATGAGGGAGTATGTAGATGCTTTTATCAAGGAGAACCTGCCCGCACTTCTGGAGGAAGAGGTAGCTAAGGAGGTCAGTGCCATCTCTGACAAAAGAGTCGGGGAGATCTTTGAGACCCTGGAAAAACAGGGGGCGGACCTGCCTGATATCATTGAGCAGATCTACCGTGTCCTGGTAGCTGAGAAGCTTCCGGTCATATTGACAGCGGTACGGTTTTCTGACATAGTGGAAGACAGGATTAATGCTATGGATGTTGCACAGGTGGAAGAACTTGTGTTGGTTATCATGAAAAAGGAACTGGGTGCGGTCATCAATATCGGCGCCTTGATCGGCTTTATTCTGGGCCTGGTCAATGTGGCGATTCTGATGTTGCCGGCCTGAATTTATGAGGGAGGGTTACAAGATGAATAACAAGGTAAAAAAGCTGAAAGAGATTATTGACGCCACTGATAATCTGGTTTTTTTCGGCGGGGCAGGTGTTTCCACTGAGAGTGGGATTCCTGATTTCAGAAGTACCGACGGACTCTATAATATGAAATATAAGTATCCGCCGGAGACGATCGTCAGCCATACCTTTTTCGTGAGAAAAACCGAAGAATTCTATGAGTTTTATAAAGACAAGATGATGGCGTTGGACGCCAAACCCAACAAGGCCCATCTCAAGCTGGCTGAATGGGAGAGGGCCGGGAAATGTAAGGCTGTGGTGACCCAGAATATCGATGGCCTCCACCAGATGGCAGGCAGTAAAAACGTGCTGGAGCTCCACGGCAGTATCCACCGCAACTATTGTACCAAGTGCGGCAAGTTTTTCGATGCCCAGTATGTAAAAAACAGTCCCGGCGTACCAAAATGTGACGCCTGCGGCGGCCTCATCAAGCCGGATGTGGTCCTTTATGAGGAAGGCCTTGACAATGACGTCATCAGCAAGACGGTCCATTATATCAGCCGTGCAGATGTACTGATTATCGGAGGAACGTCCCTGGCCGTATACCCGGCCGCCGGTCTCATCGATTATTTCAGGGGCAGCCATCTGGTTTTGATCAACAAGTCCTCTACACCCAGGGATTCCCAGGCGGATCTGGTGATCAATGACAGCATCGGAGAGGTACTGGGCCAGTTATAGGCCAGGGGATATTTGCAGAGATATTTTTAGTAGATGTGACAGACGCGAAAAAGATTGATGAGAAAGTCCTATTTTAGAACAGATATTTAGATGTGCTTGCAAAACAGTTTGGTGATGGAAATAACTGCATGTGTATGAATCAGACAGAGAAGTGTACTTGATAATGTAAAGGAGGGAGTGTATGGATCATAACAGGCCTCAGGGCAGAAAGAAACATGTCACCGGCGGCGGCAGCGGTGCTTTCCGGCGGGGATCCGGCCGGGGATCCGGTCCGGTTGGTTCCGGCGGCTTTTTTGGAGGTGGCTCAGGAGGAGGTTCCAGAAGTGGCGGAGGAGGTAAACTGCCATTTATTCTTGTACTGCTTGTCCTGCTTTTAGGAGGAGGCGGCGGCCTGTCCTCCCTTTTCGGCGGCGGAGGATCAGATACCGGGTCGTCTGGTTCCGGCGGCTCTTCCAGTCTCTATGAATCGATTCTTGGAGGATCTACAGGTTCCTATGGCGGCGGCTCTTCCGGGGCATCTGTATCTTCTAATGGCTGGATTGACGGGAATAATACAGGTAAGCTGAACCGCAACGTGGATTCCCGGGCCAGGGAAAAGTTTACAAAGATTGCCGGAGACGGCAGTGATACCATGACTATCATGGTCTATATGTGTGGTACAGACCTGGAGTCCAGGAGTGGCATGGCTACCAGAGACCTGCAGGAGATGCTCAACGCTACCGTAGGGAACAATATCAATCTGGTTGTCTATACCGGAGGCTGCAGCAGGTGGCAGAATAAGTTTATCAGTAACAAGGTCAACCAGATCTACCAGATCAAGGGCGGCCAGCTATTTACCCTTAATAAGAATGCCGGGACAGTTTCCATGACCAATCCCGACACGCTGACGGAATTTATCAAGTGGACGACCAGGAAATTCCCGGCCAACCGTAATGCTCTCATTTTCTGGGATCACGGCGGAGGGTCTATCTCCGGCTATGGTTATGACCAGAAATATCCGTCCAGTGGTTCCATGACCCTGTCGGGCATTAATAAGGCCCTGAAAAATGCTGGGATCACCTATGATTTCATCGGCTTTGACGCCTGTCTGATGGCCACGGTGGAAACTGCCCAGATGCTCAGCAATTATTCAGACTACCTGATCGGATCTGAGGAGACGGAGCCTGGCGTGGGCTGGTATTACACCAACTGGCTGACCCAGCTGTCCAAGAATCCTTCCATGGCAACCCTCGACCTGGGCCAGATGATCTGTGATGAGTTTGTCCAGGAATGTAACAGGAAATGTGGCGGCCAGCTGACCACCCTGTCTGTGGTTGACCTGGCTGAGCTGGGCCAGACTTTAGATAAAGACTTTACGGCCTTTGCCAAGGGTACCAGGGAGCTGATCCAGAACAAGGAGTATGCAACCGTATCCAATGCCAGAAGTAATGCCAGGGAGTTTGCCACATCTTCAAAGATTGACCAGATCGACCTGGTGCATTTTGCCTTAAATATGAAAACTGATGAAGGTAAAAAGCTGGCAGAGGTTCTCAAGAGTGCTGTAAAATACAACAGGACTTCTTCCAATATAACGAATGCCTACGGTCTGTCGGTTTACTTCCCCTACCAGAAGGCCAGCTCCGTGGATTCAGCAGTCCAGACCTACAATGATATTGGTGTAGATTCAGAGTATGCCAGGTGTATTCAGGAATTTGCAGGCCTGGAGGTCAGCGGCCAGGTCGCCACAGGCGGCACGGCTTCACCTCTTTCCATGCTCTTTGGCAATGGCAGTTCAAGTTCAGGATCCTCCCAGTCCAGCGGGGATATTATGAATCTGCTGAATGCCTTTATGGGAGATGGTATTGGCAGCGGCAATGGAATCTCAGGACTGGGGTCCGGCAACATTGATTTCTTTAGCGGAAGGTCCATGTCCCAGGAGGAGACGGCAGACTATATCGCAGACCATCTCTTTGATCCCAACGCTCTTGTATGGGAGCAGAATGACCAGGGGCAGAATGTGATGAAGCTGTCAGAGGACCAGTGGTCTATGGTGGAAGGCCTTGAACTTAATATGTACTATGACGATGGCGAGGGCTATATTGACCTGGGTCTGGATGATATCTTTGAATTTGATGAGGATGGGAATCTGATCGGGGAGACGGACAAAACCTGGCTTTCTATCAACAGCCAGCCCGTGGCCTACTATCATCTGTCAACTGATTATGATGGCGATAATTACACGATTCTGGGAAGAGTTCCGGCCCTTCTCAACGATGAGCAGGTTGACCTGATTCTCCAGTTTGACCAGGATAATCCCAATGGTCAGGTCCTGGGTGCCAGAACGGTCTACCAGGAGACGGAAACTGATACGGTGGCCAGAGGTCTCACAGAACTTAAGGAAGGCGATAAGCTTGACTTCCTCTGTGACTTCTACAGTTATGACGGAGTCTACCAGGATAATTATTTCCTGGGCCAGCCCCTGACTGTCAGCGGAGATCTGACCATATCCAACACCAAGGTAGGTGAAGGTGACGTCAAGGCCATGTACCGGTTTACGGACATTTATAACCAGCAATACTGGTCCGAGCCTATAGCTAACTAGGCTGCGGATTTGAGTATAGCCAGTTCAACGAAGCAGGCCAGTCAGGCCATAAATGAATTAAAATTTGAAGCAAAAGCAGGCCTGTCAAATAACCGATTATAATTGAAACAAATCAGGGTGGATCTGATCTTCCGGTCAGGTCTGCCCTCTTTTTCTATTTTAGTACCGGGGCTGTAGGGGACCGGAGAAAGGCAGGAGAGGAAAATAGAAAGGCCATGGAAGTATGGCAGGTGGAAAAACAAAGAATCCAGGAAGAGGGAGAGGAAGGTAGAAAAAGATACTAAAAACCAAAAAAGAAGACACACAAAAAGGACCTGGCCGCGACACCAGGTCCTTAATGGTCTATCTGTTTCCAGACAGAAGTTGGAAATTATGTCACTCGTAGAATAGCATACCTATGGGGAAAAAGCAAGAAAAAATTTCGTTATTTTTGCAAATAACGAAATTTTTATTTTTTCTGATTATTTTTTGTCTGAAAGGACCTGGTTTATGCAAATAGAAAACCTGTTATTTATAAATATAGCTTAAATTATATTTTTTTGCAAGGTTTAGTTTTAAAAGCAAGACCTGTGTCAGCATGACAGCTACTGCCATGTTAAAAACTATCTATAATAATTTAGGTATGCAGTATTTTATTAAGATTTATGCTGTTCTGCTTTGCGGCTCCAAAGACCAGATCTCCCTGCAAAGACCGGCAGGGTCTTCCCAGGCTAAAACAAGAATGAAAAATAAATTGAAAATTATTAGCACTCATACTTGACGAGTGCTAATTTTTGTGCTATATATGTGTTATACGAGGAGTATAACAAAGGAGAATGATTGAAAAGTGATTAAAAATCAGTAAAGGAGAAAACGTATTTGACAGCTGCCAGAAAAAGAAGCGGCAGCTGATTTAAACTGGATTTTATTCCATTCAGGAGGTACTGATATGAATATTAATAAATTTACACAAAAATCATTGGAAGCAGTGAATAACTGTGAGAAGCTGGCTTACCAGTATGGTAATCCCGAGATTGACCAGGAGCATTTTCTTTATAGTCTTCTGACGGTAGAGGATAGCCTGATCGGTAAGCTGGTGGAGAAAATGGAGATTAACAGGGATTCCTTCCAGGCCGGGGTCATGGATCTGATCGAGAAGAAGCCCAAGGTTTCCGGAGGACAGACCTATATCAGCAAGTCCCTTAACCAGGTACTGGTCAGCGCTGAGGATGAGGCCAAGGCCATGGGGGATGAATATATTTCCGTGGAGCACCTTTTCCTGGCTCTTCTCAAGAGCCCAAATAAGGAAGTAAAGAAGCTTTTGCAGGCCTATGGCATTACAAGGGAGCGCTTCCTTCAGGCCCTGTCCACGGTGAGAGGCAACCAGAAGGTGGTCAGTGACAATCCTGAAGCTACCTATGAGACCCTGGAAAAATACGGCTATGACCTGGTGGAGAGGGCAAAGCAGCAGAAGCTCGACCCGGTGATCGGCAGGGACAGCGAGATCCGTAACGTGGTCCGGATTCTTTCCAGAAAGACCAAAAATAACCCGGTGCTCATCGGTGAGCCTGGTGTTGGTAAGACGGCAGTTGTAGAAGGCCTGGCCCAGAGAATCGTCAAGGGTGATGTACCGGATTCCCTCAAGGACAAAAGGGTCTTCGCCCTGGATATGGGCTCTCTGGTAGCAGGAGCCAAGTACCGGGGTGAGTTTGAGGAGAGGCTGAAGGCAGTACTAGAGGAGATCAAGGCCAGCGAAGGCCAGATTCTTCTTTTCATTGACGAGCTTCACACCATCGTTGGGGCCGGCAAGACAGACGGTGCCATGGATGCCGGCAACCTCTTAAAGCC
>DLBH01000022.1:0-154 GCA_002494165.1 Lachnospiraceae bacterium UBA7026 | reverse complement strand
AACCTCTTAAAGCCCATGCTGGCCAGAGGAGAGCTCCACTGTATCGGAGCAACGACTTTAAATGAATATAGGAAATATATTGAAAAGGATGCGGCTTTAGAGCGTCGTTTCCAGCCGGTCCTGGTGGATGAGCCAACGGTGGAGGATACCATCT
>DLBH01000044.1 GCA_002494165.1 Lachnospiraceae bacterium UBA7026 | reverse complement strand
GTAATCCCTGTTACCATTGTCTTTTTCCGACTTATAGTATACAGGTAAATCCACGAACCTACAAATCGGAGGTCATTACATATTGTCTAAAAGAGAGTACGGTTAAGATTGCCAAATGAAGACGGAGCTGTGGATTTATGGATAACCGGCACTCCACTGTGGATAAGCCATGGACAGCCTATGGACAGCAAGACTGCCCACATCCTGCCTACACCTTACCCACAGCTCCGTCTTATAGCCGGTTACCCACAAGCTCCACAGCATCGGCTGCGGCTACGGAAATCTCTTCACATATATATATCTATATAGGAACATAACAATCCACATATGAGCATATCGTGTCATATTTGGGTGGCCGCTAAACACGGCCCTGACTGGCCGGAGAACACGGCCTTATCGGCCGTGAAATATGGCTGTCTGCAAATATCATATTAAATCCGTTATAACCATGTTTTCAGATTAATGGATGTAATGCTTTTTAATGCAGATGATAACCAATGACATCTCGCATTTATGACATTATCATAAAAAAAGATATATAATTGTATCGTTTAGAAATCCGTGATAAACTAAATAAAGCAGGTGGTGTCATATGCTGGTTGTTGGGTTTGGCGATTTAACAATACAACATATATACTACAACTGCTACTATTTTTGAGAAAAATTGTTTTACGTACATTTCGCTAGCTATCGCGCTAGCGACTTGGTATAATAATTAAAAAATTGTAAAACATATATTGTTGTAGCATGAGGTGAAGCGGTATGAAAAAAATAATTGTAGTCACTTTTTTAATATTGATGTGTGCAACTTGTTTGATTGGGTGTTCTGGGGAAGATGACTCTTCAAATAATGTTATAGATAATGAAACACAGCAGGAAGTTGCCGATTCTGATACTGAACATAAAGATGGTCTTGTTGTGGATGATGTTGCCTTGCTTAATGTCAAAGGTCACCCAAAAATTGCTGATAAAAGTGGTTTGATAGATGAAGTGTATAAAAATGATGAACGTGTTTATTCAGAAGAACAAAACTTTTATTCGATTGAAGAGTCATTAGACCATCCTCTTTCATTTGAAATACTTGATAATACCATATTGAATGTCACAATAAATGGAGATAAAGTGAATAAAGAAGTAGATTTAAAGTCAGCTTTAAAAATTGCAAAAAGCTATCTTCCGGCTTCTTTTAATGATAACTATGATTTTTTTGCTTCTGGAATAGAAGAAGATGACGGAAAATCATATATTATCTTATATAAAGACAACAAAAGCAATTATGATATATGTGTATCTATTCTTGTGGAAGATGAAAATATGAGAGAAATAAATATATTCGGATATGTAGCAAATATCTATGATATCAAAGAACGGTTTACAGACAGTTGGGATTATAAATTTTAATTTCAATAATGATGAATCAATATGAGAAATAGAAAAAGAGGATCAGCACTTTTAAGGATAGAACCAACTATAGGGCAGAATGGCATATTAGCTGTTCTGCCCGTAATTGTTTCATAGAATAAATGATTTAAACATGTCAAGAGGCTCACCACTTGCACCCCGGAGGAGATCAGATTCAGCACTGAGCTGATCTGGAAAGATTTCTATGAAGAAGTCAAGGAATACCGATTGAGCCCTCTGGCTCTGATGTTTCAGTATCAAACCGGAATCCCGATCGGTGAACTGGTCACTCTTTGGTATGAAAATATCGAAACGCCCAACTACATTCACATGCAGAGGATGTTCCGCAGAGACGCCAGGGAGATTGTAGAGAATACCAAAAGCCAGGATGGTGACCGGCAGGTATATCTTACAGAGGCCGTCAAAGACAACATTAATGCAGCCAGGAGATATCAGACAAAACATGGATATGATTCTAATGGTTTTATCTTTGCGCGGGGTCAGGCTGAATACAGTAAGACAGATGATGGGACACGCGGATGAGCAGACCATTCTCAAGTATTATTGTCATGATTAGTCCCTTGACAGGGAAAAAGAACTTCTGGTTGAGAATGCACTGAATATGACACCTGCACTAGCCAGATAATTAAAGACAAAAAACAGGGAAGAGACTGTGGATACTCCATAAGTGAGAAGTATCCACCAGCCCTGAAAAAGAGAGAAAAATTACCATAATTTTCTTCTCTAGATATTCGCGTTTTCATATCATGAGAGGCAAACATGTGCCTGAAAACCTGCATAAATAAAGGATTTCCACAATTCCGGAAGTCAAAAAAGCACCGACCCGATGATCTCTCATCAAACCGATGCTTCAGTGCTCAATCAGGGGCTCGAATAATGTCACCCCTCCAAAATCCGTATAGATAGGAGGTTTTTGCACGTCGTCCCTGAGTGTCCCCAAACGATATCGCACATTTTATATAAGTTTAATCCTCCTGCCTATAAAGACAATAATTCCGTTCGCTTTTTCTCAAATTCATCTTGCGTAATGATTCCGTCATCTAAAAGTTTTTTGTACTCTCTAATTTCATCAAATTTATCTGGGCTATGCTTGTTCTTAGCACTGTTTTTTGTGATTTGTTTGGCTTCTTCTTTTTCCTCTTGTTCCACGCGAATCTTATCGGCAGCATTCATTAGTTGTATCAGACGGTAAAGACTTTCACCACCAATTCCATTGACCATATGACATCGATTGCCTTCGTATAAGGAGAATCCGTTATCATGGATTTCAAGATTAATTATCTTTTGGATTTTTATATTGAATCCATATTTGGGGGCAGTCAAAACCCATCTCTGGTTCGTGATGAATAGCGTACCGTCACAAGAATCACAGTATTCTTGGACAATTGGAGATGACTGTCCTCCACCGGTATGATACCACAGACCATTCATTATCTTTACACTTATACCTTTTGAACTGGATGATCTAGCGTATCTTTGTTTCAGCTTAAAAGGGTGCACCTCACCTGCATAATAACATATCTCACCTTTAGAAAGACGTATGTTTGGAGACTCCACTTTGAACTGTTCAAGTTCTTGCAAGGGATCAAGTGCTGCCACTTCTTTTTTTATTTTGTTCATACGTTTATCAACCTTCCGTTGCGCTTTGTTTTGTGCTTTGGAAGCAAATAAATCTAAAAGAAGACCCATTTGTATATCCTCCATATTACTTTTTCAAGTGTATAAGGTCATTTTACCAAATTATAATTGCGAAGACAATATGGGTGGCATAATATCAGAAAAGTACGTAAATTGAATATTTAAATCCCGCAGACCCACTCGGGAGTGGAATTTAAATTTTCAATTCAGGAAGTATTCAAATTCTTATTTTGCCTCTTTACAAGTATAGAAAAGTATGCTATAGTAACTATCGAACAAATGTTCCTTTCTGGAAGTGCTTAATAATATCCAGGATCACAAGGATCCCGTATCTTCCCAGCAGGAGGCTTAAGGGAATCAACCCTTTAGTCCAGGACTGGATGGTGGACGTTAAACCCTAGCAGAGGAAAAGTCTGTCCATTTGAACATATTAGTGTAACAATATATACAACGGATCATAGGAATCCCGTTATTTCCTGACTATATAGTTGGACGTTAACGTAAAACCCCGACAGAGGAGAAGTCTGCCTTTTAAGACAGGCTTTTTAATTCTCTTTAGAAATTCAATACTTTTATAGTTTTTAGGAGTGGTCTTTTTGGGCTGCTCCTTTTCTGATGGCCCTTATCAAAGGAGGTGGTGGCTGATTGGACAGCAGAACAGAAAATAAGAGAACAATTGAATATCCCAAATATATGAAGCTCCCTAGCGCTGTACAAACGCTGCATTTCCTATCAGAAAGGAATGCAGATAATAACAGCATTGAGGGAGCCTTTTTTATTCCCAGGATCCGTGGCCCTCCACGGTACAAGTGCTAAAGGGGTCTCAGGGGCTCCCTGACAAGAGGCATTTGTCTTACAAAATGTGTATCTTGCTTCAGGAAAAATTTTCTGGAATACGATAATCCGACGAAGAACGAACGGGAGATGTCTACTATCCGAACAGAAAAAGTACGCAAGGAAGACGGGATGCTCGTATTTCGAACAGGCCGAACAGCCTTTTTAGGGACGATAACCGGCTTTCGAACAGGAAAATCAGCTAATCTGAGGCTGATGAACGGCTTTCGAACGAGATGAACGGCTAGTTCTTCCATAAGGATGGCTTTCGAACGAGACGAACAACCTATTTTTCCATAAAGCTGACGTTCGAACGAGACGAACAATCCTTTTTTTCAGATAACTCTACACCGAACGGGTCGTACGAATTGTCATTTTTTCATAGTCAGACAAATATCAGAACACGACAAGGAAAGGAGGAAAAATATTAATGCCAACAATCAACAAACATTTCATGCTGACAGAGGAAGTGTGTTCCATCATTCGGGACAGAGATAGAAACAGAATTCCTCTGGAGAGAGATTTCATCTCTGAAGCGGTCCTGTCCTATAAAAGACATCTTCAGCTCGATGTAATCTTAGAAGAACTCAGAGACTTCCGAAACTGGGTGGAAGTACATTCCGGCCCTGTCAAATGGAGATGAGGATGATTGGATTCGAAAAGTGAATATTAATACATCTGCCTGAAGAGGCCCTTTGAACGGAGCCTCTTCAGACCATATCAGTGAGAATGAAAGGGAAAACGCGGTTAAGACCTCCGGACAGCCGGCGGGCTATTCTGGAACGAGATGAATACATCGACCCGGCAGACGGCCTGATCCACTGTCGGGTATGCGGCAGACCAAAACAAAGATATGGCGTACTTTTCGGTGTTGAGCATTATTTTCCGATCCCATGCGACTGCCAGAAAGAACAGGCAGCTGCAGAAAAGAGGGAAAGAGAGCAGGAAGAGCTCGAACAACATGTCAACCGGTTGAAAGCCGATGGTCTGGGATGGAAAGAATTACAAAACTACCGTTTTGAAGAAGCTCAGAGCCTGGATCCGAAGGTGCTTGTCACTTTAAGGAATTATTGCTCGCAGGTTAGTGAAAAAACCGTTCCCGGTCTCCTCATCTGGGGGCCTCCGGGAAGTGGGAAATCCTTCGCCGCCGCCTGTATTGTCAATGAGATTCTGGAATCCTGTCAGCCTGCCATCATGACCTGTTTTGGCCAACTCCTGGAAGAATTATCCGGTATGAACCTGCAGGATCGTCAGAAACATCTTGCCGGTATCTTCAGTAAAAGTCTGATCTGTCTGGATGATCTCGACCTACGGTATCTGACAAAGCTCACGATCCCGTTGGCCGTTGACCTCATGAACCGGGTAGATCACAGCAGCAAACCTATTATCATTACTACCGGATACACTTTAGATGAACTGAGGCATCCCCGGACAGATCTGGAAGAGAAGGTTTTCCGGATCCTTCGCAGGAATACCGCTCCAGTCTATATTGGAGGTCCTGACCATACCAGCCAGATAGAACGGCAGCATTTAATGAATTTACAGGGAACATTGCAAACCCACAGTATGTAAAGAAAGGATGAAAACGATGATGAATACAAACAAACCTTATGTAAGCCCCGTTATGATTTCATCATGGCAGCCGCGCTCAGTGTATGAAAGCATGTGATAACATGGCAAATTGGCTAAAAGCGCATAAATAAGCCCTCTGACAGGGGTGTTACCAGAAAGGGCAAAATGTAACCACGGTTACTGGGCACCCCTGTCTTATCCTTCTTTAAAAATGGCTGACACCCGCCTTTAATCCGGCTGTATCGAAGCTCTGAAAACCCGCATAAATACACGCTCTTCAGGTTTGCGAGCAAAGAAAAAAGCACCGACCCGATGATCTCTCATCAAACCGATGCTTCAGTGCGCGATCAGGGTTGCGGTGGTCCGGTGGACCACCTTGGGTTCGAAGAACCCAAGAGCAAGGACCGAGCCGGGAGGCGAGAGAGAACCCGTAGGGTTCGAGCCCGCAAACAAAGAAAAAGCACCGACCCGATGATTCCTCATCAAACCGATGCTTCAGTGCGCGATCAGGGGCTCGAACCCTGGACACGCGGATTAAGAGTCCGCTGCTCTACCAACTGAGCTAAGCGCGCATTTTCTTGCGTGTTTTTCAACGCAAGATTGATTATATAGTATCCATTCGAAAAATGCAAGTATTTTTTTCAATATTTTTGAACATTTTTTCCTGGGGCAGGAAGCGGTTCTTTAAAGCCGAGTAGCCGGGTGCTTTATTTCTGGCTTGCCAGGAGTTCGTTTAGTTTTCCGGCATAGACCATTTCCAGGACCTTTGCGGGGCCGTCATCGTCGTTGGAGGCGGAGATGTAATCGGCTGCTTCCTTGAGGACATCCATGCCGTTTTCCACGGCGATGCCTACTGCGGCGTATTGGATCATGGCCAGGTCATTGTGGCTGTCGCCGATACCGATGATGTGGTCCCGGGGGATGTTCTCTTTTTCTGCTACAACACGGATGGCCTCATCTTTATTGCTGCAGGATGGGAAGATTTCCATATTATATAGGCTGGGATGGGTCACGGTGAGATCGTCGAATTCTTTCTCAAGAACTTCTTCAAAGACCTTCAACTGGTCGGGATCTGCAAAGGCGGTATGGACTTTGTTAACGACCATGACACCGGTCCGGAGCAGCAGGCCTGTAGAGAGCATGGGGATGGCTGTGGCCATCATGCTGTCGCAGAAGCTGTCGGGCAGGGGTGAGTCGTAGAGAACATGGATCCGGTCCTTTTCCACATAGGAGTCGTTGCCGCAGTACAATTCCATGAAACCATTATGGTCCCGGAGAAGCTGGTAGAGCCGGTACATGGTGTCTTTGGGGATTTCGACACTGTGGAGAATCTCCTCATTTTTTACCTCTGTGACAATATTACCGTTGCCGCCGATGATATAATCGATGCCTGGGATATCCTGGACCAGGCGGGAAATGCTTCGGTAGGACCGGCCGGAGGCGGGGACTACCAGAACCTGGTTTTCCCTGGCCTGGGAGAGAACTGCTCTTGTGTAGTCTGACAGGGTGCTGTCGGACCGGAGCAGGGTGCCGTCCAAGTCTATGGCCGCCAGCCAGGAGGCTTTCTTGTCATGGCCATTATTATGGCCCTCATTGTCCTTTATATTTTTTACAGGTGTTTCTGTTTTTGCCATAGCATTTTCCTCATTAGCCGGTAGCTCATTAACCTTTACTTTATTAGCTTTTATCCTATTAGCTTTTACATGATCACTGTTTTTGGCCTTTCCCAGTGGCGGCCGGGCCTCCAGCATGCAGATGGGCTTGCCTTGGCCGACAAATTTTTCTTCGTATTCTGTCATCACATTCCCTTCAAGAAAGTTGCTGTGATGGAGGTCAAAGGTATTTTTTTCCAGGATCCAGCCCTTGTCCTCGATTTCTTCTAATGAGAAGCTAAAGAGGCCCTGGTTGTCTGTCTTGAAGGCAAGGCTGCCTTTGTCAGAAAGGATGTTTTCATATCTTTCCAGAAACTGGCGGGAAGTGAGTCTTCTTTTGACATGGCGTTCCTTGGGCCAGGGATCTGAAAAGTTGAGGTAGATCTTCTCTACCTCGCCGGGGCCGAAGACCTGGCAGATATACTCGGCATTCATACGGATAAAATGGACATTTTCCAGACTTCTTTCTTCCATTTTTTCCAGAGCCCTGACCAGGACACTGGAGTACATTTCTATGCCGATATAGTGAATATGGGGGTGGAGTTCGGCCATATCCATAACAAAACGGCCCTTGCCCATGCCGATTTCCAGGTGGATGGGGAGTCCGTCCCCAAAATAACCGGCCCAGTGGCCCCGGATTTCTTCCGGATTTTTGATGACGTGGTCATCAGCGGCAATCTTGTCCCTGGAGCCGGGAACATTTCTTAATCTCATAGCTATTTCCTCATTTCATCTTGTCTGGGATTCTATAACCCGGTCGAAGTATTATCCTATCTTATGTCAGCTTGGTTTGACCCTGACTATTTTACACAATCCTCAGTTTACAGAATTCCCGGTCTTTTTGCAATTTGTTTTTTCTTATTTAAAGATGAAGAGGTGGCTTTTTCTGGAAAATTTATGTTTCCGCTAACTGTATTAGAGTCTGCAGCAGAAGCTCAGGCTTTGCCTGCCCGAGATAAAGTCTGCAGCAGAAGCTCAGGCTTTGCCTGCCCGGGATAAAGTCTGCAGCAGAAGCTCAGGCTTTGCCTGCCCGGGATAAAGTCTGCAGCAGAGGCCCATGGTAGTCTGTCCGAAATAAAAACTGTAGTAGTGGTTTAGGTCGGAATGCCCGGGATGTAAGACAGGGCAGGGACGTATTTCAGTTAACCAGGATATAACCACCGGCCGTGGACTTACCTGAAAAGTAGTGGGCGCCGGGCATCTTGGTGCAGGAGAACATGTAGGGGAGGATGTCTTCAAAATCGATGTATTTGAGTCTGGCCATGCCGTTCCAGCCATTGCTGTTGGCCGGGTCGGCAACGATTACATGGCCCTTGTCGGTCACCCCTAAGAAGACCAGGGTGTGGTAGCTGCCGGACCACTTGTTGTCGGTTTTTTTGCTATAACGGTTGTATTTACAGACTTCAAAGATCACAGGGTTCCCTGTCTTTAAATGGGTAAAAATGTCATCTTTGACGGTGGTGTCATCGAAGGCCATGACGTAGCGGTTGGGTATGTCATAGTAATTGAGAATCTGACTGATTCCACAGAGGGTGGCAGGCATCTGGGACTGCCGCTCATAATAGTTATGGTACCAGCCGTCCAGGACTTTCTTTTCTATATTTTCTATGGTGTTTGCCGGCGTGGTATCGATGCCGAAACCAGTCAGGACAGCCGAAGTGCTGCAGGCCGCGCAGCCGTGCCAGGGCATATAGCTGGGGAAAAGGCTGCTGTTGTTGCCACTGGACTGGTGGAAGACGGTGTAGGTCCGGTCTTTGGGGTAACTGTTGATTTTAACCTTGATCCGGCTGACCTGGGAAGTTTTTGGCAGATTGGCCTCTTTATTAATCAGATTGTCGGGGGCCGTTACCTCCAGGCCGATGACATATGTCCTGTCCAGGACCCGGCAGACCAGGTCGGTTTTCCCTGTCCCCTTGGGCTGGATGGTACTGCCCTTCATGACAGCGATATTTTCATCCAGGTCGTAGCTTACAGGCAGGCCCTTGAAGCCCCAATCAATCCTGGCAGTCTCATTGGCTTTAATCTGAATTGTTTTTGGTGGAAACTTATAGACGATAATCTGGGTGGAAAAACGTTTCTGGTCAGAGCCAGTGCCGATAATCCCCAGAATCTGGGCCAGGCCGCAGGACCGGCTGTGGATTGTACCGTCGGGGAAGACCTGGGCAACGGCTGGATTGGTGGAGACCCACAGGGTGGGAGCCCCGAAACTGTGGAGGAAATAAAAGGAGTTACAGACCATGGTCACCTGCTTTTCCAGGACCTGGCAGACTTTTACTTCTATATAAGTGTTGACCAGGCCTTCCTGGAAGATCAAGCTTTTACCTGGGGTTTTTCCGGTGATCTGTCCGTCCCGGACCAGGACATGGCCGTCCTCCCAGGTGAAATCCTCCGGGCCATGGGTAAAAGGACTGGTTTCTCCCACCGCCAGCAGGACCTGGTATCTTTTTTCCTGGGTCTTATGAATATAGAAAAGAGCTGACAGGGCGATCAGCCCAATCAGCAGCAGACTCGCTAGGGTAAAGAAAAAAACTTTTCGCTGCTTTCTCAATGGTTTTTCCTCCTGGAAAATGTTTTGGGGATATTATAGCATTTTCCAGGGAATTAATAAATCAGACGATGAGGTGAGATCTCCCCCAATTCTGGTAAAAAAGCAATCCATAAAAAATGGCGGCCCGTCGGCCGCCATTTCATGAGGAGAAAAGTATGAAAAAAACAATGTATCTTGTTTGACCGTAAGTATACTTTTCATCTGTGAAGGATATTTGTTCGACCTGTGACAAATCTGTGTTTTTAAAAAAGAGGTCCATGTGTTATGCTACCAGCTTTTTGATAGTCATAGGGTAAATATTCCATCATGGAGCCTGGTTTCCGTTAAAAAATTTACCCTATATTAAAAAAATATTATATAGCAATATGAACAAAAAAAGCAGATAATAAATATGTCATCAGAAGAGACGTCCCCCAATGGCGTCCTCTGAAAAAACATGTGAATATTCTGGTGACATATGTTGCACAGGAGGGCATCGACAGGTCAGTAAGACTGACCGGTCGGTGTCCTCTTGTTTTTAGGCAAAAAATATGCTTCCTTTGTGGTACAATAGGTAAACAAGCATTCATGATAAGGATGGGACCAGGGATAGAAAAAATTGGATACGAGTCTCTTTGGGCAAAATAGTGTCCTGTGGGATACTTATAAATAGAAGGACACCAGGAAAAGATTATAGGATTAGAAAATTTGAATATAAAAAGGGGGAAGAAGCTTTGAAGTTTTTTCATTTATCCGATCTGCACATCGGATTGAAACTGATTAACCGCGACCTGCGGGAGGACCAGGAATATATACTGGCAGAAATCGTAAAGGCGGCCAGGCAGGAAGAGCCTGATGCCATAGTCATCGCCGGGGATATTTATGACAAGGCAGTTCCTTCGGCAGAGGCAGTGGATGTGTTCGACCAGTTTATATCTGATCTGGCGGAGGCCTTGCCTCACACGGTAGTCATGATGATCAGCGGCAACCATGACAGTGCTTCCAGGGTCAATTGCTTCCGCCGGCTCCTGTCCAGGCAGCAGTTCCATATGGTAGGTCAGCCACCAAGGCTGGAGGGGGAATATATAGAAAAGGTCGTGCTGGAAGACCAGTATGGTCCTGTGAATTTCTACCTGCTTCCCTTTGTGAAGCCTTCCATGGTCAAGCAGATTACCGGTGTGGATGAGAAGGGTAATAATTTATCCTATGACGCCACAGTCCGCAGGCTGCTGGACAGGGAGGATATCAGAGAAGGGGAAAGAAATGTTCTGGTCAGCCATCAGTTTTACTTGCCGGAAGGAAAAAAGGCAGATGATGTGGAACGGATGGAGTCGGAGATCCGAACTGTAGGAAATATAGACCAGGTATCGGCAGCGGTCCTGAAGCCCTTCGATTATGCGGCTTTAGGCCATATCCATAAACCCATGAAGGTGGGAGATGACCACTATCGCTATTGTGGTACTCCCCTGGCCTGCTCGGTCAGTGAGGCCGGCCAGGAGAAAGGGATTCTTGTGGTAGAACTGGGGGAAAAAGAGGGAGGAGTGGCGCAGATCAATATCCGGACCCTTCCCTTAAGACCCCTTCGTCAGATCCGTAAAATCAAGGGAGAATTGAAGCAGGTTCTGGACCAGTCCTGCCAGGACTATGTGTCTGTCCTGCTTACAGACAAGGTGGACCTGGATGTCATTGACATGCAGGAGAGGCTGAGACTGGCCTTTCCCAGACTGCTGGAGATCCGCCGGGAGACCATCAGTAAAGGGGATTACAGTGATGTGGGTATCGTAGAGAGAAATCTCAATCCCATGGAGCTGTGCTGCGAATTCTACAAGGATATCAGTGATCGGGAGAAGGAGATTCTTCAGGATGTCATCCATCAGGTAGAGGGGGTGCAATAGTATGAGACCAATCAGCTTAACCATGCAGGCCTTCGGATCTTACGGAAAAAAGACCACCATAGATTTCACCAGGCCCAACCAGAATCTATTCCTGATCACCGGCGACACAGGGTCAGGAAAAACAACTATTTTTGATGCCATTGTTTTTGCTCTTTACGGAGCAGCCAGTTCTACCGCTAATAAAAAGGATGGTGTCATTCTCCAGAGTCAATATATTGGTTATGATACCTTGCCCTATGTGGAGTTGACATTTTCTGAGGGCAGCGGGGAGACCAGGGAAATATATACGGTCCGGAGAGTTCCCAGACATTTGAAAATTGTCAGCAAGGGTAAAAACAAGGGGGAGACGAAAGCACTCAGCAGCGAAGTATCCCTGATCATGCCCGATGGGACTGAATATAACAGCAAGGAGACGGATAGTAAGCTGGAGGAGATTGTAGGGCTGTCCAAAGACCAGTTCATGCAGATTGCCATGATTGCCCAGGGAGAGTTTGTGGAACTGCTCCGGGCTAAATCCGATGATAAAAAGGAGATTTTCCGCCGCCTTTTCGGGACGGAGCTCTACCAGGATATCACCCAGAACCTGCTGGACAGACGGAGAGAAAAGGAAAAGGACCTGGCGATCATTAAAACAGAGTGTCAGACAGAGGCTGGACATGTACTTATCCCTGACGAAGATGAATACCAGCTTATCAGGGACAGGAAAAAAGACATCATGGATGATAATCTTGCTGCCCTGGAGGAGTTTTCCAGACTTTTAGAGGAGCTTTGTGCCGATTTGCAGGAGATGAAGAGTCAGGCTGAGGCGGCTTATAAGAAGGCCATTAAGGAAAGGGATGAGAAAAGTGCCCTGCTGGAACAGGCCCGGGCCCTGCTGGAGGCCTTCCGTCTCAGGGACCAGGCAGGAAAAGAGCTGGAAGCCTGCAGGCTGGAAGAGCCCCAGATCCAGGAATGGACCCGGCTGATTCCCAGATTGCGGGATGCTGGAATCATATCCGGGGAATACAGGCACCTGACCCAGGCCAGGCAGGAGCTGGCCCGGTTAAAAGAAGCCCTGGCTTTGCAGGAAAAGGACCTGCCGGACCTTACAGCCCGGGCCGGTCAGGCGGCAGGACAAGAAGAGCAGGAAAAGGAAAGGAATGAGAAAGAGATCTCCCTTTTCAGCAAGATTTCTGAAAGAGTGGACAAGGCCCTCCAGCTTTTCAGGCAGATTAAAGATGTAGAGGAGACCCTAAAGGGCCATGAAAAGGAACTTGCCCGGGCCTCAGGCCAGGCAGAGGCCCTTAAAAAAGAGAAAAAGCAGCTTGAAGTCCAGGAGCAGGAATGGCAGAAAGACCTGGAGACCCTGGGAAATGTTGACCAGAGGCTGGCTGTCTGTAAGGCTAAAGAAGAGCAGGCCCTTCGCCTGAAGGAAGAGGTCGGGGACTTTGACCGCATTTACAAGGAGACCGGCAGTCAAAAGCGAAAAGTAGAACAGGAAGCCCAGCAATATCAGAAATATCGCAAACTACGTGAGGAAAGAGAGAGAGAATACTCACAAGTGCGGCAAATTTTTCTGGACAACCAGGCAGGCTATATAGCGGAGCAATTGAAAGAAGGGGAACCTTGTCCCGTTTGCGGGTCAAGGAATCATCCGAATCCCTGCAGATTCATAGAAGAAGGAGGAGTCAAACCAACTCAGGAGCAAGTGGAAGCCTTGGAAAAAGCGAAGAAGGAGATGGAAGATAAAGAAAATGAGGCTTCCAGAAAAGCCGGAGAAGCTAAAACCCTGTATGAAGAAAAGTACACTCGTTACAAAGAGGCGGGAGAGCAGCTCCGCAAAAGACTGGATGAGGTACTGGAGCATATTCCGGAGAAAATACCGCCTTCCATGGCTGGGAAGTTGGTGGAGGACCGGCTTAAGGAGATCCGGGAAGAAGAGGACCAGTTGAAAAAGCAAAAGAAGGACCAGGAGAGGCTGGAGAAAAACCTGACCGAAGGCAGGGAAAGGAAGTCCCTGCTGGATAGAAAGATAGAAGAAGCAGGGGAACGGGTGACCCAGGCCAGGGCAGACCTTCAGGGATCCAGAACGTCCCTTGATAATCTGAAAAAAAGCAAGCTTTATGAGACGGAGGAAGAGGCTCTCCAGGACCGTAAAACGGCCCAGACCCGGAGGGACAGGAGCCAGGAGATTTATCTGGAGGCTAAGAAAAAGCTGGACCAGGCCAGGGCCAGTCTCCATCAGGCCCAGACTCTGATCGACCGCTATAAGAAGGAGATTCCGGAAAAAGAGACTTTCTTAGAAGAGAGGGAGGCTGCCTATCAGTCCCTGATGGCAGAAAAGGAACTGACAGAGGACCAGTGGAAGGAACTGACAAGGACTTATGGACCGGAGAAGCCGGACCAGCTGCAAAAAGAGGTGGAGCGCTTTGGCCGCCGTAAGGCAGAGGCCCAGGGTAAAATGGACTCAGCCCAGAGAACGATCGGTGACAGGGAGAGGCCGGATATGGAGGCTCTCGAAGAGGCGAAAAGGATGGCTGATAATAGATGGAGTCAGGCGGAAGAAGAGAGAAACCGCTGCAGGGAATGGCTCCGTGTCAATAAACAGGTAGCCGGAAAGATTACTTCTAAAATGGAGGAAAGAAAGAAGCTTCTTGAAGAGTATGAGGCAGTCAGAAAGCTTTACCAGGTCCTCTCCGGAAATGTCAAGGGTGGCCGGATGGATCTGGAGACCTTTGTCCAGAGATATTACCTGGAGAAGATTCTCTATGCGGCTAACCGACGTTTCCGGGAGATGTCCGCAGGCCAGTTTGAGCTTCGTATGGTCGATTCTGAACAGGCTGGTCAGGGAAGGAACAAGGGCCTGGATCTCATGGTTTATTCCGCGGTGACCGGCAAGGTAAGAGAAATCCGAAGCCTGTCCGGCGGGGAATCCTTTATGGCTGCCCTGGCCCTGGCCCTAGGTATGGCGGACCAGATCCAGGAGGATTCCGCCGCCATTAACCTGGATGTGATGTTCGTGGATGAGGGCTTTGGGTCCCTGGATGAGAATGCCAGAAACCAGGCCATCAAGGTTCTGCAGGATATGGCTGAAGGATCCAAGATGATTGGTATCATTTCCCATGTGACGGAGCTCCAGCAGCAGATCGATGACCAGCTGGTCATCAAAAAAGATGAGGAAGGGAGTCATGCCAGCTGGCAGCTGAGCTAGGGTGAGTCATGGGCTTTTGGCAATGAAGTTGTAGAAGTCAGGTTAAGATGCTAATGGGTCCCTAAAAGACATGCTATAGCTTCGGGTTTTCTTCCGCTGCTATTTGGCATGGCTTTTGGCTACATTAGTGGCGGTTTCGAGGATTTCCAGGACTTTGATGACTTCCTGGTCTTTGATGCATTTTTCGGCTCCGTTTTCGATGGCGTCGATGAGGTTGTCGTATATTTTTTCATAGTGGGCGCAGTCTACGGGGATTTTTTCCTTGATGGTCTGGCCCGCTTTGTTTTTGTAGACCAGGCTGCCCCAGCGGTCCTGGGGGGCGGGGCTTTGGTTGATGACATGGCGGCCTATGTTTTTTTTCTTGCCTGAGTTGTGGATGACGGGGGGCAGGGTGAAGCTGCCTTTGGTGCCGTGGAGGGTGAAGCGGGGGTAGTCGATGAGGACGCACATGCTGGTGTTGACGGAGGCCTTGCTGTTGCCGTAGAAGAATTCCAGATCGTAGTAGTCGTCTGCCTTGCCGGGGTGGTGGATGCTTCTTACGTCATAGCGGACCTGGTCGGGTATGCCCAGGAGGCTGATGATCTGGTCTGTGGTGTGGACGCCCAGATTATAGAGGGTGCCGAAATAGTCGTACCAGCCATTTTCCCTATAATAATCGTAATGGCTTTCCAGGCGGACGATGTCTCCGATTTTCCCGCTGGCGATTACTTCTTTTAAGGCCAGGAAGTCGGCGTCAAAGCGGCGGTTCTGGTTGGGCATGCAGACCAGGCCTTTTTCCCTGGCCAGGGTAAAGATTTCCCTTGCCTGGGCAGCTGTGGGTGCGAAGGGTTTTTCGATCAGGGCATGCTTGCCGGCCTCAAGAATTTGTCTGGCATAGGGGACATGGAAGGCATCGGGGGCGGAGACCACAATCAGGTCCAGGTCAGGATCCTGGAGCAGGGTTTCAAAGTTTGTGGTGAATTGTATTTCCGGATAGAAGGGTTCGTAGGGGGCATTCTGGGCGATGTCCTCTTCTCTTCTGTAGACATATTTAATCTTGATTCGGGGATCATTTTCCACATAGGGGATATGGTATTCCCGGGCGCTGACCCCGAAGCCAACATAAGCGATAGTGAGCATGGCGGACTCCTTTCTGAATGCGTTTCTTTAAAACTGTAATTCTAAGTCTGTAATTCTAAGTCTGTAATTCTAAGTCTGTTATTCTAAAGCTGTAATTCTAAGACGGTAATTTTAAGTCTGTTATTTGAGTCTATTATTCTAATACTGTTATTTCAAGCCCGCAATTTCAAGTCTGTTATTTCAGACCTGTTATTATTTGGACTATATGATTCCTTTCGGATGGCTTTTTAACGGAAATATTTCCTGACCCTGCAGTAACAAGTAACCTGCTTGCAGGACCTTTCCCGGGCCTTTTTGGCATGGACTTTATAAAGAGCCCTGCATGAGAGAGAGTAAAGTGCTTCCTGCCAGTATGGCAGCCAGAAGGACCAGGTGGTAGCCCAGGTTGATATAAATCAGGGCCAGGTATTCTCTCAGGCAGGCATTGGCATAGTTGTACCAGGAGGGCCGGCAGGCTATGGCACGGACAGGAAGGCCGGCCTGGTCTGCCGTGATAAAGCAGCGGAGCAGGTGGTAGTTGTCGCTGCAAAAGATAATATAAGGGTTGGCCTGTTTCTTTCCGGTCTGGTTTTTCCGGGCCTGCAGCAGTTCCTTGGAATAAAGGAAATTCTGGTAGGTGCTGAGGGCACGGTCCTCGACCAGAATCGCATTTTCCGGTATTCCCCTGGCTGTTAAATAATCCTTCATAGCCTGGGCTTCGGAAGGAATCCTGTTGCTGCCCTTGCCTCCGGAGGGGAGGAAAAGGGCATGGCAGCCTGTGGTCTTGTACTGATTTTTTTCGTAAAGCCAGGCTGTAGCTACCCTGTTTTTTAAAGACAGGGACATGGTTCCGTCAGGCCAGACCTTACAACCTGGGATGATGATATAGCCGGCTGCCTTTTCCGGCTTCTGCCTGAGGGCCAGAAGGCCGCAGACCAGGCAGGCTAAAAAGAAGGTCTCTATATAGAGAATACAAAGACCAGTGCCAGGGCCCAGCAGGGAGACCAGCTTTTTTATCATATCCGGGCCGTTCAGGCTGCAGGTAGCCATGAAAAGAAGGCGGCCTGATATGGCAAGGAGGCCAAAGGCCAGACTGGGCAGGTTTTCGGACAGACCGGTTCTTGATATGGTCACAATATTAGAAAGAATAAGAAAGAGGATTCCGGCCAGGGCGGGAGCGGCTGTTGCCTTTAAGGAATGAAAGACACAGGTCTCCAGCAAGGACCCGGCTTTCAGAGGAGCAGCCTGCTTATTTTCCAGAATCATGAGCAGGAGGGCAGTCCAGTAGATAAAAAAGATGGCAGTGCCGCAGGAGCAGACCAGGTCATTGGTAAAGGCTCCTTTTTTTAGGCAGCTCAAAAAGGATGCTGCCGAGACAACTGCCAGGGCAGAGAGGGCCATAACCATGATAAAGAGACTTGCCCTATATGGGTTGGTCAGGGGTCCTCCCTGTCCATGAAAAAAAGAGCCATGATGGAAGGAACCATGAAGGGAGGAGCCGTAAAGGAAGACCAGGCAGGCGGCTGCCAGAAAGATGATGAGGAAAACCATTCTCCTGTAAAAGGGCATAGAGATAGGGAGGCGGAAATCCGCCTCCTCATGCTTTGCTTCATCAAATTGATAATCTGTTTTACCAGAATGATAACCTCTTTTACCAGAATGATAATCTGCTTTAGTAAAGTGATCAGGTTTTTTATCAGAATGATCAAGGGTACTATTCAAATGTTGCTTTCTTTGATCAGAAGGATGCTTTGTCATAATTACTCGTCGAACTTTTCTATTAAAAGAGTGAAAAGCTGTTCCTGGGAAATGGGCTTGGTGAGGCAGGCATCCATTCCGGCTTCAAGACAGCTGGCTTCAGTTTCCTCCTGCAGGTCGGCTGTCAGGGCTATGATTGGAATTCTCTCACTGTCCTCCAGACCGGAAATCCTGATTTCACTGGTCGCTTCCAGACCGTTCATTATGGGCATACGGACATCCATGATAATAGCCTGGAAATGGAAGGGGCCTTTCTTACGGTATAATTCAACCGCTTCCCGTCCGTCCCTGGCCAGCTCTCCATGGATGCCCTTGGCCTCCAGGAGACGAAGGATTACTTCAGCGACGATTTCGTTATCTTCAGCCACCAGGACATTCTTGCCATAGAGCAACCTGTCCTCGTAGGTGGTGATATTATTTTTCAGGAGCAGGATCTGTTCCGGTGAGGCCAGATTGTAGGTGAGGGTAACGGTGAAGACAGTGCCTTCGCCCACATTGCTCTCACAGGAAATATCTCCATCCAGCAGGGAGACCAGGTTTTTGCAGATGAAGAGACCCAGGCCGGTTCCGCCTCTCTCCTCGTTGTCCTGGATATCCTGCTCGAAGGGGTGGTACATCCGCTGCTGGAAGACTTCACTGATTCCCTTACCCGTATCCCGGATGATATAACGGTGGCGGACCTTGCCGTCGGACAGGTATTCGACGTAGGTATCCATGGTAATGGTGCCGCCTGACGGGGTGAATTTGATGGAGTTGCTCAGCAGATTCATGAGAATACGTTCTACATGTTCCGTATCCATCAGGACATAGCGGTCTTCGCAGTGGTGAATGGTGCTCTGGAAGATGATGCCTGACTCCCGTGCCTGCTCACCAATGATGGTCCGGATTTCTTCCAGGAGGACCTTCTCCCGGACAGCCTTGCAGACCGATACCACTTTGCCGGCGTTGATCCTGCTGGTCTCGAGAATCTCTTCGATCAGACTCATCAGGTACTTGCTGGACATCTGGATCTTCTCCAGGTTATCCCTCATGGTCGGGGACATCTCTTCCTTTTCCAGACTCAGCTGCAACAGGCCCAGAATGGCTGTCATAGGAGTTCTCATGTCATGGCTCATGTGGGACAGAAAAGCCTCTTTTTCCCGGCCTGACTGGACAGCCAGCCGCAGGGCCTTGGCCATCTCGTCAATCTGCTGCTGATCATCAATCTGCTTGGTTGTATCTACAAAGGTAAGTACCAGGCCCTCTACATCATTTTTCTCCTGGAGCCGGTAGGGGGCGATACGGATCAGGTAGGTCCGGCCGTTGATGGAAGCACAGTGTTTCTCCAGGGCTTCCTCCTCGGCCAGTACGGTCCGGCACAACTCCAGCAGGTCTATGGTGGCAAAGTTGAAGGACAGGTAACGGAGTGACCGGCCCACATCCTGGTCTGCCACCTTGAATTCCGAGGAAATGTATTCTGTAAACTTCCTGATATTTAAGTCCCGGTCTACCATGAGGATTCCCACCAGGGTCGTGGAGAGGAAGTTGGCCAGGTCATTGTTGACACCCACAAGCTCATTTACTTTGGACTGGTATTCCGAGTTAACTGTGTAGAGCTCTTCATTGACTGACTGCAGTTCTTCGTTGGAACTTTGCAGTTCCTCATTGGCAGTGAGCAATTCTTCGTTGGCAGCCTGGAGCTCGGCATTTACCGACTCTAACTCAGTGACCGTCTGGCTCAGATTATCCTGGGAGACATTGAGCTCACGCTCCAGGTTGGCAATCCGCTGGGCGGCTGCCGTGTCTATCTGGTACTCCCTGACATTTCCTTCGATGACCCGGTTATCCCTGATAAAAGATACAGAAGTGAATTCTGTCAAGGTGTCATGGCGGTCATAGATGGGCTGGGCCACGATGGAGATTTTCTCTACACTGTCACCCAGCATAATGGGAACAGAGTCATAGATAATCTTGCTCTGGTTGGCCCTTGAATCCTTGATCAGGGTGGAGATGGCAATCTTCAAATCTGTCCGGATCAGGGTGTAGATATCTGTGGAAAGGACCCCCACGGGAATGGACAGGAAGTCTTTGCAGTCACCATAAGTTCTCCAGACCTCATTCTTTTCGTTGATCAGAATGGTGGCCGGCATGAGGGATTCCAGTACATGGGTGTCGATGTCGTTGGAATTATACTGGACCTCTACCTCCTCATACTGAGGCACATTCAGTACATCTAAATTGTTGTCCATGGTCCGGATGGAATAGCTGTAGTTATGGGTGGTCGGCAGTTTTCCTGACATATTATGAATGAAGATCTTCTCATTGGCGCAAAGCAGGCGGAAGATATCATCGTAATCAATGACAGATTCAGACCTGCCCAGGAAAAGGTAGCCGCCGTCATTCAGGGCCATGTGGAAGATGCCGAAGAGGTTGCGCTGGAGCACAGCCTGGAAATAAATCAGCATGTTCCGGCAGCTGATCAGGTCCAGCTTGCCGAAGGGCGGATCCTGGAATACATTGTGCTGGGCGAAGATGATCATCTTGCGCACATCGTGGCGGACCATATATTTATTGCCCTTGCGGTTGAAATAGCGGCTGAGTCTGTTGACACTGACATCATCGATGATGTTGTCGCCGTAGATTCCTCTGCTGGCAACACCGATGGCGTCCATATCCAGGTCAGTGGCAAAGATTTTGACATCCCGGCGGATGCCCAGTTCATCCATGACCTCCATGAAAAGGATGGCAATGGAGTAAGCTTCCTCACCGGTGGAACAGCCGGCTACCCATACACGGATGGCCCTTCCCGCCGGTGTGTCCTTAATCAGGGACTTGATTACGGTGTTCTTCAGAACCTCGAAGTAATCCTGGTCCCGGAAAAAGCTGGTAACACCGATCAGAACCTCCTTGGAGAGCAGCTTGGCTTCGTCGGGATTATTAGACAGGTAATTAACATACTCCTTGAGATTACGGTTGTGGGTCACCACAAGGCGTCTTTCAATCCTGCGGAGGATTGTGGTCTGTTTGTAATAAGCGTAATTTATGTTGGTCACACTCTTTAAAATAGAGAAAATCTGTGACATAAGATCATGGTCCTGGACCTGCAGTCTCTGCTCAGCGGTAATCAGGGAGGCAGAGATGTGGGCCATCTCTCTGGCGATGCTGTCCGGGTTCTGGATCAGGTCCACAAATCCGGTGGAGATGGCATTCCGGGGCATGCCGTCAAATTTAGCGCTTTCCGGAGTCTGGACTATGATGACACCGTTCTTTTCCTTGATGGACCGGATACCGTTGGTACCGTCAGAGCCGGTTCCGGAAAGAATGACCGCCACTGCCCGGTTTTCGTAGGAGTCGGCCAGGGACCGGAAGAAAATATCAACCGGGTGGTTGATTTTGCTGAAATCATACTCCTTCAGGTGCAGGGTATCCCCTTCGATCTCCACGTTATATTTGGGAGGGATCATGTAAATGTGGTCTCTCTCAACAACCATGCCATCTCTTACCTGAGTGATGGGCATAACTGTATATTTACCCAGGATATCAACCAGCATGCTCTTGTGGTTGGGAGCCAGATGCTGGATGATCACAAAGGCCATCCCCGTGTTGCCTGGAAGAAAAGTGAGAAACTGCTGAAGTGCTTCCAGACCTCCGGCGGAAGCGCCGATTCCCACTACACAGTTAGGGTGATGGACATCCTGGTTTCTGGTTTTTGGGTTAAATTCGTAGCTCATTCCGATTCCTCCCTTGCAGCGAATTATGGTTTCCTGGCTTATTAGTTATCCTGCAGCAGATGAAGACAGTCATATAGTGCCGTCCGTGCCTGTCTGTAATGGGACTGCAGGGAGGGTGACGGCGGGCTGGTCCGCAGGTCATCAAGAATCTTGGAGAAGGAAGCTACAATCGGCGTCAGGCCGAGAGTGACGGCGGATCCTTTTAATTTGTGTGATGCTTCAAAGGCTGTTGTGTAGTCCTGTTCAATCATGGCTTTTTCCAGTACAGGGATATTGGAATCCTCGAAAAATGTCTTTAGAAGCTTCAGGTAGAAGGATTCGTCGTCAAGCATACGGTGAAGGGCATTGTCCACATCGTATCCCTGGCTTCTCATAATATCAAGTCTCTGTTTCAAGTCTACCACTACCTTTCTACTTGCCTGTGCACCGGCACATATGCAGGGATTAAAAAGTTGCTGCCTGTTCAATGATGTGCCTTGTGGAATATTTTCCCTCTTTGGGATGCTTTTCTTTTGTATGAAAACAGAAGGAATATTAAAAATAATTAATATGATATAAAAATTTGAGATATTTTGCTAGTAATATTATATAATATTATTTAAAAATATGCTACTATTAGAAGGTAACTCTGTGGTAAAATATTGTAGACAGGAGTTGTTAATGGTAATTTGACTATCATTTGAAGCAAAATGCAGATGAGAGACAAAGAAGGGTATCAGTTTCAAAAGTATAATATTGAGTAAACGGCTTTTGTTGATTTTAATTGCGTGGCTAATATGGGGGTAATGATTATGGCTAAAGGAGCTGACTTGCTGGTAAGTAAAGACAAAAAAACTGCCAGTTCCAATACAGAGGCTTATTCAAAAGAGCAGGAGGCTGCAGGGGCTGTCCTGAAGGATGATATGACCCTGGAAGAAAAAACGGGGGTGTCATACCGGCTCATGACTCTTTTGGGAAGGGATATCCGGACACAGCTGCACTCGATCCTTGGTCTTACAGAGATTTATATGGATGGAGATGTCAGTGACAGGAATCAGATAGGGGAGCTCTATGGAAAGATGCTCATGTCTGAGAATCAGATTATGGATATTCTTGATGATACTCTTGAGATTGGAAATCTTATGCAGGGGGATGAAGAACCGGGCAGGGACCTGGTGTCTATCTTTGAGATCCTGGCTAACCTGGAGGATGATCTGAGTAACAGGCTTGCCTTAAAGGGAATCACTCTCTCGGTGGAGACTGAGGAGATCGGACACACGGAAGCACTGGTGGATGAACAGTTATTTTACGGAGTTCTTCTCAGGATGAGCAGGTTCCTGGTCCGTAATATGGCAGAGGGCGGTATGCTGATGATTGCCATGAAGGAAGAAGAGGAGGAAGGAGATTCCTTTAAGACAGTGATAAGCTTTCAGGCGGATCCTTGTGCCATCGGTCTGGAGCAGATGAAGCAGATGCTGCGGCACTATGACAAGATTTCAGGGGAGATTCAACGGAAGAGGGATGAGATTGACCTGGGTCTCGTAGTGGTGAAGCGCTACCTGAAGGCTCTTGGGGGAACCATTTCCTGTGAGGAGTCAGAGGAAGGGAAACTTACCCTGACCATAAACGTGAGTATGAGTGTCCCGGCTTTTGGGGAAGAGAGACAGGTATCCCATAGAGGCAGGGAAAAGGTGGTTCCGGACTTGTCCGGCATGAAGGCCCTGATTGTAGATGATGATATGATCAATCTGGAGGTAGGTGTCAGGCTGCTGCAGAATACAGGTCTTGAGGTCAGCGGGGCTTCCAGCGGCAAAGAAGGACTGCAGATTTACGAAGATGCCCAGGGAGCTTTTGATGTGGTGCTTCTGGATATCCGTATGCCGGGTCTCAATGGTCTGGATCTGGCCAGAAGAATCCGGACCAGTTCTGTGCCTGGAGGCAGCAAGGTGCCTATTATCGCCATGTCGGCCAATGCTACCGAGGAAGATATTGACCTCAGTCACGAGGCGGGAATTGATCTTCATATGATCAAGCCTATCGAATCCTGGCGGCTTTATGGCGCTTTGACAGATTATCTGAAAAAATAATATGGAATAATACGGACTTTAAACCGGCAGCCGGGAATGCCTTATTTATAAGGCCTTCAGACTGCCGGTTTTTTAATTCATAGGAACTTCTCCGGGTCCCTCAAAAGAAGTTCTTTGATTTCTGCTGAATAAAAAATGCTCCGGGGGATGTGCCTGCGTTCGTAATATTACGAGCCAGGGGTTTACATTTTCAAAGAGCTTCTTTTGTGGGATGATAGAATAATATAAAAGGGAGGAGTGGGTCCTTTGTAGAGGACCGGTGTGTCGGACCAGGAAAGGATTAAAGCTATGAAGTTAGAGCAGGTAAATGCCTTATGGAAAACTTATAAAGAGAAATATGGACTGGACAGTCCGGTCATGATTGAAGAGGTGGCCTATGATGCTCCTGATAATGTGGAGGCCTTCTTTGACCTGATTGAGTTGCTGCAGGGGAAGTATATCCTGCATATGACCAGGAGAACCCATCTTTACAGGCCTGACTTTGTCCTTTTTATCGTGACCCATGAATTCACTCATTTATATGATTTCCTGACCTGTCCTTTCCCGGTAGATGACCATGAGAATCTTTTCCTTTACATGAATGCTTATTCAGAATACCATGCCTGTCGTTTGACTTTAGAGTATCTCCTTGAGGATATCTCCTATTTTAACAGGGATAAGACCAAGGAGAGAAAGCCGGAGAAAAAGGTTTATGTCAATAAAAACCAGATTCCGGCACCCTTCCGGGAGATTTCCATAAGAAGACTTTTGGAGGAGGGCCTTTTCCGGACAAAGATCGCCTATGAGGAGTTCTATGTGACCACCCTGCCTAATCTTTTCGTCAACAGTTTCAGACAGCTGATGTATCTCTATGGTTACATTTCCCATTTTGAAAATGATATCCAGACCTTAGAGCAGACTTTAAGGGTCCTGCGGATTGATGACGGCAATTACCTGATGCTCTATGACGCCCTTAAGAAGGTGGATGTAGACCAGATTCTTCACTTTACCAAGGAATGCTACAATGGAGGCTTCCTCCTCTTCCTGCGTAACTTTATCAGGACTCATTATGATCCGTCTCTCTATGACCAGGAGGAGCTTAACAGCGTTACTGCTGAGACAGCCCAGGATTTTATCGATACCCTTAACGACCGGATGGTAGCCCGGGGTGACGCTGATCTGGATCCGGCCTCTCTTATGGCCGGTGTGCCAAACCTGGAGAACAGTCCGGCGGCAGCCTTCCTCCGCGGGGCGGTTGAGACAGCCAGATACAGCCGGTGCCGGCTTGCGGGCAGCGAGCTTTTGGAGCATTAATGGCGGAAAATCCGTAAGATTATTCTAAAAAGCATCTTGTTTATTCCATTCTATTAAATTTGTGCTATAATATAGCATGCCAGTTATGGATATTTGGAAAGGAAAGGAACAAGAGAGATGGGATTTACTGGAGTCGTGACGGTAATTATCTTTGCCGTATTGGTTTTTGCATTATTTTTTATTGTAAAGGAAATCGAACAGAAGAACTGGAGAAGAGCGACAATATATTCTATTCTCCTGGTGGCTGTGATTGTTGCCATGCATTTTGTTCTTAAATATTTTACCCTTCTTCTGTAGATCTGCCTGGTGCAGCTTTGTTTTAGGGAAAGAAGGGTCTGGATTGATCCGGCATACACGCGGGTAAGCTGCGTTGTGTCGGACATTTTTATGGCTTAGGAGAATGGACCTGGTCAGGTCGGATGGGAGTTAAGAGATATGCTTGACAAAGAATGGATGAAAACCATACTGTATTTTTTAGTGATGTTTATATGCGTCTACCTGCTGATTCATTATGTGGGTCAGCGGACAGTGGTGGACGGGGCTTCTATGGAGACGACCCTCTATGACGGTGATAATCTGATTCTAAATAAGATCAGTTACCGTTTTTCCGATCCGGAACGGTTTGACATCGTCGTCTTCCCTGTGGAAGATGATTACTACATTAAAAGGGTGATCGGACTGCCGGGAGAAAAGGTAGATATCCGGGACGGGAAAGTCTATATCAATGGGGAAGAACTGACTTCTGATGTCTATGGAAGGGAGCCCATAATCTACCCGGGCATGGTGGATCTGCCGCTGACTCTGGGTGAGGATGAGTACTTCTGTATGGGGGACAACCGCAATAACAGTAATGACAGCAGGGATCTCGGTCCCATATCCAGGGAGGAGCTGCAGGGTAAAATCTGGGTCAGGATCTTCCCCTTTAATAAGATGGGACCGGTGGATTAAGGAAGTTTGGCGGCAGATGTTATTTGTGAAAAGAAAGGGAATACTATGAGAATCATCATATCCCCGGCAAAAAAGATGAATCAGGATCCTGATACCCTGGCGGCAGCAGGGCTACCGGTATTTCTTGAGGATACAGAAGAGATTAAAGGCTGGCTGCAGGAGAGAAGCTATGAAGAACTGAAGAAACTCTGGGCCTGCAGTGATGCCATCGCTGCCCAGAATGTAGACCGGCTTAAAAATATGGACCTGCGGTCCTGTCTGACCCCGGCCATCCTGGCCTATGAAGGGATCCAGTACCAGTATATGGCACCGGCGGTTTTTGAAGAGGACCAGTATACTTATCTGCAGGACCATCTGCGGATTCTGTCTGGTTTTTACGGTGTGCTGAGGCCCTTTGACGGGGTGGTGCCCTACCGGCTGGAGATGCAGGCCAGGACCCGGATCCAGGGCAAGAATCTCTATGAGTTCTGGGCTGACCGTCTTTATGATCAGGTGATGGACGAGAGCCGGGTTATCATCAATCTGGCATCCAAGGAGTATTCCAGGGCAATTTCTGCCCATCTGCAGAAGGGGGACAGGATGATCACCTGTAATTTCTGTGAGATAGATGAGAAGAAGGGTAAACTGGTGCAAAAGGGTGTTTATGTGAAGATGGCAAGGGGGGAGATGGTTCGTTATATGGCCCAGACCCAGATGGAGAAGCCGGAAGACATGAAGAGCTTTACCGGCCTGGACTACCATTTTGAACAGGAACTGTCTAAAGAAGACACTTATGTTTTTGTCCGGCAGCCGGCGGCAAAAGAGACCGGGGCCTGAAACGGGTCTGGATCCTGGACAGGAAAACAATTTGATAATGAGAGACCGGAAGCGTCGCAGTATTGTTCTTGCCCGTTCAGAAAAAATGGGCAGATTGTAATTGCGGCGCTTCCTTTTTTACCGGGAAGCTTTCCCGGCTCTTTAAAAATCATATTCCAGAACATTTTCGTAGATTTTATCCCTCTTCAATTCATTGAGAATCTCCGTCCGTCGGCTTCCGGTCAGAAGCCTCTTGTTGTAGACAAAATATTTTTCACAGCCATACTGGCTGATGAAGGCAGACAGGCGGGGGTCCAGGGTCAGTTCTGTGACGAAAATCACCATCTCCTGGCCTTCGCCGAAGGCCTCCTCCATGAAAAGGAAAGCATGGTCCAGAGCCTGGGAGGTCCGGGCCGCGGCTGTTTCCAGCTTGTCCCGTTCCAGGGCGAAAAGATTCTTTAAAGTTTCAAAGGCTTCTTGTCCTCCGGCAGATCTGTCGGGGGTCCACTGGGTCAGCAGGCGGAAGACTCTGGTCTCCAGACTTTTTTCTTCAGTGGTTACCAGACCGGTTTTCTCTCTGGTCTTCAAAGTCTCCTTGCGGGTTGTCAGCAGATTGTCATAAAGGTCGGCCGGCGAAAAGGCAGCTGACAGGTCAGTGGAGTCCGGACTGGAAGCAGGGCCGGCAGAAGCCGGGCTGGCGCCACTCTCTTTCAGCTGGCTGCGGAAGTCCTGGAGGAAGGAAAAGGCCTGTTCAGTGACAGCCTCCTGGTCCAGAGTCTCCCTGGCATAGTTGCCAAGACCGCTGACCAGAAGCTCGACGCAGCTGAGTTTCTCGTCAAAGGAGGCGGAAAAGAGCCGTCTGTGGATGTCTGTGGGAGCCTTGCCCTGGAGAATGAGACTGATATCATATTCCTTCCGGTACTTTTGGTAGAGGTCATAATAGGCAGCCACATCCAGGGCAATATCATCATGCTGGAGAAACTGGCGGATCAGGGACCGGTCCACAGGTAGGGAGAGGGACTCGTAGGTTCTGATCAGGGCAGAAAGGTCCTCCCAGCCCCTGGCTGTGACAAACTGGATACCGTCCACATCATTTTCTGTCCTGTAAAAATTCTGGGGTCTCAGCTCCAGATAGCTGAGGATAAAGGGGTGGAGTCCGGCCTCTCTGGCGTAGGTTTTGAAGGCGTCCAGGTCAGCTTCGATATCCATGCGGCGGACTCTGTCCAGGGTGACATAGTCAAAGTCGTGGACGCTGCGGTTGTACTCCGGCGGATTGCCGGCAGTGACAATGATCCAGCCCTCCGGAACAGCCTGGTTGCCGAAGGTCTTGTACTGGAGAAACTGCAGCATGGTGGGAGCCAGGGTCTCTGAGACACAGTTAATCTCATCGATAAAAAGGATGCCCTCCCGGCAGCCGGTATCTTCCATATACTGGTAGATACTGCAGATGATCTCGCTCATGGTGTACTCGGTCACCTGAAAGTCCCGGCCGTCGAAAACCTTGTCTCTGATAAAAGGGAGGCCGACAGCACTCTGCCGGGTGTGGTGGGTGATGGTATAGGAAACCAGGCCTATGTCACATTCCCTGGCCGCCTGTTCCATGATCTGGGTCTTACCGATGCCGGGCGGGCCCATGAGCAGGATGGGCCTCTGCCGGAGCCGGGGAATCAGGTACTGGCCTGTACCGTCCTTGGCCAGATAGGCCTTAACGGTATGGATGATGTCTTTTTTCGCATCTCTTATATTCATAATAAATCCTCTTCTTCCAATTCAAGTTTTATGGCCCAGGCCGGGACCGGCGGTCTCTCCGGGTCCCTGCCCACAAAGATGAAGGCGGTGGTATAGGCCGGAGGCCGGCGGGGGTAAATTCCCTTGCCGTCCGTAAAATACAGGACGCCTTTCAGTTGGGAAAGCTCTCCTTCTTCAAGGAGCTGGTCTATGTAGGAGAAGGCAGGGCGGAAGTCGGTTCCACCGCCGCCGGTCAATTCAAATTGCTCTAAAAGCCGGTCCAGGTCAGCCGGCCGCCGGATCAGATGATCCTCCCGGACTGCATTGTCACACTGGATAATGTGGATACGGCTTTCGGAAAAGAAACTATCCCTGCTTTTCAGGAGGGCAAAGGTTGTGGACAGAAAGCTGCGGACCAGGCTGCCGCTGGTGGAGTAGCTGGTGTCCACGACGATGGCAAAATCCCTGATTTTTGTAATCTCCCGGGTTTCAAGAGGCTCTATGAGCGGCATGTTGCCATAGAGGGACAGACCATAGGTATAGAAAGACAGGTCAAAGTTGTCGTCATCGTTGTGAACTTCCTCCTTCAACACTGTAAATTTTCTAAGGAAATCCCGATAGCTCCGCCTGGATTTGCCAGCCCTGATCTGGGTGGTAAGGGATTCCAGGCCCTGGTCGGGGTCATCCCCCTTAAGGTCCATTTCCTGGGATACTTTTCTGCCGGTTTCCTCCCATTTTTTTCCTGCCTTGGCGGCAGAGGGGGAAGCGGAAGGGTCACCAGGCCAGTAGCGGTGGTCATCCACATAGAATTCCCTCTGGTAAGTGAGAAGCCTTTCCTCATCAGTTTCTCCTGTGAGCCAGTGGTAGACTGAAGCAGCCGTGACAGGGATGCCCTGGTCCGAGAACTGGTCGTAGAGCCGGACCCGGATGCCTGAGAGGGGCCGGCGGACTGTGGGCCTGTCCAGGGAATCTATAATCCATTCCACGGTGATGTCACAGGCCAGGCTCCACAGGCGGGGGTCTTTTCGCCCTCTGAAAAAGAGATGGCGGAAAAGACAGTGGAAGAGCAGGTGGAGGCAGGCTCTGTTTAGAAAAACCGGGTTGGCGGGAAAGACCCTCAGCATCTGGTCGGGAGAATAAAAAAAGTGGATGCCGTCGGTAGCCATGGTGACAAGTTCCCTGCGGCAGACCGGTTCCAGGGCGGCCAGGGAGCTGTCAAGGTAGCGGAAGTCCATGTAAAGCTCATCTTCCACCAGGGCCAGGATTCTCGCGGCCATGGAATCTTCCCATTCGTATTGTTTGAGAACTGAGGCCATCAGCGTTTGCCTCCTTTCCTGCCTTCAGAAGTCTGGTCTAATTGATAAAACCAGCTAAAGTTAATTGGTGAAACTCGTTAAAGCAAATGGATGAATCTAATCAAAACTAATTGGTGAATCCAAATAAAGTCAGTTGGTGGACCTGGTCAAAACTGCCTGCCGGGGCTAGTCAAAACTGAAGCGCTTTTTTATGTCTGCCGGAGCACTCATTTCCATGAGCAGGGCCGCTCCCTGGCTCCAGTCTTTATCAAGACACAGGCTGCGGCTGTCGGCCAGAAGCTTTCTGTCAGGGGAAAAGGTCCGGCAGAGCCAGGAAAGGGTATCAGAATCCCTTTCTTCTATGGCCAGGGACAGGGCCGGACCCAGCCTTTTTTCCAGGGCTTGTTCATAAATCTTTCTGGCGCCGGTCTTTAAATCTATAGGCCTCGTCAGCCTGGCGAGGCAGATGCGGCATAAGGTCTCCGGGGATTCCTCCCGGACAGCGGCCTCAAAGCACTGGTCATATTTTTCAAAATCCAGCCGGTTGTCCTGGAAACATTTTCTCATGCGGAAGCCGGCGCCCCTTATGGACCGGCTGAAAATGTGGGCAGCGGTAATCTCATCGAGCCATTCGTAGTATTCAGGAAAATAGAGAGAGCCCAGGTCAGTGCCCTCCTGGTCCGTGAAACAGACGGTCAGGTCCTGGGCCAGCCGTTCCAGAAGCAGCTTGAGACCGCGACTGCTGTGGGGGTCAGCCCTCATTATAAGCTGGTGAAAGAGCCGGTTATTGGTAAAACAGTCACTGCCGATTCCCCGGATGTCCGGGCCTACGGATAGACGGGCCAGCTTTCTACAGTTATAGAAGGCTCCGTTGTGGAGGATCTGTACTCCGGTCGGCAGACGCAAGTCTTCTATGGCATTGCCGCAGAAAGGAAAGAGCCGGTTCTCCAGCTGGGACAGGTCAGAAGAGAAACTGCCGCTGGTCCATGCTTTCTCCAGGTCTGGGTTCATATTCTGGCTGTAATACAGGGGCCCGGTGTATCTGGGCAGGGAAGCAGAGAAGCAGTAGGCGCCGATCTCGGTCACGAGTCTTCCTCCAAGGGTCTTCGGAAGACTGAGGCAGGCCTGGCTGCTGTAAACCCTGATAATCCGCAGGCCTTCCTCTGCAGGCTGCCAGAGGATACAGGTTCCTTGCGGGTGGAAGTTCTCACTTATATTTTTTATATTGTCCATTGTGTTTTCCTTAATCATAGTCTCTATTATATTCATCCCGGGCCAATCTGTGTAGAGGCTGATTATTTTTTTTCAGAAAAGGGTCAGGAAAAATTCCGGATTTATTGGAGGGTTATTAAATACCAGAAGGAAAGCCCAACATTTCCATTAGGAATTAAAAAAGACTTTCTGCAGGAAGTCGGCTGTGACCTCTTTCAAGCAGAAAGTCTATCTGTTAAAATAATTATATGTAGCTTGTGATGACCGTAGACTACTGAAGGGCCTTGATCCGGACGATGTAGGAGATGGTGCGGCCGTCAAGATAACCCAGGTGGCGGCGGCCGTACTTGCTGTAGGTGCTGCCTTCGGAATTACTTCTTGTGGCTACTTTTCCTCCATCAAACCAGAGGGTGTTTCCTTTTTCACTTTTGCCTGCATAGATGCAGACATGGGGAACACCATCCCAGAAGCATATATCCCCTTCTTTGAGACCGGCGTTGGAAGGACTCCTGTAGACCCGGTGGACGGACACCTGATTGCCCCAGCTTTTGAAACTCTTATGGATTCCGCCCCCGCTGGTGGCATAGAAGGTTTTATTCCGGGAAATGGCACCGAACTCCTGAACGCACCAGCTGACATAGCGGGCGCAGTTGCACCGCCTTTTGCCTTTTTTCAGAGCGGTTCTGAATGATTTTGAAACACCTCCGTTGCTGTAGCGGAAATTCTTCTGGGCCATAATCCGGCCTACGTTGGTGCAGACTGCATACCATCTTTTCACGCGGGCCTGGCGCAGTTGTTCTCTTTCGCTGACAGCCTGTCGGCTGTCTGTAGCTGCTTCAGTGGTGATTTTAGATGAAAAGGCATAAGCCGTAATAATCATTGACAGGGCTAAAAATAGAAAGAAAGATCTTGTTTTATTCAGGTTTTTTGATTCAATCAATGTAGTTCTCCTTATCTAATTGCTTAGTTTGGGAATTGCACATTAATTATGTTACCGTAAAAGCTAAATGAAGTCAAGAGAATGTTAACAAGTTTGTAATATTTACGAGAAGCTTCATAATTTATTTGTAATAAATTGTGGTTTTTTAACAGTATTTATGAAAAAAAGTACAAAATTTAGTATTGGAAGGACAAGTATGGATCCAAAAAATTAATGAATAAATAAATATGTAATAATTATATAATATTCTGAGAGTTCAAATTAATTTATGAAAAAATCTGTCAATATATGATGATGGATTGGGAAAGGAAAAACGATATGAAATATGGTAATTTTCTGAAAGATCATGGAAGAATCGGTTTCATTGCCCCTTCCTTTGGGTGTGTGATTGAACCCTACAGGACATCCTTTGACCACGCCCTTGAAGTGTTGAAGAAAAAAGGCTTCAGGATAGCATTGGGACCCAACGTCTATGAGGGAAAAGGCCTGGGTATCAGTAATACACCCGATCAGTGTGCCAAGGAGTTCGAGGATTGGTACATAGGAGAAGAGGCTGATGTGCTGGTCTCCTGCGGAGGCGGAGAGCTTATGTGTGAGATCCTGCCCTTTCTGCCCTTTGAAAAGATTGCCAAGGCGCCTGCAAAATGGTTTATGGGTTATTCCGATAACAGCAATCTGGTTTTCACCTTGGCAACCCTCTGTGACACAGCGGCCATCTACGGTCCCTGTGGACCGGCCTTCGGGATGGAGCCCTGGCATCCGGCCATAGGGGACGCCCTTGATATGCTGCAGGGGAGGAAACTTGTGGTATCCAATTATAAGGGGTGGGAACTGGAGGGTAAGAAGGATGCGGACCATCCCCTGGAGCCCTACACTATCACTGAACCTTTTGCCCTGAAGACCTGGCCGGAGGGTGATGTCCGGGCCAGGGGCAGGCTGCTGGGAGGTTGTCTGGACAGCCTGGTTAATCTCTGTGGGACAGCTTTTGACCAGGTTAAGGAGTTTTCAAAGAGGTATGAAAAAGATGGAATCCTCTGGTTTCTGGAGGCCTGTGACCTGAATGTTCTCTCCATAAGAAGAGCCCTCTGGCATCTGGACCAGGCAGGCTGGTTTTCCACGGCCAGGGGCTTTATCATCGGACGTCCCTATATGTATGGTGAGGAGATTATGGGTCTGGACCAGTACCGGGCAGTGACAGACATCCTGGGAAAATATAATCTGCCCATTGTTATGGATGCCGACATCGGTCATCACCCGCCCATGATGCCTCTTATCAGCGGCAGCCTGGGAAGTCTGGAGACCAGGGGCAACCGGCTGCGGCTGACCATGGAACTGGTGTGAGAGCCAGGTCAGGATCTCCTGCCGGCATACTTGTTGATCAGGTCCATAATCAGGTCTACCGCGCTGTTTTCAGATCCTTCATTGAGGGCGGCGATATACTGGTCCTTCTTATTATAAACATGGTGAACTGCCTTTAAAAGGCTGTCCCTGCTTACATCCTCTTCATGAAGAACGTAGGAGTAGCCTGACTTTTCGAAGGAGGCGGCATTTAAAAGCTGGTCTCCCCGGCTGGCAGCAGCGGTCAGGGGGATTAGAATATTGGGCTTCCGGAGAGCTAGGATCTCACAGATCGTATTGGCACCGGCCCTGGAGATAAAAAGGTCTGCCGCGGCGAAAAGGTGGGGCAGTTCCTGGCTGGCATATTCGAACTGGCAGTAGCCCGGCCTGGATGCCAGGCTCTGGTCAAGATTGCCTTTGCCGCAGAGGTGGATAAGCTGGAAGGATTCCAGCAGGCTGTCAAGGCTGGCCCTGACGGCCTGGTTGATGGCCACGGAGCCAAGACTGCCTCCCATGACCAGCAGAACCGGCTTGCCGGCCTTAAAACCACACAGGGAAAGGCCCTTATCCTTGTCTCCGGAGAAGAGCTGGGCCCGGATGGGTGATCCGGTGAGCACTGCCTTGCCTTCCGGCAGGTACTTGACCGTCTCCGGGAAATTACAGCAGACTTTCGACGCTGAGCCAAAAGAAAGCTTGTTGGCCAGGCCCGGCGTGATGTCAGACTCATGGATGATCACGGGAATCTTCTTTCTTTTAGCTGCGATCACAACCGGAACGGAAACAAAGCCGCCCTTGGAAAAAAGGATGTCCGGCTTGAGTCTTCCCATGAGACGGGAAGCCTGGAAATAGCCCGTGAGGACCCGGAAGGGATCCGTGAAATTCTTCAGGTCAAAATAGCGGCGGAGCTTGCCTGAGGAGATGGGGTAGTAGGGGATATCCATATCCCCGATCAGCCGGCGCTCGATTCCCTTCTTTGAACCGATATAATGGATGTCGTAACCGGCTTTTTTCAATTCAGGGATCAGTGCCATATTTGGTGTGACATGGCCGGCTGTACCGCCGCCGGTCAGGATTATTCTTTTCATGATTCATCCTCCTGTAAATGTGACAGCCTATATCCGTCACGGGCCCCGGTCCGGATGAAAGGCCGGACAGGACCGGAAAAGTCAACATTTTATTATTAGTTAAAAATATTTATAAGAAATACCTTTTTATATAGTAGAAACAGCTTCACCGGCCGGGCCCCGGGCCGCAAATGTCAGTAGTCTTCTTCGATTACCTGGAAATCCAGATAGTCAAAGGGGATCTCTTCGATAAAGCTGTCCTGGTCGAACCGGGTCCTGGCATGCCGGATAAAGTCTCTTTTGTTGCGGTCAAGCCAGAGGGGCTTTTCCAGGTCCAGCTCGTAGCAGGCCCGCTCAAGGCAGTCATAGACCTTGGCTGTCCTGGACATGGCCAGGTCATAGTTCTCCATGACCAGGTCTTTTAGCAGATGATTATTTGAAATGACTTTGCACCATATTTTCATGCTGGTTACCTCCGCTACCTATTTTACATAAGAGCAGGCAGTACTGTCAACAAGGGGAAAAACCATGAGGCCGGCAAGGAAAAGAAGTATAATCATAAGTTTTCACAAGACCTAAAATATGGTATACTTTTTCTTAATATGTGCTCTCAATCCCGGTGACTGCCTTCAGACTTTCCAAAGGGGCAGACCTATAAGGGGGCAGGATATTGAAGTGAAAAGGAGATAATTATGATAGTAGAAAATGTTTTAGAGATGATTGGGGATACACCAATAGTTAGTCTTGAGAAGGGAACAGGTTATAAGATCTATGCCAAAGCGGAATTCCTGAACCTGGGCGGCAGCATCAAGGACAGGGTGGCAAAGAATATGATCGAGGCGGCTGAGAGAGAAGGCAAGCTGAAGAAGGGCATGACCATCGTTGAGCCCACTTCAGGCAATACAGGAATCGGACTGGCTCTCTGCGGTGTCCGGATGGGCTACCGTGTCATTATTGTCATGCCGGAGAATATGAGTGAAGAGCGCCGCAAGATTATCCGGGCCCTGGGCGCGGAGCTGGTGCTGACACCTGCCCATCTGAGTCTGGACGGTTGTGTCCAGGAGGCCAACCGGATTGCCTCCCAGTCTGACGAATATTATATGCCCCAGCAGTTTGAGAACCCTCACAACCCGGAGATCCATTACCTGACCACTGGTCCGGAGATCTATGAGCAGCTGGGCGGCAAGGTGGATATTTTTGTGTCCGGACTTGGCAGCGGCGGAACCCTCCAGGGTATCAGCAAGTATTTAAAAGAGAAGAATCCTGATATCATCATCACTGCCGTGGAGCCGAAGAATGTATCTGCCCTCCTGGGGGATGAGCCGGGACTTCACCAGATCCAGGGAATCGGAGACGGCTTTGTCCCGGAGGTTCTCGACACCTCCCTCATCGATGAGATTGTGACTGTCACCGATGAAGATGCCATGGACACTACCAGGAGACTGGCTTCCGAGATGGGCCTGCTCTGTGGAACCTCCTCTGGGGCAAATGTATGGGCTTCCATACAGATGGCAAAGAAATACGGCAAGGATAAGGTCGTAGCGACCATTCTTCCGGATCGTATGGAGCGGTATTTCAGCACGGATCTCTTCCGGAAATAGCCTTCTGGCAGGGCCCGGCCTCCTGGGATATTAAAATGTAATTGCAAAAAGACTGGTTCAGGTTTATAATATGTACCAGTTTTTCAACTGATATCTATATAAGGAGGATATAACGATGGGAAGAGTATATAATTTCTCGGCCGGGCCTGCAGTGCTTCCGGAAGAGGTTTTAAGAGAGGCCGCAGATGAGATGATGGACTACAGGGGATCCGGTATGTCAGTCATGGAGATGAGCCACCGGTCCAAAGTCTTTGATAATATCATCAAAGAGGCCGAGCAGGATCTGCGGGATCTCATGAATATTCCTGATAATTATAAGGTTCTGTTCCTTCAGGGCGGAGCGTCCCAGCAGTTCGCGGCCATTCCCATGAATCTGATGAAGAATGGTGTGGCAGATTATATTGTCACCGGCCAGTGGGCCAAGAAGGCCTGGCAGGAAGCTTCCAAATATGGTAAGGCAGTGAAGGTGGCTTCCTCTGAGGATAAGACATTTTCCTATATTCCGGATTGCTCTGACCTGCCCATAGACGAAGACGCAGATTATGTATATATCTGTGAGAATAATACGATTTACGGTACCAAGTTCAAGACATTGCCCAACACAAAGGGCAAGACTCTGGTGGCAGATGTGTCCTCCTGTTTCCTGTCAGAGCCGGTAGATGTTGAGAAGTATGGTGTGATTTACGGTGGTGTCCAGAAGAATGTAGGGCCGGCCGGAGTTGTGATCCTGATCATCCGCGAGGACCTGATCACAGACGACGTACTTGAGGGAACTCCTACCATGCTGAAATACAAGACCCACGCTGACAAGGATTCTCTCTATAATACACCGCCCTGCTATGGTATCTATATCTGTGGCAAGGTATTTAAGTGGCTTAAGAAGCAAGGTGGACTTGAAGCCATGAAGGATTATAACGAGAAGAAGGCCAAGCTCCTTTATGATTTCCTTGACGAGAGCAAGCTCTTTAAAGGAACTGTTGTCAAAGAAGACAGGTCTCTTATGAACGTTCCTTTCGTAACAGGGGACAAGGACCTTGACGCTAAGTTTGTGGCAGAGGCGACGGAAGCGGGCTTTGTGAATCTCAAAGGGCACAGAACTGTAGGCGGCATGAGAGCTTCCATCTATAATGCCATGCCTATCGAGGGTGTGGAAAAGCTGGTCGCTTTTATGCGCGAGTTTGAAAAGAATAATGCATAGGACTGCCTGACCTGGGCAGAACCATCATGACGGCCATCCCGGACGCTCTTAAAAAAGGCTTGTCCGGGGACAGGGCGTCATGGGATAGGGTGTCCTGTGTCTGGCAGACTTGATCTGATATGATTTATGCAGGGATTTTAAAGATGGCTTCCTCATCGATATGACTTGTGGAAGCCATTTTTTTAAAGCAGGGATGGCTGCATCATAATACCAAGGGGAGTTCCGGTGGCTAAACAGATATATAATTATGAATTATTTTCATCTAAAAAAGAAGAGCTGATGCGGATCCAGAAAAAGAGGGCCAGGAAAAAAAGGGCCCAGATTACGGCAGGCATCGTCATCCTGCTGGCTGTGATTGTGGGTTTTTATATAAGCAATAACAGCCGGCTCTACGACTATGTCTACCGCAATGAGCAGGACACGGAAGAGCGGGGCGATGTAAAATATGAGCCCTTTAAAGATGGTTTCCTCAAGTACAGTGGGGATGGTATCGAATACCAGAAAAAATACGGGGTCTCCGAGTGGAATACTCCCGTATCCTACGCTCATCCTTTCATTGTAAAGTCGGATTCCTATGCGGCTATGGGCGACCGGGGAGGTAATGTGCTCACAGTCTTTGACGAGAAGGGAGAAGTCTCCTCCCTGACCCTTGGCTTTCCCCTGATTCAGGCAGGTCTCTCCAGAGAAGGCATGGTTGAAGTGATTCTCGAAGGAGAGGACAGCAATTATATCCAGGTCTATGACAGGACAGGCAAGCTGATTGCCGAGATGAAGACTACTGTTGATGTGACCGGTTATCCTCTGGCAGCAGCCCTGTCCCCGGACGGGACGGTTCTGGTGGTTTCTTATTATTCCGTAAAAGGAATGCAGGCAAAGAATTCCCTGGTATTTTACGACCTGACCAGGCAGCTGCAAAGCGACGAGGATATCTCCATGGAGGGTGGTTTCGATTATGAGAATCTGATGATTCCCAAGCTCGTTTTCCTCGATGATAAGCAGCTGGCAGCTGTGGGGGACGGGGAGGTACATTTTTTCAGGGTGTCTGATGAGACAAGGGAGACCAGGACTCTCAAGTTCAGCCAGGAGATCGAATCGGTATTTACGTCAGGCAGTAATCTGGGATTTATCCTGGATAATGTAGACCAGCCTGAAAAGGGAAAATATATCTATGAGCTCTACAGCAGCAAGGGTAACCGCAAGGCCAGAAGCTATGTGGATATGAATTATGAAAGCGTCAGCGTGTGGGGCAGACAGATTATCGCCATACATGAGAATGAATGTACCATTTTAAACAGGAAAGGGAATATTCTCTTCCAGAATACTCTGCAGGGAGGGACCCTGCAGGCAGTCTTCCCCATGTCGGGATGGCGGGCCTACCGGGTGATCTTCTCTGATAAGACGGTGGAGATGCACATGAAGATCTGGGCAAAGGGAAACTGAGCCTGTCTGGAGACCGGTATAAGCCGGCCCGGGGAAGCTGAAATATTTTTGAAATTTATTCTTGACATTGAAAAACCCTTGTGGTATTCTAATGAAGCTTTCGCGTGAAACGAAAGCGGATGCAGCTTGACAACTGAATAACAAA
>DLBH01000034.1:26120-55570 GCA_002494165.1 Lachnospiraceae bacterium UBA7026 | reverse complement strand
GAAATGTTGCCAATCTGTTGCCAGTACTTAACGGAATTTGTTTGGAACCAGCATTATCACCGGCCTCTTTTCGGGCGTTTTCTTATTCGAATTCAATAGTTCCTGTGGGCTTGGCGGTTACATCATAGAGACACCTGTTGATACCGGGAACCTCGTGGGTGATTCTGTAGGAAATCTTCTCCAGCAGCTCCCAGTCGATCCGCTCGATGCTTGCTGTCATGGCATCTGTAGTATTGACCGCACGGATGATGCAGGACCACTCAAAGGCCCGCTTGCCATCCTTGACACCGGTGGCCTTGAAATCCGGAACTACCGTAAAATACTGCCATACCTTGCCGGCCAGGCCTGCCTGGTCAAACTCTTCCCTTAAGATGGCGTCGGACTCACGAACTGCCTCAAGCCTGTCCCTGGTGATGGCGCCGGGGCATCTCACACCCAGACCCGGGCCCGGGAAGGGCTGGCGGTTAACCATCTCATCGGGAAGGCCAAGGGCGGAACCTACCACACGAACCTCATCCTTGAAGAGCAGCTTTAAAGGCTCAACCAGCTCCATCTTCACTTCCTCAGGTAATCCGCCTACATTGTGATGGGCCTTGATACCATCCTTGCTTTCCAGGATATCCGGGTAAATGGTTCCCTGTCCAAGGAAGCCGACACCGCTGATCTTGGCAGCCTCCTCATCAAAGACCTTGATGAACTCGCCGCCGATGATCATCCTCTTCTGCTCCGGATCTGTAACTCCTGCCAGCAGGTCAAGGAAACGGTCTGTGGCATCGATATAGATCAGGTTGGCACCCAGCTGCTTCTCGAATACATCGATAACCATCTGGCTCTCACCTTTACGCATGAGACCATGATTCACATGGATACAGGTAAGCTGCTTGCCCACAGCCTTAATGAGCAGGGCTGCCACCACAGAGGAATCCACGCCGCCTGAGAGGGCCAGCAGCACTTTGCCGTCACCAATCTGCTTCCGGAGTGCCTCTACCTGACTGTCGATAAATGCGTCTGCCTGTTCTTTTGTCTCAATTCTTTCCATCGTCTCCGGACGAATGTTCTCACTGTCAAGATAGTACTCGCTTCTTGCATCTGCCATGAATCATATCCTCCTTATTCATGTAGCTTGCCCTGCTTATGAGGGTTTCCATCTCTCTTTAACTATAGCTATAAAGTTTGTATTCCCTATCTTACTTTGAAATAAGAAAAAATGCAAACACATTTCGCAAAAGACCACCATGTTTTTTTCAACTTCCCTGGTCAGCTTAATCCTGGTCCACGCCAAAGCGGATGCCGGCCATCTCAATCCTGGTCCACTCCAAAGCGGATGCCGGCGCCCTTTCTTGCCTGCTCTAAAACTCTCATGACATTGAGAGTCTGGTTGATACAGGCCTCTGCCTCTCCGGCATCAGCTGTATCAACAATCCTGGCAAAGTCCTCGAACTCCCGGGTCATACGATGATGAACCTCAGGGGCCTCATAGCTGAAAGTCAGTTTAGCCCGGTCCATACCGCCGGAGGGACTCTCCACCAATTCCGGATGGTCAGGATCAATATATTCCAGATAAAGGCTGTTTGGTACGTTAGGCTTACCATCCAGCTTCATATAGCCATCCTCTCCCTGCAGGCTTATGCCGGAAGGACCGTCACAATCCTTGGCCCCTGTACATGCCACAGTGAATTCCGGATAGGTCATGATCAAGATGCCGGAGGTATCAATGCCATTAAAGCCCCGGTTGGGGAAATATTCTGCCTTCTGAGGGTTGCCCAGGAGGGCCGTCAGATACTGGATGTTATAAAGGTTGATATCATAGAGGGCACCACCGGACAGGTCCGGGTCAAAGGCCGGCTCTACCTTGCCCGCCTTATAATTAGTGTAACGGCTGGAGAACTGGGAATAATTGGCATGAGCCAGTTTAATGGGTCCCAGCTTGCCCACCGCTTCCTTCATCTTATCAAAAAGGTCGCTGTGGAGAACGGTCACAGCCTCCATGATAAAGAGCCCTTTCTCCCTGGCCAGGGCTGCCAGGTCCTCTGCCTCTGCTACAGTGGAGGTAAAAGGTTTCTCCAGAATCACATGCCTGCCTGCCAGCAGGGCCTCCCTGGCATAGGAATAATGGGCGCTGTTGACCAGGCCAATGTAGACACAGTCAATGTCTGCTTCTGCCAGCAGTTGCTGATAATCCGTGTACACTTTTGAAATCCCATAGCTGACTGCCAGCTTCTCCCCCTTTTCCCTGCTGTGGGGACGGGCAAAGATCGCGGTTTTCTCAATGCTTTTTACCGGCTCCATGGCCGGAAGGGCTTCGTGGATAATCTTCCCGGTTCCTATAATCCCTAACTTCATAAGCTCTTCCTCCTTGCGGGGCCAGCCCCTTAGTTAACATGCTGAAAGTAATCTGCGAAGGGCAATGGGTGATCCCCGGTTATTAATATTTTAATTGGTAATGTTTTAAGATACGGATTGCTAATGATTATACCATAAAACATATCACAAGGAATTACAAGGAAAAGGTAACCAGGGTCAGGAAACCTGGGGTTTCCTGGCCACCAGATGAAGCCGGAAGCCTTTTTGTCTCTCGCATTTTTCCGGCACCAGCCCGGCCCTGGCACAAAAGCCACGGATTTCCTTCAAGCTATATATGGCCACATCTCCGTGACCCACCAGGTTGGCCAGGGGCATCTCCACATGGTTGGCCAGCCAGACCACCGCCTCCGGAGCTGTATTATCCCGGAGAATCAGCCTGCCGCCAGGTTTTAATACCCTGGCCACACTGTTGAAAAAATCCTGGGGATTAGGATAATGATGGAAGCTCTGGGAATTGATCACCACGTTAAAGCTGTTATCCTTAAAGGGCAGATTCTCACAGTCTCCCACCAGGAAACTGGTATTGGGCAGCTTTTTGGCCCTGGCCTTATGAATCATCTCCGGAGTAATATCGATGCCTGTATAATGCTTATCCGGATACCGCTCTGTCAGGAGAGACAGCATGGGAGCCGTTCCGCAGCCTGCATCGAGAAGACTATCAAAATTCTCTTTCTTTATCTCCTCCAGAATAGGCGGATAATCCTTCCGGCACATCTTGTAGATTCCTGCCCGGTCGGTCTCATATCTTCTTGCCGCTTTGGTAAACTCTTTAATGGACAGGGCTTTATACTCTTCTGCTGTCTTTGCCATATTTTTCACTCCCTTTCGTCATTTTATCTTTATGCTCTCCCTGTGAAATGTCCTGCCATCCCGGTCTCAAAATTTTTCTGGAGGACGGCTGTACTCAAGGAATCCCCTGCCTGGTCATCATGACCTTATAGGGAATTCGTCTATACGTACTATAATTAGTTTCTTCTAACATCATATAGTATAGCATAAATTCCTAATTCTAAATAAATAATTTTAGAACTTCCACCTCTTCCTTCCATGGCCTGGTTCATAGCTTTGATCTCTTCCTGCCAAGCCCTGTTTCAAAGTATCCTTCCCTGTTTTTTTCAAAAACTTCCCTGTTTCCTGCTACAGCCTTTCCTCATTTCAATCCTGTATGATTTCAATCCTGTATAATATTAAACCTGTATAATCTCAATCCTGTATATTCCTAATTCTCCAAATGGGCTCTCCCATTTTGCAGGCTGGAAAAGCCAATGGCATGACTACTTTCTAATGAGAAAAATCAGGCAAAAAGGTCAGGCGATAATTTGCTAAATCATGACTTGAATATTCCTAAAGCAGGTCTGATTTTAAGGATATACTAAGGATAATAGGCAGATTATATGCAGCATCAGACTATTGAGGAACAGGGTTAAAATATTATTATTGGAGGAGATAAATATGGCTGTATATTCATGTAGCATTTGTGGTTATATCTATGATGAAGAAAAAGAAGGCAAACCTTTAAGCGAATTAGACGGATGTCCGGTCTGCAAGCAGCCCATATCCAAGTTCACACTGGTTTCCGGCGAACCGGCAGGGGGCGGCTGCCCCATGCAGAAGCCTGTGGCCGAGGGAGACCTGGCCTACGATCCCACCTTTGCCAGGGAGGACCCGACAGCCCGGTTTATGAGTGAAATCCATGAGATTGCTGTCACAGGCCACAGCATCCATGCCGCCATGGGAACCCTTATGCCCATGCCCGGCTGGGATGACATTCTCTTTATGGGGGCCCAGCTGAATCCGCCGCCATTAAACGATGGGGATCCGGTGGACACAGTGACTGTCATCGGCAAGCATGCCAAAAAGCCTATGATCCTGCAGAGTCCGATTTACATTTCCCATATGTCCTTCGGAGCTCTCTCTGAAGAGATCAAGACAGCCCTGGCCAGAGGCTCAGCCATGGCCAAGACGGCCATGTGCAGCGGCGAAGGTGGTATCCTTCCCGCAGAAAGAGATAATGCTTACAAGTATATTTTTGAATACATTCCTAACAAATACAGTGTAACGGATGAGAACCTGAGAAGGGCCGATGCCATCGAAATCAAGATCGGCCAGGGCACCAAGCCCGGTATGGGCGGCCACCTGCCAGGAGAAAAGGTAACAGAGCAGATTGCCAAACTGAGAGGCAAGAAGGTGGGAGAGGATATCCAGAGTCCCAGCAAGTTCCCGGAAATCAATTCCAAGGAAGACCTCAAGGACATGGTAGACATGCTTAGAAAATGTTCCGGCGGCCGGCCTATCGGTATCAAGCTTTCTGCCGGCAAGATCGAACAGGATATGGAGCATGCCGTATTTGCAGGTCCCGACTTTATCACCATCGACGGCCGGGGCGGCGCAACTGGATCAAGCCCCTACTTCCTTCGTGAATCCACCACCATTCCTACTATATTTGCCCTGCACAGGGCCAGGAAATACCTTGATTCCGTAGGGTCAGATATCTCCCTGGTAATCACCGGCGGCCTCCGGGTTTCCTCTGATTTCGCCAAGGCACTGGCCATGGGAGCTGACGCAGTGGCCATCGCTTCTGCAGCCCTGATCGCAGCTGCCTGCCAGCAGTACAGGATCTGCGGCAGCGGCAACTGTCCTGTGGGTATCGCCACCCAGGATCCAGACCTGCGCAAACGCCTCAAGGTGGATGCATCCGCCCAGAGAGTAGCTAACTTCCTGAATGTTTCCACGGAAGAGCTCCGCATGTTCGCCAGGATTACCGGCCACACCTCCGTTCACGATCTCAGCGTGGATGACCTGGTAACCCTGAATCCGGATATCGTTAAGTACACTAACATCCCCCATGCCGGAGAAAGCCGTTAGATATTACGCTTTCAGTTAGATATTAAGCTTTCAGACAAAACAAAAAAGCTGCCCTGCAGGGCCTGATAAACAACAGGTCCTGCAGGGCAGTTTTTTAAGTATTGTATTATGGAAGCATGTCACATTGACGCACTTGATTACAAGGGTTTAAATTTGGATGCCGGTGCTTTACAGATCGGACAGGTAAAGTCTGCCGGCAGCTCATCATCTTCATAGATGTAGCCGCAGATTTCACAGACATAGCCTGCCGGCTTGCCAGCCTCCCCTTCTGCCGGGGCAGGCTTTACCTGCTCCTGGTAATAACAGTAGGTCATGGTCTCATCTATGGATATAGTGCAAGAATCAAGAACCTTACAGATAAACTTGGTGTAGGTTCCCAGGTCCTCAGTCGCTTCAACCTCCAGCATAATGAGGGCATTCAGGTAATCAGCCAGGTAGACGATGCCATTTTCTGCCCTTTTGGCGGGCCACTGAGCGAACTTATCTACCTTGCGGCCGGTCTTCTGGCCAAAGGTCTTGAGCAGGTCATAGGGAGCCTTTACCGTGAGCCGGCCCAGATTCAGCTTCCTGGTGGCCAGGATCACATCGTGGGTATAGCTGATCTTGTTGATGGTTACTTCCATCAGGCCATCCTCATTCATCATCACTGAATTACAGCTACAGCCCGCATCCTTGTCCCCATCCTTTGCCGTCACGGTATAGATCCCATAACCGTCAGTATAGAGGGGATCTGTTTTGGATATGGCGGAAGGTTTGACTGCCGCATCCAGGTACTCTTTACAGAGTTCATAGGACACCATCTCAATCTCTTCATAGTTCTTTTCATCAAGAGCAGAATCGATATGAACATTATTCTCTGTATATGTAATATTCTCACATTTACTTAAGAGCTGCTTCATCAGTTTGTAGGCCTGGGGAGCCCAGGATCCATTTTCTATGAGCGCAACCGTACGTTTCTGGTATTTGTGCTCCACAAGTCTGTTGATGTAGTCATGCATGAAGGGATAGATACTTCCATTGTAGGTAGTGGTTGCCAGCACCAGCTTGCTGTAACGGAAAGCGTCACTGACCGCCGCCGACATATCATCCCTGGCCAGGTCATAGACAACAACCTTGGGCGCCTTCTTGGTCCGCAGCTTCTCTGCCAGGGCCAGGGCCGCCTCCTTGGTGTGGCCGTAAACGGAAGTGTAGGCCACAACAATACCTTCCTCTTCCGGTGTGTAGGAAGACCATTTGTCATAGAGAGTCAGATAATAACCCAGGTCCTCCCTGAGAACCGGTCCATGAAGGGGACAAATTACCTGGATATCCAGGGATCCGGCAATCTTCAGCAGATCCTGGACATAGTTGCCGTACATACCGACGATGCCGATATAGTAACGGCGGGCCTCATCGACCCAATCCTCCTCCACGTCATTGGCCCCGAACTTGCCTACGCCATCTGCGGAAAAAAGGACCTTATCCAGGATATCATAGGTAACTACAACCTCCGGCCAGTGGACCATGGGTGCCTCCACGAAAGCCAGAGTGTGAGCCCCAAGGCGGAGGGTGGAACCATTTTCAATGACCACCTGCCTGTTGGCAAAATTAGTGCCGAAGAACTTCTTCATCATGACAAAGGCCTTCTCGGAAGAAACGATCCTGGCATCCTTGTACACATCCATAAAGTTAGCTATATTTGCTGAATGGTCAGGCTCCATATGCTGGACGATCAGATAGTCCGGCTGCCTGCCCTGAAGAACCTTCTCAATATTAATCAGCCACTCGGTGCCGAAATTCACATCGACCGTGTCCATGATGGCCACCTTCTCATCCATAATGACATAAGAATTATAAGCCATACCGTTAGGCACCTTATACTGGCCCTCGAACAGATCTATATTATGATCATTGACACCGACGTATTTGATGTCTTTTGTAATATACATAATAACCTCCCCTGCTATTACTGAAAAACCCACCTTGGCATCCTATAATTAATTTTATTATAAATAAAAAACGGACCTTCAGATGAGAAAATGATATCAGTAAAATAGGAGATATCGAAACAGAAAAAAGCTGGTCATCCCAAGCATGACCAGCAGTAAAGTTACCATCAATTCAAGTTCTCTTTTTTTCAATTATATCTGCTTTCTTACAATCTGGTACTCATCGTCCCTCCTATAATAGGGACAATTGCGGAACTTGCTTTCAAACAATCTGCCGAAATCATCTTCATCGATATTGGCAGTACAATACCAGGCATCATCCTCTTCGTCATATTCGTAGTAAGCACAATCCTGACAATTCAGCTGCATGGGAACTCCTTTCAAAAATATCCTCTGTTATTCATTATTTCTCTTCCGGACCTTCACCGATCTCGCAGGCCCGGTCATCGATGGCCCGGGCGATCCTCAGGTCAGGAATCAGCCAAAGCAGAATTACTCCAACCAGGCAGGGCAGGATGAGATAGCGGTAAGGATCAGGAGCAAACAGAGAAAGGACCAGGGCCAGCAATTGCAGGAAAACAGTGGCGGCCTCCTTTTTACTCTCATTTACCACCTTTTTGATAATCACACAGTCTGTTGCATGGACGATAATATACTGCAGCAGAATATAGGTGAAAGTCACGGCCATATTAATGATGATATAAACAGTCACTGGCAGGCGTCCGAAACCGGTCCTGCTGACCCAGTCGGTGCTGACCGGAATCAGGGACAGAGAAAATAAAAGCAAAAGATTCGACCATAGAATCTTTCCATTAACCTTATCCAGAACCTGGAACAAATGGTGATGATTATTCCAAAACATCCCAACAAACATAAAGCTGACCACATAGCTGATAAAGCCAGGCAGCAGGCTCTTCAGGCTTGCCAGGCTCTCCCCCGCCGGCGGTGTCAGTTGCAATACCATAATAGTAATGATAATAGCGATTACACCATCACTGAAGGCCTCCGTTCTTCCTCTTGGCATCTCAAGTCCTTCCTTTCTGTAAAATAAGGATCTTATCTTTTTTCCTGCAAGGTTTTAAATGATAAAGATTAACCTCTGTCCTTCCCATTCTATCGGACCTGGCCCTGTTTTTCAAGGCTTACAACCTATTACTTACAGGTGGGGATCCGGCAGGACAGCCCTCCTCTCCCAGGATTTTCAGGAACCTAGCCCTGCCCATGTCTGACTGTTTCTAAAATAAAACATATTTATAACTTTTCTATCTAGCAAATTCTATCCCAGATGATATAATTTAATCATCTATTTGTCTTTAAAAAAGAAAGGAGCATTCTATGCTGAAACTTGGATTTGGATGTATGAGACTTCCTATAACTGATCCGGATAATCCCACCTCTATCAATGATGAGACCATGAAGGAGATGGCAGATCTCTTTACCGGTCAGGGCTTCACATATTATGACACTGCCTATATGTACCATGAATTCGAGAGTGAGCGGGCCGTGGGCCGCAATGTGGTGAAAAGATTTCCCAGGGATTCCTTTACCCTGGCCTCCAAGATGCCCCTCTCCCTCATAAAAAATGCTGATCAGGTTCCAAAGATCTTCCAGGAGCAAAAGGAGAAAACCGGCGTCGACTACTTCGACTACTATCTCCTTCACAATATGACCCTGAGCAAATATCTTCTGGCTGAGAAGTTGAAGATTTTTGATTATCTCAAAGAAAGAAAGGCCGCTGGGGAGATCCGCTATCTTGGTTTCTCCACCCATGACAATGCGGCTGTGGTGGACCGGATTCTGACCGAGCACCCGGAGCTGGAATTCGTCCAGCTGCAGATCAACTATCTTGACTGGGAAAGCAACTATATCCAGAGCAGGCTCTGCTATGAGACCTGTGTAAAACACGGCAAGCCGGTCGTGGTCATGGAGCCTGTCAAGGGAGGAACCCTGGCCAATCTTCCCAAGGAAGCGGAAGACCTGATGCGGGCTATGCACCCCGACTGGTCACCGGCCTCCTGGGCCATCCGCTTTGCGGCTTCCCTGGAAAATGTCATGGTTGTCCTTTCCGGCATGAGCAATCTGGAACAGATGCAGGATAATGTCTCCTACATGAAGGATTTCCAGCCCCTTAACGAGGAAGAACTGAATGTCCTCTGGCAGGTCAGGGACCTGCTCAAGAGCTGGTATGCCATCCCCTGTACCTCCTGCCGCTACTGTGTAGAAACCAACACCTGTCCCATGAACCTGGCCATCCCCAACTATTTTTCCCTCTATAATGTGAAAAAGCAGGCTGAGGCGGTCAAAGGAAACCGCTGGTCCCAGGAAAACCTCTACTATGAAAACTATATCTACGCAGGCTACGGCCGAGCCTCAGATTGTATCTCCTGCCGGGCCTGTGAAAGTGTCTGCCCCCAGAATCTGAAGATTGCCGACCTGATGAAGTCTGTCTCCGCCAGCTTTGACGGAGAATGATCAGTGGCTGTCATAATAAACAGCTGACATAATAAAAAGTTGACATTTTATACAGCTGACATTTTATACAGCTGATATTTTATACAGCTGACATAATAAAGAGCAGTGATGCCCGGCCCCTGCAGGCCCTTTACTGAAAAACCAGTAAGGGGACCGCAGGTCCAGTCGCCACTGCTCTTTTTATTTTTCCATTTAACAGGTCCGTTTAACTTGTACTGTTTTTTTAATTTTTTTAGTCCGGGATACCCGTCAGGTTCTTCAGGTCTGAAGCCGAGGGATAACCGTAGGCCCCTTCCGCATGGAAGACCGCTCTTTTTATGGCTTCGCCCATGACATCAGCCGCCAGGGTTCCCACCAGGTCCCAGTCAGCCTTGACCGAACCCAGGGAGACTGCATAAATACTGTCCCCGTCGGCACTGCTATGGACAGGCCAGATGGCCCGGGCATAGCCATTGTGGGCCATGCCGGCGATCTTGCAAAGCTCAGTCTTGTTAAAAGAAGCATTGGTAAGGATAACCCCCAGGGTTGTGTTAGTTACATATTTGTTTTCCTTTACCGCTATACTCTGTTTCATGTACTCTATAGTATCCCGGAAGCCTGTCCTGTCTTCCGTAAGCAGGCCGGCGATTTTCTTTCCTGTCTTCCAGTCATGGACATCTCCCAGGGCATTGAGTGCCACCAGGGCCCCCAGCTTCAGGTCTCCCAGCTGGATGGCATAACTGCCTATACCGGTTTTCATGCAAGTCTCCATGCCACAGATCTTACCTACGGTGGCACCGCAGCCTGCCCCGAAGTTTCCATCCCGGTAATTGGGGGCTTCCAGGGCCAGCCGGGCTGCCTCATAACCCATGGCCTGGTCAGGTCTTACAAAAGCGTCTCCCACCGTCAGGTCAAAAAGATCTGACTGGACAACCAAGGGAACCCTGGTGATACCGGTATCATAGCCAATGCCCTTCTCTTCCAGGTACTGCATTACTCCAGTGGCTGCCCCCAGGCCAAAGGCACTGCCGCCTGCCAGGACGAGTCCATGAATCTGTGAGGCTGCCGCCATAGGCTTTAACAATTCAGATTCCCGGGAAGCGGGACCACCGCCGCGGACATCGAGACCGGCCGGCATCCCTTCCTTACTGATCAGGACGGTACAGCCCGTTCCTGCCTCAGCATTTTCTGTCTGCCCAATGTGGATAGGACCAATTTCCGTGACAGGGATTTCTTTTTCCTTCATCCCGGTCTGTCTCATATTTTCTTCCTTTGCCTGCTCTGAGTTTTTATTCATTTTCCCTCCTATATCTAATTATATCAATATATTATATTTTTATATCTTTACCGTTCTTAACAGAAAATATTCCAGCAGATATTCCTTAATCACTGATAGGTGGCCGGATTCCGTTACTGCTCTTTGGGCTCTTGATCCAGCCGCTGCCGGTCTACCAGTCTGGCAAAGCTGCCGGCTAAATCTATCAGCTGGTCATAAGTCCCTTCCTCTTTAATTCTTCCATCCTCCAGAAACAGAATCCTGTCACAATGACGGATGGTAGACAGCCGGTGGGCAATGACAAGCCGGGTACAGCCCATGTCTTGCAGAGACTCAGCCACCTGCCGCTGGGTTTTATTATCCAGGGCAGAAGTAGCCTCATCAAAGAACAGGAGTCTGGGCTTAGGTGCTATGGCCCTGGCAATCATAATCCGCTGCCGCTGGCCGCCGGAGATACCTCCCTGGCCCTCACCTATGACCGTGTGCATGCCCATGGGCATGGCCCTGATATCATCACCAATTCCTGCCTGGTCCGCTGCCTCCCAGGCTGCATCCAATCCCAGTTCAGGAGCTGTAATTACAATATTGGAGTATATACTTCCCTGGAAAAGGCCGGAATCCTGGAGAACAGTGCCTATTTTCCTCCTGAGAGAAGAAAGGTCTAAGCCGTTCAGGTCTCTTCCATCATAGTAGATGGCTCCTTTTTCCGGCTTCTCAAAGCCCAGCAGCAGCCGCAGGAGGGTGGATTTACCACAGCCGGTTCTGCCTGTGAGGGCCACATACTCGCCGGGTCTGATTTTCAATGACAGGTCCTGTAAAATATAGGGCCCGTCCTTACTGTAACGGAAGGACACATGATCCAGCTCGATTCCGCCGGAAATCCGCGTAACGATTTCTTTATCCGGCGAGCTTTCCGGCTCTGTTTTCAGGAAGGGCTCTGCCATTTCCAGGATAGGCCTGATCTGGGCTGCAGTCAGGGCTGTCCCCGACAGGGACATGAAGGCTCCCATTAAGGCTCCATAGGCCACCGTAAAGGCAAAATAGGAAGACTGACCGACCTGGTTAGCCGCCGCCAGATAGTAGAGGATGATATTGGAGAAAAGCCCTATGGCCATACTGATTACCCCGTTAATTATGAGGAAGAGGGGTGGATTGAAGCTAAGCTCCGCACCATCGGCATAGAGAGTCAGCCATTTGGCAAACACCCGCTTTTCAGCCCCGGCCAGTCTGATCTTTTCCACTCCTGTAATCAATGCGTAGCTAATGCCCGATTCCTTCGCGGCCAGATCCATTTTCTTCCGGTCAAGGCGGACCTGGACCAGGGTGCTGGCTATGGTAAAGCCTACCGTCAGTGAAAGGATCAGCAGGGCCGGCAGCAGCAAAACAGGAGCAAAGTGGAAAATCTGACCGAAATAAAGAAGGGACGAGACCGTAGTCAGGCCCGCTGCCAGTATGGTATTCACCATCATGGAGCAAAGCTGGTTAACAGCCATGGACCGGCTCCTCAGTTCACCCGGACTGTAACGGTCAAAAAAGCTGGCCGGCAGGGACATGATCCTCATCATCATGGAGGCCTGGACGCCCATGGAAGTCTTGGTATTAATCCTGGTCTGAAGCAGGCCTTTTATACTGGCCAGCAGCTGGCTGGATATGGCTATGCATACCAGACAGATACCGATACCGGTCAGGGCTTCTGTCCTGCCGCTGGCCAGCACAGGCCCGGTCAGGATCTTTGTGATTTCCGGCAATAGCATGGCCACCAGGGTTACCGCCAGGGTGGCGGCTGCCAGCAGGGCCAGGTCGCCCAGAGACAGACAATTCTTTATGTAGACCAACAGGTCCCCTATGCCCAGCTTTTTCTGGGGAAGGGGGCGGTAGAAACAGATTCCCTCCCTCTCAAAAAGGCCGGCTGTTCTTCCATCTATTTTTATATGTTTATCAGTGACCGGCTCTTTATAGAAATAGCCGCTGAAACTGGCCGGCAGAAGAGCAACCGGGTCTCCGGTTTCCGCCCAGAAGGCCAGGACCGGCCCGTAGCCATCCTTATACCAGCCCTCTGTCAGATCAACTTTCCGCCGCATCATACCGTAAGGCCTCAGGCAGTAATCCAGCTGGTCCTCGACAGTGATCAGACTTTCCGGTATGTCTGCCCCTTTGAAATGATAATATTTCAAAATTTCATCTATGGCAGTTTTAGTGATAATCCGCTCGTCACCGATTTTGCGGGCGGACCTTGCTCCCATCACTACACCTGCAGCACGTACAAAGGAGTCCTCCAGCATCTGCTGGTCGGCCCGGCGCCGTTCTTCGATTTGATTTTCAAACCATCCCACGTCGTCTCGAACTGAGCCTGCTCCCATAAAGACATAAGTCCCTGGTCTCTGCCCTGTTTCTTTCCAGCCAGGCCGTCACCGGCGGGCCTGGCCTTCAGGTCACAGAAACATTCTCAGTTCTTCCTCCTTTCCATCTACATGTTTTTTTCCTGCCTGTCATCCTGACATACTTTTCTGCTCTCTGCATTTTTTACAAACCACAGATTATTCAAGGTTTCTTTGATCAACTGCTAGCTCTTAATTAATTGCAGGCTTTTCTTTTATAAGCAATTATTTTCCTTGGTACTAGTTCTTTGCAGTCACAGCGGATTGCTATTCACTGGTCACCAGATCGGCGTAGGCACCGCCTTTTTTCATCAAATCTTCATGGCGGCCTCTCTCCACTACCCTGCCCTGGTCCATAACCAGGATCTCATCGCAGTCCCTCACTGTGGACAGCCGGTGGGCAATGATCATACAGGTGATGCCCCGGTCTCTGATGGCATTGACCAGTTCGTATTCCGTCCTGGCATCCAGGGCGGAAGTAGCCTCATCCAAAATGATAATGGTGGGGTCCTGGGCCAGGACCCGGGCGATCTCCAGTCTTTGTCTCTGGCCGCCGGAAAGGTTTTTCCCTCCATTGGTCATTCTGTGCCGGTAGCCCCCCGGAAGAGCCATGATATCCTCATGGATCTGGGCATCCCTGGCTGCCAGAATCATCTCAAAATCCTGAATGCTTTCATCCCACATTTTTATATTATTGGCCACCGTGTCCGAAAACAGGATAATGTCCTGGTCCACTACGGCCAGGGACCCTGTCAGCACATCCCGGGGATAGGCGTCAGGGGCTTTCCCGTCAAAAAGAATCTCACCGCTCCAGGGCTGGTAAAGGCCCGATAAGAGACGGGAGATGGTAGACTTGCCACAACCGGAGGGGCCCACCAGGGCAACCCTCTGCCCACTTTTCAAAGACAGGGAAAAATCTTCAATCAAAGGAGGCGCCAGGCGGGAATAACCAAAGCTGATATGTTTAAGCTCCACATTTCCCCCCAGCTTCTTTAATTCTGCATTCACCGGCAGGCCGCCGGTCCTGATTGTGCTTTCAGCCAGTCTCTCAGCCACCGTCTTATTCCCGGCCGGTTTACCAGAGAAGACAGGATCCTCGGGATAGTCCATGACATCTTCCACCCGCTCCATCTGGGTCCGCATCTCCTGGATGGTCTGGCCGGCCTCCACCATGGTCATGGCCGGCTCCATAAAAGAAGTCAGTAAGCCCTGGAACATGAGAACCGCTCCCAGACTGAACCGGCCCTCCATGGTCAGCAGAATTCCTAAAATAAGGACCGTGTAATTGGCCAGCATGGCCAGAAAGGCCGGGATGGCTCCCAGGATCTGATTGGTCCTTTCCTCCCTGACCACTGCGGCATTTACGGAGGCCTGATAACCGGCCCATTTCTGGAAAAAGCCATTTTCGGCACCGCTGGCCTTGATGGTCTCAATCATGCTGATTCCTGTGACTGTCGCGGCATCCAGCTTGCCGGCATCCCTCATCTGTACCCGGGTAATATTGATCCTCTTTTTTGAGATGACAGCAGACAGGACCATATTAAGCAGCAAGGCTGTCAGACCCACGGCCGTCAGGAGCAGACTCTGACGGATCATCAGCAACAGGTAAAAGACCATCATAGCTGTATTTAAAAGCAAGGGGGCAAAGGTATTCACCAGGGTGCCCGCTATCTCTGCATTGAGCTCCAGCCTGGACTGGATGTCCCCGGCCAGCCTCTGGGAAAAAAATTCCATGGGAAGATGGAGAACCTTCCACATATAACTGCTGCTGCCCACCACAGCCATCTTTCCGTTGATTTTGAGTGAATAGATGGCCCGGGCCCAGGCTACCATCAGCTGAAGGACCGCCAGCAAAATCAAAAGATAGATAAATGGATAGAGCCAGTCCCCGTTGAGGCCGGACAAAATCCTGTCCATAAAAATCCTGGAATTCACCGAATTAACTATGCCAAAAAGGTAGGAAATTGCCGTGACCAGCATCACAAAAACCACTGCCGCCCCAGCCCCGGCCAGTCTTTTCCTGGCAAAGGCCAGGGTGCTTTTTGGTCTTCCTTCTGGCTCAAAGTTCTCAGAGGGAACAGGAATCAGGGTTACACCGGTAAAAGACCGGTCAAACTCTTCCCAGGTCACTTTCAGGGCCCCACGGGCCGGATCATTGAGGTAGACCTTATTCCCCTTAAAGCCATCAAGGACCAGAAAATGATTCATATTCCAGTGGATGATGCAGGGGAACCGGCCGCCCTCTCTCAATTCTTCGGGACTCATCCGGTAAGCTTCCACATCAAAGCCGTAGTTCTCTGCGGCCAGGTAAATATTCTTTGCATTGGACCCGTCACGGGAGACCCCGCAGTCGGTCCTCACCTGCTCCAGAGGAACCCATTTTCCATAGTAGGCCATAACCATGGCCAGGGAGGCGGCTCCACATTCCAGAGCCTCCAGCTGCATAATCACAGGGACCCTGGCAACCCCCTTAGTCAGAGGAATGTTCTTCTTCTTTCCCATAAGCCGGTCACCTGCTTTCCAGGAGGAAGCTGATGGGATGAACCTCTTCAAGGATGATCTCTCCACTGTAAGCTCCGTCAGGCAGGGCCACCTCTGCAAAGGCTATGGTTCTTCCATACTCATCCTGGTCCACCGAAGCTATGGTGTATTCGTTGGAGTCAATCCGCAGGGGCATGCCAGCCTCCACGGATCCCGGACCACTGACGTAGATCCGGGCCCTGTAATCTTCTACCACAAGCTGGGCGGGTGCTTTTGTCTCCAGGGTTCCCACCGTCGACCAGGCCATCAGGCCTGCCAGCAGTACGAGAACTGCAAGCAGCAACATCCAGACTCCCGGATTGGTCACCCGGAGATAGTCTGTCAGCTGGTCCGGCGAAGAGATTCTGTCCATAGTCTCCTTACGGAATATGGTCTGTTGGTTATTTTCTTCCATCGTTTTCTCCCTTTTATCAGGAAAGCTGTTAATCCCAGAGGTCATCAGTCCACATTTCCCCTGACAGGGATTTCTGTAAACTGTGCCTTACGCTATTTTCACAGCTTTATCCATAACTTTTATCACTATGTACTTTATCACTCTACAGACCCCAAAAACAACCTCTTTCATTATATTTCCGGGAAAATGCTGAAATTTAGACAGAGTCTGCCTGCGGCCTCCCCGCCGGAGGTGGTCATGGCAGCGACATTGGAGACTGGAAAAACCCCAGGAATTAAAAAACCTGCGGGTTGAAGCTGAAATAAACCCAAAACACATCTCACATTTTGGATTCATTTCAACCTCCCGCAGGTCATAAAACCAATTCATATAATTACAGGTCCCGGCAGATCTCCTTCATGTTATCAGCGATGATATCCAGAGACTTGTACATGTGGGACCTCATCTCCTCAGAAAGGCCCTGGCCGGCCGCCTTCAAGGCTTCATTGGCCTTTTGCCGGATCTGGTCTGCCAGCTGCTGGCCCTTATCCGTCAGCCGGATAGGAGCCCGGTAACGGCTGGTCCCATGGGGCTCTACCAGACCCTTTTTCTGAAATGTCGAAATAGCCCTGGAAATATCAGCCTTGTCTCTCCCTGCCATCTCTGCCAGCCGGGCTGACGTAATCTCCTGACCCTCTTCGGCTCCCGCCAGAATCACCAGATAGAGGGCATAGGCCCCCTTCATACCAAGCTGTCTCATCCCATCAGTAGCAATCTTGTTCCAGTAATGAGTGATGCTGAACACTGAAAGGGTAAAATGTTCAAACCTATCCATTTTGCTGCCTTCTCCTCTCTTCTGTCTTCTCCATATCTGTCACTGTCTGCTCTTTTTTGCTATCTGCTGCCGTCAGTTCTTTTTGCAGTTCCTGCCGCCTGCCTCTTTCCGGAACTAAGCCTTAAAAAATGCCACTGCCACGGCTCCCGGGCCGGCATGGCAGCCGACCACGCTGCAGATCTGGGCCTGGTCCAGCCTTTCCAGCCGGCCTTCCCAGAGACTGCCGCTGGCCTGGATATATCTCTGCAGTAATTCATCAGAAGTTCCGGTGTAACCCAGCAGAACCGGCAGACTGTAGTCAACACCATTCTTCTCCACCTGCTCTACCAGGAGATTATTGGCCCTTTTAGCTCCCCGGGCCTTACCAAGGATCAGGATCTCCCCCTCCTTGACCGTGACCACCGGCTTAATATTGAGAACTCCTCCGGCAAAGGCCACGGTTTTGGAAATCCTGCCGCCCCGCTTCAGGTACTCCAGGGTATCCAGCATGGCTACCAGACAGATCTTCTCCCTCTTCTTTTCCAGTTCTCCGACCAACTGGTCCAAACCCATGCCCTGGTCCACACAACGGATAGCATACTCAGCCAGAATTCCTGCGCCAATGGCCACACTCCTACTGTCAACCACCCGGATCTCCGGATAATCCTGGGCTGCTATGCAGGCACTCTGAAATGTTCCGGAAAACTCAGAAGCCACCGTGATGACAATTCCTTCCTGCCCATTCCGACGGACCTGGGAAAAAACCTTCTCGAAGGCAGTAGGAGGAGCCTGGCTGGTAGTGGGCAGAAGTTCTTCTGACTCCAGCTTGCTGTAAAAGTCATTCCTGGTCAGATCAATACCATCTAAGTATTCCCTGTCACCAAAGGATACCGTCAGTGGTACAATCTCCACCCGGTCCCTGAACTGGTCCCCTATATCTGTCGTTGAATCTATAATCACCTGTATCTTACTCTGACTGCTCATATTTTTACTTTCCTCCCTGTTGGAAATGCTATATTTATCCATAATCTGTTGAAAAATGACATTTGGGATTCTAGCATTGCAAAGTTGATTTGTCAACTTTTTAAAGTAAAAATATTTTCAAATTCTTAAATCTTTATAAAAATAAATACCCGGCTTTTCTGCTATGTTCCTTTCAGAGAGTCTCCGCCACATGCCGGACCAGCCTGACCAGATCCGAGAAAAGGCCATAACCGGTCTGGCCTGGCTCCATTTTGTGATGGCCGATGCTAATGGGGCCCATCAGGTCCGTATCCAGCCTCAGGCAGGCCACAAGATCAGAAGCGGCCAGGGGATCATCAAAGGGAATCTCCTCCGGCCTTACGACAGCCACCGGCCTTCCCTCACAATCCATGTGACCCTGACAGAGAAGGCGGATCTTTTTCCCCCGGGCCAAGGCCTCTCTGGCCTGGTCAGCGGTCACCCCTCTGATTCCAGTCCGCTCCACCCGGGCCGGGTCCATTTCCGCATTCATAAAGACATTCATAAGAGCGGTTAACTTGACAGCCGCATCCCAGCCATCCAGGTCCTGGGAGGGATCTGCTTCCAGAAAGCCTGCCCGCCTGGCCTCCTCCATAATATGGTCAAAGGACCTGCCCCGGCCCAGCTCCTCCAGAAAATAATTGCAGCTGGCATTTAAAAGACCGCGGACACCCTTTACTTTACAGTAGGGCAGACAGGTCTCTGCCATATTAAAAAGGGGGGTCCCCACCATAACGCTGGTTTCATAGAAAAAGCACCTGCCTTTTTCCCTGGCCAGCTTTTTAAGCCGTCCATAAGCAAAGGCCACCGGTCCCTTGTTGGCCGTGATCACGTGCTTGTCCCGCTCCAGGGCCCAGGTCAGATAATCTATAGCCGGCTGACCATTTTTTATATTGGTCGGTGTCATCTCAATGAGGGCATCGTAATCCCCCTCCCTGACTACCGTCAGACTGTCTGTTTCCCTGTAGCCGGGATCCCCCGGCTGGAAGGACCCCCGGGCTTCCATAAGCTCCAGGGCCCGGGCCAGATCGATTCCCTCCGGATCCACCAGACATCCTGACCTGCCGGTTGTGATGGCGGTCACCTTGACATCCAGACCCTTATCCTCCCAAATCGCGTCATGTCTGTCAAGCAGTATCTGGGAAAATGCCTTCCCTGCCACACCGAAGCCCAAAAGAGCCAGTTTCAATTCCTTCATCATCCTTCTCCTCTATCCCTGACTAACCTTTCAAATGGTTTTTATACCATTCCTCTTATCATTTATTCCAAAAAGTCTTTATAACCTGTCTTTTCTCTATTCTATCAAGGACCATGGGGCATTTCAAGGTTCCCCATCCCGGCATTGGGGTCTGCCGACCGTCATGGGTCTAAAAAAATATGCAGAACCCTCCCGGATTCTGCATATCACTAGTATTAAAAATATATAATATATCCTATAGGGCAAGTATTTTACCCGTCCTGCTTTAACATTCGGCCACGGGACTAACCTGTCTCCCGTCAGCGGCATAAATGGCCTTCATGCAGATCGGGGTCAGAATGGAGCTGACTACGATCAGCAAAATGACAGCTGTAAAATATTTACTGTCCATGATTCCCGCCTTCAGACCTCTCTGAGCCACGATCAGAGCCACCTCGCCCCGGGTCATCATACCTACTCCAATCTTTAAACTGTCTGAATTATTATATTTCAAAAGCTTGGATATGAGACCACAGCCGACCACCTTTCCCAGGAGGCCTACTATGACAAAGGCCGCGGAGAAGGCAAAAATTGACATGTCCACCGTTCTTAAATTGGTCTGCAGACCGACGCTGGCGAAGAAAATGGGACCGAAAAGCATGTAGGAGCTGATGTCCATCTTCCTGTCAATATATTCGGAATCATCCAGGGAGGATAAAATGATTCCTGCCACATAGGCGCCTGTAATGTCGGCAACCCCGAAATACTTGTCTGCCACATAGGCCATGACAAAGGCCAGAGCCATGCCCATGATAGGAATTCTTCTGGTATGGGGCCATCTTCTGTCAATGACTTCCATTATTTTAAATATGATAATGCCAACAATCAGGGACAGGCCAAAGAAAGCCATGGTCTTGATACAGACCAGACCCAGGTTGGCGTTGGGATTTTTCAGGCTCAGGACGGCTGTCAGAACAACGATACCCAGTACATCATCTATGATGGCTGCGCTCATGATGGTCGTTCCCACTTCCGTGGAAACCTTTCCCAGCTCCTTAAGGACCTGGACGGTGATGCTGACCGATGTGGCTGTCAGTATGGTTCCAATGAATACTGCCTTGATAAATTCAGGGGACCCATAGGCAGCGAATCCATAGAAGGCCATATAGAGGATGGTTCCGCAAATCAGGGGAAGCAGAACGCCGACACAGGCTATGATCGTCGCTTTAATTCCTGATTTCTTCAGTTTCTCGATATCCGTCTCCAGACCGGCACTGAACATGAGTAGTATGACACCGATCTCCGCCATACCCGACAGGAAATCGCTATCCTGAACCAGACTAAGAAGAGACGGCCCGATAATAAGTCCCGCAACGATCTCGCCAGCCACCTGGGGCGCCTTCAGTCTGCGGGCTACCAGACCGAAAAATTTTGCGCTAAGAATAATGATGGCCAAGCTCCTTAAAATCTCTAAAGTATCCATGTCAATCCTTTCATAACACAGTCCTGATGCTTGCTGTGTAGTCATTTCTCAATATTGCTTTTTAATTCCGCATCAAAACACATTATACTCCTTGACTTTAAATAACTTAAATAATATATTTTAACTAAAATAATAAGTATTTCTATATAAGAACCATATAAAATCTATTTAAGGAGAAAATCATGACCCTACGCCATATGATTATATTCCGCACCGTATGTGAATCCGGCTACAATTCCACCAGGGCTGCCAAGACCCTCCATATCACCCAGCCGGCTGTCAGTCTGGCCATCAAAGAGCTGGAGGACTATTATGGAGTCAGACTTTTTGACCGTATAGGCCGCCGCCTGAAGATCACCGACGCCGGCCAGCATTTCATGCATTATGCCATATTGATTTCTGACCTTTTCAGGGACATGGAGACTGGCCTAAGGGACTGGGATTCCAAGGGCATCCTGCGGGTAGGGGCCAGCATAACCATAGGTTCCCAGTTCCTGCCCGGCTATGTCAAAGCATTTTCAGAGCTCTGCCCTGGTGTCGATATCAGGGTCTCTATCGAGCAGTCTGACCACCTGGAAGAGAAAATACTGACCAATGAACTGGACTGTGCTCTCATCGAGGGCATCCCCCACAGCCCCAAGCTGGTCTCAGAGGCCTATATGGAGGACCAGCTCTGTGTCGTCTGCTCAGCAAAAAAAGGCTGGAAGCAGGGCCAGGTCATCTCCATAGAGGATTTTAAAAACCAGCCCTTCCTCCTCAGGGAGCACGGCAGCGGTACCAGGGAAGTTTTTGAGCGGGTGATCGGCCACGCCGGCATCCATGTGGTTCCCGCCTGGGAAGCCATGAGTACCAGTGCCCTGGTCAATGCCGTCATCACCGGCCTGGGAATCGCTGTCCTGCCACAGAGAATGATAAAGCCCATACTAAACCGCGGCCTTATTGTCACCGTGGATGTGGATGGCCTGGATTTCCGCCGCAGCTTTTACATCATCCACCACAAAGACAAGTTTCTCATGCCCTCAGCCAGGAAATTCATCGACCTCTGCAGAAACTATGAGGGCAATCACAGCTTCCCCTACTACAGTAGTCTGGATCCCCTGCCTTGAAAACCGGCTGTATAATACAGAAGTGGAGCCCCCATAAAAGGACTCCACTTTTTGAAAGCATTCATATATTTTTTAGGTCAGAAAGCAGCCCTATCTGCCTTTGCTGACTCCATAATAATCAATAATCAGTATCAGAGGGCTGAGAAAGCATTTTCCAGGTCTGCAATGATATCATCGATATGTTCCGTGCCGACAGAAAGACGGATGGTATTAGCTTTAATTCCCTGGTCTAAAAGCTCCTCAGAAGAAAGTTGGGAATGGGTTGTGGACGCGGGATGAATGACAAGGCTCTTTACATCTGCCACATTGGCCAGCAGGGAAAAGATCTGGAGCTCGTCAATGAATTTCCAGGCTTCCTCCTGACCGCCCTTGATCTCAAAGGTAAAAATGGATGCGCCTCCATTGGGGAAATATCTCTCATAGAGGGCATGGTCCGGATGATCAGCCAGGGAAGGATGATTCACTCTTTCTACCTGGGGATGGTTCTTCAGGAAATCCACGACCTTCTTTGTATTATCCGCATGCCTTTCCAGGCGAAGGGAGAGAGTCTCCACACCCTGTAAAAGAAGGAAGGCGTTGAAGGGTGAGATGGTCGCGCCCGTATCTCTCAAAAGAATCGCTCTGATATAAGTCACAAAGGCTGCCGGTCCCAGGACATCATAGAAGGATATACCATGGTAGCTGGGATTAGGAGCAGCAATATTTGGATATTTACCGCTTGCCTTCCAGTCAAACTTGCCGGCCTCCACGATAATGCCTCCCAGGGTAGTACCATGTCCTCCGATAAACTTGGTGGCTGAGTGGACTACGACATCCGCCCCGTGCTCAATAGGTCTGATCAGATAAGGTGTCCCGAAGGTATTATCCACTACCACCGGAAGCCCATGGCTGTGGGCAATCTCAGCGATAGCATCGATATCAGGGATATCGCTGTTGGGATTACCCAGGGTCTCCAGATAAACGGCCCTTGTATTATCCTGGATGGCCCCCTCCAGTTCCTCCAGGTTATGGGCGTCTACAAAAGTGGTCTCAATACCGTACTGGGGCAGGGTGTGGGCCAGCAGATTATAGCTGCCGCCATAGATGGTCTTCTGGGCCACGATGTGGCCGCCATTGGCAGCCAGGGCCTCTATGGTATAAGTGATGGCGGCGGATCCTGAGGCCAGGGCCAGGGCGGCACTTCCACCTTCAAGGGCAGCGATTCTCTTCTCCAGCACATCCTGGGTAGAATTGGTCAGTCTGCCGTAAATATTACCGGGGTCAGCCAGGCCAAAACGGTCTGCCGCATGCCGGCTGTCATGAAAGACATAGGATGTGGTCTGGTAGATGGGTACGGCCCTGGAATCGGTAGCCGGGTCTGCCTGTTCCTGTCCTACGTGCAGCTGTAATGTTTCAAATCTGTATTCACTCATGATATCTTTCTCCTTTTCATTCCGTGTTATCTGGGAGTTGGAGGAATTCCTTACTAATTATGATAGCTATATCCTATCATCTGACTATGAATTTGAAAAATCGTTTGATATTATCGTCAGTGATAAGTTCTCTCTATCACAACATTTGAAACTTTGCCGGCCCACTGCCGATATTCAATACCATGTTTTGTGGAAAAAGAGTTTCATTTAGCTGTGGATGATTACTTGGAATTCTGTAAAGAAGTAGGAAAAATACCAGAGAAAGAATACAAAGGATCTTTTAATATTCGAATTCGTCCAGAATTACACAGGGCTCTTGCTGTCGCAGCTTTTAAAGCTGATGAATCCATTAACCGAACCGTGGAGAAAGCAATTGAAGCATATGTTAGTGAAGAAAAGAGACTGTGAAACAAAGTCTGTAAAAGTTGATATCGAATGATTATCAAAATAGTATCACAGAGGAAAAAGAACCCCTCAAACCACGTATTCATACGGTCTGAGGGGGTTTTGTCTACTATTCAAACTCAATCGTTCCCGGTGGTTTACTGGTCAGGTCATAGAAGACGCGGTTGACGCCCTTAACCTCATTAATAATCCGGTTCATGACCTTATTAAGGACCTCGTAGGGCAATTGGGCTGCCTCTGCCGTCATAAAGTCTACCGTATTCACAGCCCGCAGGGCTACGGCATAATCATAAGTACGCTCATCTCCCATGACACCCACAGACCGCATATTGGTCAGGGCAGCAAAATACTGGTTGAAATCCTGGTCGAGACCTGCCCTGGCGATCTCCTCCCTGTAAATGTAATCTGCATCCTGGACGATGCGGACCTTATCCTCGGTGATATCGCCGATAATCCGGATTCCCAGACCCGGTCCCGGGAAGGGCTGACGGAAAACCAGATATTCGGGAATGCCCAGCTGGAGTCCGGCCTTGCGGACCTCATCCTTAAACAGGTCCCTCAAGGGTTCAATAATCTCCTTGAAGTCCACACAGTCAGGCAGCCCACCCACATTGTGGTGGGACTTTATGACAGCGGACTCTCCGCCCAGGCCGCTCTCCACCACATCCGGGTAAATGGTTCCCTGGGCAAGGAAATCTACGGCCCCGATCTTCTTTGCTTCTTCTTCGAAAACGCGGATGAACTCCGCACCGATAATCTTTCTTTTTTCTTCCGGCTCCGTCACACCTGCCAGCTTCACATAAAAACGATGCTGGGCATTGACCCGGATAAAGTTGAGGTCGTAATCTCCTTCCGGTCCGAATACTGCCTCCACCTCATCTCCTTCATTTTTCCGGAGCAGGCCATGGTCTACAAATACACAGGTAAGCTGACTGCCTACAGCCTTTGACAGCAGGACCGCTGCCACCGAAGAGTCCACACCGCCGGACAAGGCACAGAGCACCTTGCCGTCTCCCACCTTGTCACGAATGGCCTTGATGGAAGACTCCACAAAGGAATCCATCTTCCAGTCACCACTGCAGCCACAGATCTCATAAACAAAATTATGAAGAATCTCCTTGCCTTTTTCCGTGTGAAGAACCTCCGGATGGAACTGGATCCCGTAAAGCCGGGCTTTCGTATTTTCCGCCGCTGCTACCGGGCAGTCCTTAGACCGGGCGATACTCCTGAAACCTGGCGCCGTCTGGGAAATGTAGTCGAAATGACTCATCCAGCAGATGGTCTCCCGGGGAATGTCCTTAAAAAGAAGAGAGTCTGTATCCACCTCAACAACTGTCTTTCCGTATTCCTGTTTGTCGGCTCTTTCCACCTTGCCGCCCAGGACATGCTGCATGAGCTGGGCCCCGTAACAAAGTCCCAGAACCGGAATCCCCAGTTCAAAAAGTTCCTTTGAACAAGTGGGCGCTCCCTCCAGATAGCAGCTGTTGGGCCCTCCGGTAAGGATAATCCCTTTGGGCTCCAAGGCCTTGATTTTCCCTAAATCTGTTTTATAGGAGTAGATTTCACAGTAGACTTTACACTCACGGACCCTCCTGGCCACCAGCTGGTTGTACTGTCCTCCGAAATCTATTACGATGACTTTCTCTCTGGACAATGGTACTCCTCCTTATATTATGTTCCTCATCTTGATCCTTGCCAGTCGCTAAAGTACCGGCCATCACTTTATAGTTTTTCATGAAAAAACCGGCCTGGATTAGACCGGTCCATTACTGGTTTTACCGGAAGTTTTAATCTACCATATCATTCTGGAATTGGCAAATATTATCGTATACAATCTTCATCAGACGGTCCCTGGCTTCCTGGCTGGCCCAGGCGATGTGGGGAGTGATAATCAGCCTGCGGCTGTCCTGGATCTCCAGCAGAGGATTCTTTTCATCCATGGGCTCTTTAACCAGAACATCCAGGCCTGCCCCGGCGATCTGGCCCTGCTCCAAAGCCTCCTTCAGGTCTTCCTCCACCACGATGGGTCCCCTTCCCAGATTCAGCAGGATACAGGACTTTTTCATCTTGGCCAGACTGTCTTTATTAATCAGGTTTTCTGTATATTTATTGAGGGGGGCATGAATGGAGATAATATCAGCCTTCTCATAAAGCTCATCCAGGCTTACCTGATGGTAGCCTTCCTGGGGAGCCGCTCCTGAAGCAGAGGCATAGATTACTTCAGCGCCGAAAACCTCGGCAATCTGGGCCACTCTTCTTCCTATAGTTCCCAGGCCGATGATGCCCCAGACCTTGCCTTTGATCTCATTGTAGGGTTCATCAAGATTGGTAAAGTTGGGCCCGGCCGCATACTTGCCGGACTTGACAAACTGATCATAATAGGACAGCTTCTCTAAAAGGTAGAAAAGCAGGGCAAAGGTATGCTGGGCCACCGGCTCCGTGGAATAGCCGGCCGCATTCTTCCAGGGTATCCCTCTCTGGTCCAGGTAGTCTGTATCAAGATTATTGATCCCTGTCGCCGCCTCACAGACCAACTTCAGATGGTCCGCATTTCCAATGGTCTGCTCATTGACCAGTACCTTATTAACAATAATAATATCCGCATCCACCGTTCTCTCCGCCGCCTGTTCCGGGGTTGAAAAGGGATAAGTTACAAATTCACCCAGCCCGGAAAAAGCCGACAGATCAAGGTCTTCACCTACTGTTGCCGCATCAAGAAAAACTATTTTCATCTCTTATTTCCTTTCTTTATCATTCCAACCTATGGTTTGCTTGTATCTTCTCAATATATACTTGGCCTGGTCTTCCTACTGTCAATCCTTTTTGCTGCCAGTCCTTTTTATTGCCAGTTCTTTTTGCTGTTAATCCTTTTTGTTGACAGTTTTTTTGCTGTCAGTCATAACTGCTGTCAATCCTTCTTGTTTTCCGGATCGTATTTCTTAGCGAAAATCAGACCTGGAAAGCCGTATTTAGGCTTGTCTTCATCTCCGGTTCTCCCTGCCCGGATATCCTCCAGGGTTTGCAGTTCCTTAAAAGCATAGCCGTCATGGTGGCCAGGCATATTGTCCGGAAGAAAGCAGTCCAGTATGTTCAGCTTTTCCAGTTCATCTTCCTCAAGCTCCGACAGCTTCTGATATTCTTCCTTCAGGTAAGAGGGAAAATGGTCTCCGTAAAAGGCCAGGAGGAATTTCTTCACTTTTAAATCCTCCAGGTCTGCCGCCTGTCTCTCATCATTGATAAAAAGATAATAGAGAACTCCGTAGGATACCGATCTCTCCTGCATGGTAAAGGCCCGGACCTCCGGAACTTCCTCATAGTCAACAAGCATGGACCTGGAGAAAACATCCCTTACCCTCTTCTGGAAAACCCCTTCCATCCTGGCAGGATTCAATTCTTTGAACAGATTTCTCATCAAAGTGAATTTCAGCATAGCATCCCTCCTCCATATGACACTCCGGTCCCGGCAGCTTCTCTTTACCCTGCCGGTCCTCTTTGTGTTTGCCTATACTATATCACGGAAAACTGCGAGAGAAAAAATGATTTTCTTTTATAGCTAAATTAATATCTCTTCGATACTTCTCAGTATTTCCTGCCAGGCCTGCTTCGCCTTTTCCCAAAATCATCCGGACAGTCCTGTAATTCTATTATTTTTATCCCAGGTCTGACCTGCATTTCCACTTGTCTCTATATCCTAGGTCTGACCTGCATTTCCACTTATCTTAGTCCCAGGACTGGCTTGAATTTTCATTTATCTTAGTCCCAAAACTGGCCATATTTCCTTTTTCACTTATAGCAGGACATATTCCTTATATTTCTGCAGGTCTTTTAGGAGACACTGCATACGCATCCTGGTCCCTTCTGCCAGATACTCCGTCTCCAGGACCGTGGCATTGTCATTAAAATAGGAAACCAGGGCACCCTGGTCATAGGGAATCAACATGGTACAGTCAATATAATCCCCGAATACAGCCTCAGAAATCATATCCGTCAGCTGGTCCAAACCGACCTTCCGGCCGGCGGCCATGTAAATGCAGTTATGACCCTTGTGGGGAAGGCTCCAGGGGACCTTGTCCGGCTCCCTGGCTTCCACCAGGTCACACTTATTAAAGACATGGATACAAGGGATGGTCTCAGCCCCCAGTTCCCGCAGGGTCTCTGCCGTCACAGCCATCTGTTCCTCATATTTATGGTCGGAATAATCCACCACCTCTATCAAAAGATCCGCATACTTGACCTCCTCCAGGGTCGACCGGAAGGACTCCACCAGATTGTGGGGCAGCTTGTTGATAAAACCAACAGTATCAGAAAGCAGGAATTCCTTCTTGTCAGGAAGGGAGATCTTCCGGACCGTGGTATCAAGGGTAGCAAAGAGCATATCCTCCACAAAAACCTTGCGGCTCTTGTGGTCTTTTTTCTCCTGACCGGCCTGATTCTGATCCAGGTCTGACCCTGCCGGGCCAGCTTCCTGCTCCGTCAGGTCGTAGTGCTCAATCAGGGCATTCATCAGGGTAGACTTGCCGGCATTGGTATAGCCCACCAGGGATACCAGGGGGATGCCCTGGGATAATCTCCTCTTTCTCTGGGTGGCTCGGTTCTTCTCCACCTCTTTGAGTTCCTTCTTTAATTCGGAAATCCGGTGGCGGATCTTTCTCCGGTCCAGCTCCAGCTTCTTCTCGCCAGCTCCCTTGTTGGCAAAACCGCCGCCGCTGCCGCCTCCCTGCCGGCTCAGGACCTGTCCAAGGCCGGCCAGTCTGGGCAGTTCATACTGGAGTCTGGCTGTCTCCACCTGGATCTGGGCCTCCCGGGTCCTGGCTCTGGTGGAAAATATCTCCAGGATCAGATTGGTCCTGTCAATGACAGGCCTTTCAATAATCTCGTTGAGATTACGCAGCTGCATGGGGGACAGGGAATTATCGAAGACTACCATGTCTGCCTCCAGCATATGGGCCACGGCCTTGATCTCATCCACCTTGCCCTTTCCCACATAAACTCCCGTGTTGACCTGGGCCACGTTCTGGGTCTCGACACCGACAACCTCCATATCACAGGCCTCAGCCAGACTGGCCAGTTCTTCCAGGCCTGACTCGAAGTCCGGGTCACTATTCACATTTACTCCCACCAAAAGAACCTTGGTTCTCTCCTGATTCTTTTCCATATAGAAATCCTTTACTTTCACGATTTAAGGCAATTCAGATCCACTTTTATTATTTTCAAAGTAATTCAAATTCACTTCTATTATTTTTCAAGATAATTCAGATTTATTTCTATTGTTTTCTAAGATATGTCAGACCGGTTCCATTGCTGGGAACACTTTTTATCCGGTCTGAAAACCTTAACCATTCCTCCGGTCCAGATACTTCTTCAGATATCTGCCTGTGTAGGATCCCGGCACGGCAGCCACCTCTTCCGGCGTGCCACTAGTCACTACGGTTCCACCGCCTTCACCGCCTTCCGGACCCATGTCAATAATGTAATCCGCATTCTTGATCACTTCAAGATTATGTTCAATCACGACCACCGTGTTGCCGCCCTCCGTCAATCGCTGCAGGATATCCACCAGTTTATGGACATCGGCGAAATGAAGGCCGGTGGTGGGCTCGTCCAGGATATAAATGGTTCTGCCGGTGCTCTGCCGGCTCAATTCCGTGGCCAGCTTGACCCTCTGGGCCTCACCACCGGAAATGGTTGTGGAAGGCTGACCCAGCTTAATATAGCCCAGTCCCACATCCCGCAGGGTCTCCATCTTCCGCCGGATCGCCGGGATGGTATCAAAGAAATCACAGGCTTCTTCTACCGTCATATCCAGAACATCAAAAATATTCTTTCCCTTATATTTTACCTCCAGAGTCTCCCGGTTATAGCGCTTGCCGTGGCA
>DLBH01000034.1:0-26069 GCA_002494165.1 Lachnospiraceae bacterium UBA7026 | reverse complement strand
CGCTTGCCGTGGCAGACCTCGCAGGGAACGTAGACATCCGGAAGGAAATGCATCTCGATCTTTAATATGCCGTCTCCGGCGCAGGCCTCACAGCGACCGCCCTTTTTGTTGAAGCTGAACCGGCCCTTGTCATAGCCCCTGGATTTGGCATCCTTGGTCAGGGAAAATAATTCCCGGATCTGATCGAAGACACCGGTGTAGGTGGCCGGGTTGGACCTGGGGGTTCTTCCGATAGGTGACTGGTCGATATTAATGATCTTGTCCAAGTTCTCTGTCCCCAGAATCTTCTTATGCTTGCCGGCCTTGATCTGGGCCCGGTTGAGGACACAGGCCAGCCGCTTGTAAAGAATCTCATTGACCAGGGAACTCTTGCCGGAACCGGACACACCGGTCACGCAGGTAAATACTCCCAGAGGAAAGCTGACATCAATGTCCTTCAGGTTGTTCTCCCTGGCTCCTTTGACCGTCAGGAAGCCCTGGGGCTTTCTTCGGCTGTCAGGCACAGGTATGGTCATCCTGCCGCTCAGGTAGGCTCCGGTAATAGAGTCCGGATTCCTCATAATATCGTCGGCCGTTCCCACGGCAACAATCTCTCCGCCACTGGAGCCGGCTTCCGGCCCAATATCCACGATATAGTCCGCCGCCAGCATGGTATCCTCATCGTGCTCCACCACCAGCAGGCTGTTGCCCAGGTCCCGGAGCCTCTTCAGAGCCTCGATCAGCTTATCATTATCTCTCTGGTGGAGGCCGATACTGGGTTCATCCAGAATGTAGGCCACACCCACCAGGCCGGACCCGATCTGGGTGGCCAGACGGATCCTCTGGGCCTCGCCGCCGGACAGGGTTGCCGTGGGCTGGGACAGGCTCAGGTAGTCCAGGCCTACATCATTAAGAAAGCCCACCCGGCCCCGTATCTCCCGGAGGATCTGCTTGCCAATCATCTTCTGGCGGTCTGTCAGTTCCAGTCCTTCCATAAAATAATTGTAAAGCTTCTTCACGGAAAGGCTGGTCATCTCATAAATATTATAATCTCCTACAGTCACCGCCAGGGATTCCGGCTTTAAGCGCCTTCCCTGACAGGACTCACAGGGAGTCACTGCCATGTAATTCTCATACTCGGCCTTCTGCCTTTCCGAGCTGATCTCCCGGTAGCGGCGCTGGACATTACGGATCAGGCCTTCAAAAGCCACGTCATAGATACCCTCGCCCCGCTGGCCCTTGTAATAAACTTTGACCTCCCGGCCTCCGGTACCATAAATCAGAACATCCTGGATCTCCGGAGGATAATCCTCAAAAGGCGTGTTTAGTTCAAAACCATACTCCCTGGCCAGGGCATCCAGAATGGCATAGGTATAGCTTTTTTTATTATTGGCGGACTGCCAGCCCATCACGGTGATGGCCCCGTCCATGATACTTTTACTCTTGTCCGGTATCATCAGGTCGATGTCAAATTCCATCTTGAATCCCAGACCGGAACAGGTGGGACAGGCCCCGAAGGGGTTGTTGAAGGAAAAGCTTCTGGGCTCGATCTCATCGATGGAGATGCCACAGTCAGGGCAGGAAAAGCTCTGGCTGAAATTGATGGGCTCTCCTCCGACCACATCCGCGATCATCAAGCCTCCCGACAGTTTCATAACCGTCTCTATGGAGTCTGCCAGTCTCTGCTCCAGTCCCTCTTTGACCACCAGCCGGTCTACCACAATCTCTATATTGTGCTTCTTGTTCTTTTCCAGTTTGATCTCTTCTGTCAGATCGTACATGATCCCGTCCACCCGGGCCCTGGCAAAACCACTCTTTCTCATATCCTGGAGCAGCTTGACATGCTCTCCTTTCCTACCCCGGATGATAGGAGCCAGCAGCAAAAGCCTGGTCCTCTCCGGCAGGGCCATGAGGGTATCCACGATCTGGTCCACCGTCTGCCTCTCGATCACTTTTCCACACTTGGGACAGTGGGGAATCCCCACCCTGGCATAGAGCAGACGCAGGTAGTCATAGATCTCCGTCACCGTACCCACCGTTGACCGGGGGTTGCGGTTAGTGGACTTCTGGTCTATGGATATGGCCGGGGACAGGCCCTGGATATCATCCACGTCCGGCTTCTCCATCTGGCCCAGGAACTGTCTGGCATAGGAAGAAAGGGACTCCATATACCTCCTCTGCCCCTCGGCATAAACCGTATCAAAGGCCAAGGAGGACTTGCCTGAGCCTGACAGTCCGGTCAGGACCACAAACTCATTCCTGGGAATATTGATATCTATATTTTTCAGATTGTGCTCCCTGGCACCTCTGATCTTAATAAACTCTCTCTCTTTTCGCATATTTCATCCTTGCTGTAATCTGTCCGATAACCCGGAAGCCAGCCGTCAAAAGGGCCGGGCCGGATCAATATATTTATTTATCGTAATCCCTGAGGGCTACTTTATATTTCTTCAACTCATCCCTCAAAACGGCAGCCTCCTCAAAATTAAGTTCTGCCGCTGCCTTATTCATCTTCTTCGTCAGCCGGGCCGCTTCTTCCTTCAGTTCCTTGCGGTTCATGGACTCGATATCCTTCTTCAGACGGCCGGCCATCTCTGCCTCCCGGTCTTCTTCCTTATTGATGGAAATGATATCCCGGATGGCCTTCTGTATGGTAGTGGGAGTAATCCCATGGTCTTCATTGTACTGCATCTGGATGGCCCGCCGTCGCTCCGTCTCGGAAATGGCCGCCCTCATGGAATCTGTGATGGTATCCCCGTACATGATGACATGACCGTCCACATTCCTGGCCGCCCTTCCGATGGTCTGGACCAGGGAAGTCTCCGACCGGAGAAAGCCTTCCTTGTCCGCATCCAGAATGGCAATGAGGGTAACTTCGGGAATATCCAGACCCTCACGGAGCAGGTTGATTCCCACCAGGACATCAAAGACACCCATACGCAGATCTCTCACGATCTCTATCCTCTCCAGGGTATCAATATCTGAATGGAGGTATTTGACCTTGATATCCAGGTCCTTCATATAAGCAGTCAGGTCTTCGGCCATCCTCTTGGTCAGAGTTGTGACCAGGATCTTATGACCTTTAGCCGTCTCCTTATTGATCTCCGTCACCAGGTCATCCACCTGACCCTTGACCGGTCTCACATCGATAATGGGGTCCAGCAGGCCGGTAGGCCTGATAATCTGTTCCGCCCGCAGCAGTTCATGCTGGTCTTCATAGACATTGGGGGTGGCAGACACAAAAAGCATCTGGTCGATCTTCTCCTCGAACTCCCCGAAATTAAGAGGTCGGTTATCCAGGGCCGAAGGCAGACGGAAACCATAATCCACCAGGGTCTGCTTGCGGGACCGGTCCCCGGCATACATGCCCCTCACCTGGGGTATGGTAATGTGGGACTCGTCGATAATCATGAGGAAATCATCCCCGAAGAAATCAATCAGAGTATAAGGCGCCACACCCGGCGCCAGTCCTGTCAGGTGTCTGGAATAGTTCTCTATACCGGAACAAAAGCCGGTCTCCTTGAGCATCTCCATATCAAAATTAGTCCGCTCAGAGATCCTCTGGGCTTCCAGCAGCTGGTCATTCTCCTTAAACCAGGCCACCCGCTCAGCCAGCTCCTCCTTGATGGTCCCCACGGCCCTCTCAATCTGTTCCTCCGGAACCACATAGTGGGAAGCCGGGAAAATGGCCGCGAAATTCAGGCTGGCCTTGATCTCTCCCGTCAGCACATCCACCTCCAGGATCCGGTCAATCTCATCTCCAAAAAACTCAATGTGGACCGCATTCTCAAAGGTAGATACGGGAACAATCTCCAGGATATCTCCTCTGACCCGGAAGGTCCCCCGCTTGAAATCCAGTTCATTCCTCACATACTGGATATCAATGAGCCGGTGGACCAGCTGGTCCCGGTCCATCTCCATACCCGGCCGCAGGGAAATCATCATCTCCTCATAATCTTTCCTGGAGCCGATGCCATAGATACAGGACACAGAGGACACCACAATGACATCCTTCCTCTCAATGAGAGCAGCCGTGGCACTGTGACGCAGCTTATCAATCTCGTCATTGATCGAGGAATCCTTCTCAATATAAGTATCCGTCGAAGGCACATAGGCCTCCGGCTGGTAGTAATCATAGTAAGACACAAAATACTCCACCGCATTATGGGGAAAAAAGGCCTTAAACTCACTGTAGAGCTGGGCCGCCAGCGTCTTATTATGAGCCAGGATCAGAGTAGGCTTGTTAAGAGCCTGGATGACATTGGCCATGGTAAAGGTCTTACCTGATCCGGTAACACCCAGCAGAGTCTCAAACTGGTTGCCCTCTTTAAAACCTTCCACCAGCTCCTCAATAGCCTGCGGCTGATCACCGGTCGGCTGAAATTCCGATACTAATTCAAAATGGTCCACCATGACCCTCCTCTCACCATAACACTATTTTTATCACGTTATATAAACCAGAACAAATCATAAACTCCGATAATTATCTTTCCCTCTCACCTACTATAAGGCATGCTACTCAAAAACTGCAATCATAAGCATCTCTTTACAAAACACCCACGTTTATAGTTGTTTTATTTCCTGCTGGTATCCACCCTGAAAAGTCCTTATCCTAACACACTAGATACGGTTTTCAGTTTTGAGTAGCTATGGGAAATAAAACATGGCGTATATACCAAGGATTTTCCAAGTTAGCTTTCGCGCCGGGCAGCATGTCTGAGCCTGCTTTAGCAGGCGAGTTCTGCAGGAGGCGCGTATAAATAGCTACGCAGGAAAATCCGCAGGTATAGTTGGTTTATTCCCATAGCTACTTCATCTGAAAACCGTTATACTGTTGTTCGTATGGACTTTTCAGGGTATTGGATATCTGCAGGAAATAAAACAGAGCATATGCCTATAGGCTGATTTTGATGTGTATTATAGCAAAAGTAGAAAAAAAAGTACAGACTTATCGAATATTTGTTCTGTTTTTCAGTCTTAAGGTTTTATTAGCACTCGTTTTAAATGAGTGCTAATTTTTTCTTGACTTCTTTTGTGGAAAGTATTAGTATATTTACTATCGAAAAGCTTAATCAGACTTTTACGACCATTCGAATATAAATCAGATTCTGAAAAACGAAGAAAAAGGAGTGTTGCATTATGGCAAAACAGGGAAGTTTATCAATCAACAGTGAGAACATATTTCCTATTATTAAGAAATGGCTCTATTCCGACCATGACATCTTTGTAAGAGAGATGGTCAGCAATGGCTGTGACGCCATCACCAAGCTGAAAAAGCTGGCAGTTATGGGTGAGTTCGACGAGCCGGAAGGAACAAAGTACAGAGTAGACGTCATTGTCAACCCTGAGGAGAAAACCATCAAGTTCCTCGATAATGGTCTTGGTATGACAGAGGATGAAGTAGATGAGTACATTAACCAGATCGCATTTTCCGGTGCGGAGGCCTTTCTGTCCCAGTACAAGGATAAGGCCAATGAAGAGCAGATCATCGGCCATTTCGGTCTCGGTTTCTACTCTGCCTTCATGGTTTCTGACAGGGTAACCATCGACACCCTCTCCTATAAAGAGGGCGCTGTTCCGGTACACTGGTCCTGTGACGGCGGCACGGAGTTTGAGATGGAAGACGGCGACCGGGAAGAAAGGGGTACAACCATCACCCTCTACCTCAATGAAGACAGCTATGAGTTCTGTAATGAATACCGGGTCCGTGAAGTCTTAGACAAGTACTGTTCTTTCATGCCTGTAGAGATCTACTTTTCCGATGAGACAAAAGAAGAAGAGGTTGAGGAGCCCGAAGAGGAGATCCCGGATACCATCGACGAGGCAGCTGACACAGCCGACGAGGATCAGGAAGATTCCGGCAAGGAAGCTGAGGGCGAGGAAGACGAAGACAACGAGCTTGATGATGTGGATATGGACGAGGATGAAGAGGAGGAAGACAAGGGTCCCAAGCCCATCAATGAGATCCATCCTCTCTGGACCAGGCATCCCAATGACTGCTCCGAGGATGACTATAAGGAGTTCTACCGCAATGTCTTCCATGACTACAAGGAGCCTTTGTTCTGGATCCATCTGAACATGGATTATCCCTTCAATTTAAAGGGTATTTTGTATTTCCCCAAGATTAATACCAAGTATGAGACCATCGAGGGAACCATCAAATTATATAATAACCAGGTATTTATCGCGGACAATATCAAGGAAGTCATTCCGGAGTACCTGCTCCTCTTAAAGGGCTGTATCGACTGCCCGGACCTTCCTCTGAATGTTTCCAGAAGTGCCCTGCAGAATGATGGTTTTGTAAAGAAGATCTCCGACTACATTACTAAGAAGGTAGCTGACAGGCTGTCCGGCATGTGCAAGACAGACCGGGAAAACTATGAGAAATACTGGGATGACATCAGCCCCTTCATCAAGTATGGCTGCATCCGGGACGATAAGTTCAATGACCGGATGAAGGACTATATCATCTTCAAGAACATGGAAGGCAAGTATGTCACCTTACCAGACTATCTGGAGGCAGGCAAGGAAGCCTATGAAAACCAGGTATTCTACATTACAGATGACATCGCCCAGTCCCAGTATATCAATATGTTTAAGGACCAGGGTATGGATGCGGTCTATCTGACAGATCCTATTGATACCACCTTCATTACTCATCTGGAGCAAAGGAATCCAGAGGTGAAGTTCATGCGGATCGACTCTGACCTGACTGATAATTTCAAGGAAGAGATCGGTGAGGAAGAAGGCAAGGAATTGACAGAGAAACTGGCTGACATCTTTAAGAAAGCTACAGGCCAGGAGAACCTGATCCTCAAGGTGGAGAAGCTGAAAAATGCTGACACGCCAGCCATGATTACTGTCTCCGAGCAGACCAGACGTATGGCAGAAATGATGGAAATGTATGGTATGAGCCAGAGCATGACAGGCATGGGTGCCCAGGGTGAGACCCTGGTTCTCAACATGAACAACAGCCTGGTTCAGTATGTCCTTGACAATCAGGAAGGCGACAACACTGATCTGATCTGCCAGCAGATCTATGACCTGGCCCGGATTGCCAACCATCCTCTGAAGCCGGAAGAGATGACCGCCTTCGTGGCAAGGTCCAACCAGATTCTGGCCATTCTTACCAAATAAAAGGTCCCGCCGCTTTAGTACCACAGCCTGTTAATACATATGAGGCCGACTCCATAGGGTGGCCTCATTAACTGAAAAAAGGCGTCCCGGTTAGTTCCCTTCCCCCATTCAAAATGGATTGGAAGATCGTAACCGGGACGCCTTGGTCTTATGAAAATATCATCCTGTGTGAATAATTATCAGAATGAATACTTCAATTAATAGTTGTTAAAGAAATACTCGAAAGGATTACCGGAATCTGAACCATTGTTCTGGCTTCCATCCTGGCCACCATTCTGGCCACCATTCTGGCCACCGTTCTGACCGCCATTCTGGCCATTGCCATTGCCGTTGCCAAAGAAATATTCATAGGGATCTACTCCCTGGCCGCCATCAGAATTACCATTCTGCTGCTGATCCTGCTGGTCTTGCTGTCCGGAGATCTCATCTTCGTAATCACTCTTCTTACCTAAGGTAACCTTGATATCCTTCTCCTCGTACTCGCCATTCTGGTTCGCCCTCTGGACCGTCAGGGTAATCTCTGTTCCTGCCGCTTTGGCGCTTAATTTAGACTTGAGTCCGTCCATGGTGGATACGTTATTACCGTTGAAGCCTGTGATCACATCACCTGCGGAGATGCCCGCTGTCTCTGCCGGAGATCCGGCAACCACCTGGGATATATATACACCACTGGGCATGCCCAGAGCTGCAGATGTACTGGAATCGATGGTCTTACCAACAATTCCCAGATAGGAAGCTTCGGACTCATCAATGCTTTCCGCATTCATAAGATCTGTCAGAATCGTGTTAGCTGTAGTAATGGGAATCGCATAACACATACCCTCTACGGAAGTATCCTCCAGTTTGGCGTTATTGATACCGATGACCTTGCCGCTGGTATCACAGAGAACACCGCCGCTGTTGCCGGGATTGATAGCCGCGTCAGTCTGCAGGAGAGTCATGGTACCGTCTGTGAAAGACACCTCACGGTCCTTGGCACTGATAACACCGGTGGTAACTGACTGGCCATAGCCGAGGGCATTACCGATAGCGATCACAGTCTGACCAACCTCCAGGTTATCTGAGTCACCCAGAACCGCTACCTTAATCTTGGAAAGGGTATCCTTCTTAAGGTCCGAGGCCTTAACTGCGATGACTGCCAGGTCTGCCTCAGAATCTGTGCCGACGATGGTGGCGGAGGCTGACTTTCCGTCGATAAACCCAACTGTTAGAGCCGTGGAATCCTGAACCACGTGATTGTTGGTGGCAATCAGGATGGAATCATCGTTCTGGGCGATGATAAAGCCGGAGCCTGCTCCCTGCTGTTCGCCGGAATCAAAGCCGAAGAAACTCTGGGTCTGGTAGGTACCTGTAATAGATACTACGGAAGGCATCACCTGCTGGACAACCTTGCTGACCGTCTGTTCAGTTCCTGTGGCTGCTGTGCTTCCTGAACCACTATCCTTGGAAGCGGAATCTGTTGTCGTCTCTATCTTCTGGCTGGTCGTTGCTGAGGAGGAACCGCCGGAAAGCTTGTTGATACCCACCATGGTGGCTCCCGCGATGATGCCGAAGACCAGGGCGCTTGCCACCAGCTTGACTACTCCTAGAACAGGAGACTTCTTCTTGTTATGCTTCCTTCCGGGATCATCTGGCATCCTGTTATAGTTCCGGTAGTCAGGTCCGTTGGGACCACCGCCGGAACCTCCGGTCTGGCCGCCACCACTCCTATAACTGTATCTTCCTTTATTCCTGGGAATATCCCCGCCTTCAGCAGCTGAATCATATTGATTATTGTAACTATTCTCCACAGTTACATTCCGCTCTCCCTGGTCGGGGTCACCGTCGGTCCCGGCACTTCTGTAAATGCCGTCCCGGGCCTCTGTGTAGCTGCCGCCTGTCCGGCTGCTTCTGTAATTATTATCCTGCCCCTGCCTGTAGCTGCCATCTGTCCGGCCGCTTCTGTAGTTGTCACCGGAGGACAGTGCCTGGTAGGAAGGATCCCGGGCTTCATTCACATGGACACTCTCAAAATCCTGTCCCTTGGTAATATCTTTTTCAAAATCGATCAAATCAAGATTATCAGACAGAACAGGCTGGTCCGGACTCCCGGCCCCGCTCTGGGAACCGGCTTCTGGAACAATCAGGCTGTCCGGCTTGTCCAAACCGCTGTCATTATTATCATAATCATAGAAATCACTCATATTTTCGACCTCCTTGTTGTCCTGTTTTCGGAATTCATCTTAACAACGTTCTGTGAAGAAAATGTGTCAAAACCATGGAAATAATATGCCTTTTTCCCACAGTCATTCAGATGTATAAAAGGATTGATATTATATCAGGAATAAGCCTGGCAAATGGCCCGGCCTCTGCAATCATAATATATTCATATCATTTAATACATAACAGATTCACAAAAAAATTCTTGATATTTAACAAAAGAACATATTTTTTGTAAAATTTACTTTAATTTTCTTTGTAAATAGGATAAAATAAGACAACACAATTTATGAGCATCAAAACATACAGTTATTATTATCTGTACTATTATGCCCGTTTCCCGGATTCAGGCATACGTTTTTCAGGAGACAGATTATGATAAGAGAGAACCAGAAATACTTTAACCGGCTTCATATCATACTGGACGGTCTTGTAATCTATGCCGCATTCTGTCTGAGTTATTATCTCAGATTCAAATGCAGCTTCTTCAGGGACATTTTCCCCACGACAGGTTACTATAGGAAGCTGTGGCAGTACCAGCGGATGCTGATGATCATCGTACCCATATTTTTGATCATCTATGGAAAGCTGAATCTATACACACCCAAGAGATACCGTAACCAGTTCTGGGAATACCGGAAGATCATCCAGGCCCATACCCTGGGTATGGTAGTTCTGCTGCTGGGCATCGTCTTCTTCAAATTCGAGCATGTACCCAGAAGTCTTTTGTTTATGTTCTACGTTATCTCCATGGGCATGAGCATGCTGGAGCGGGTCCTCATAAGGACCATCCTGGAGAGGAGCCGGCGGGGAGGTTACAACCTCAAGCATATTATCATCATCGGTTTCAGCACGGCAGCCGAGGCCTACATAGACAGGGTCCGGGCCAATCCCCAGTGGGGTTATATGATCCACGGTATTTTCGATGACAATATGTCCGAGGACCAAAATTATAAGAATATTCACTGCATCGGCAAGATCAGTGACGTGGAACATTTCCTCCAGCACACCAATATGGACGAGGTGGCCATAGCCCTGGGTCTGCGGGAGTATTTCAAGCTGGCGGACATCGTGGCCATCTGTGAGAAATCCGGTGTCCACACCAAGTTTATCCCGGACTACTATAAGTTTATTTCTACCAACCCGGTCACAGAGGACTTAGATGGTCTGCCCGTGGTCAATATAAGAAATGTTCCCCTGACCAACACGGTCAACCGCTATGTCAAAAGGACCATGGATCTGGTCGGATCTATTATCTGTATTATTCTTTTCTCCCCGATCATGGCTGTGGTTGCGGTTCTCGTCAAGCAGAGTTCTCCGGGCCCCATCATCTTTACCCAGACCAGGATCGGCCTGCACAACAAACCCTTTAAGATGTATAAGTTCCGGTCCATGGGTGTTCAGTCCGCCTCCAAAGAAGCTGCCGGCTGGACCACCCACAATGATCCCCGGGTCACCCCGGTGGGCCGGGTAATCCGCAAGACCAGTCTGGACGAACTGCCCCAGCTCTTTAATGTTCTCAAAGGAGACATGAGCCTGATCGGCCCCCGGCCGGAACGGCCCCAGTTTGTCGAAAAGTTCAAGGAAGAGATTCCCAGATATATGATCAAGCACCAGGTCCGGCCAGGCATGACCGGCTGGGCCCAGGTCTGCGGCTTCCGCGGCGATACCTCCATCGAAGGCCGGATCGAGCACGACCTCTTCTATATTGAAAACTGGACCCTGGGCTTCGACATCAAGATTCTTTTCCTGACCGTCTTCAAAGGCTTTGTCAACAAAAATGCCTACTGACAATCCAGTAAGTCCCCACAGGACTTCCGGAATATCCCATTGTGAAAGAATCCGTAAAGACAGACGGTCCCTGTCCCTTGACAGAAAAGTTATAACAAGTTATGATTGCATCTGCAAAAGCATTCCGCTTTGCAGATGCTTTATTTATTAATAGCAAGCTAATTCCTAAGATCTTACTAGTTACTAATAGAAGCTTATGATTTTCTGGAGGTTCTTTTATGAACAATAACCTTAGATTTGACTCAGATGAAGAAACACAGGCACGCCGGAGGCGGGCCGAACATGCGGGTGTAAGCTATGGTGATGGATCCTCCCACCAGCGCAAGAAGAGAAGAGCCGGCTCCGGTTATCAGGATCCGGTCAGGGATCCCGGTTACCGGCAGATCGATGACAGGGACTGGTCAGGGTCCGGCCGGACCCGGCCATCTAAAAAGAAGCGGGGCGGCTGTCTGAAACCCCTGCTGTCTATCCTTTGCCTCTGTCTGATCCTTTTTGCCCTGGTCTTTGGGGGGCTGCGTCTCTTGTACGGCAACGTGGAGAAATCTGACCTGGACCAGGACCAGCTCGCTGTTTCCGGCCTGGATGAGAATATGGGACACTATCAGAATATCGCCCTCTTTGGTGTCGATAACCAGGATAACTCCATCTCCGACACAGGGTCCCGGACTGACAGCATCATTGTGGCCAGTATCAACAAGTCCACTAAGGATGTCAAGCTCATGTCCATCTACCGCGACACCTATGTCAGCATCAATGGTGAATATGACAAGATTAACGCTGCCTATTCCTACGGGGGACCGGAGATGGCCATCCAGACCATCAACCGGAACCTGGATCTGAATATCAAGGATTACGCCACCATTAATTTCAAGGCTTTGGCTGACGCTGTAGATGTTGTCGGAGGTATCGAGCTGGAGATCAAGACAGAGAAGGAACTGGATAATCTTAATGATTACATCGGCAACATGAATAAGATTAACGGGGGTGACTCTCCCAAATTTGACGACCTGGGAACCTATACCTTCGACGGCAACCAGGCGGTGGCCTACTCCCGGATCCGCTACATGGAAGGTGGAGACCATGAGCGGGCCAACCACCAGCGTCTGGTACTCCAGGGCCTGGCTAACAAGCTCAAGCAGCAACCCTGGAAGATGCCTGCCCTGATGAAAGAGGTCCTGCCCCAGATCAAAACCTCCCTGTCCAACGGAGACCTGGCCATGCTGACCATGTCAGCCATCCGCATGGACCTGAGTGATTCCCAGGGCTACCCCTTCCACTCGGTGGACGCCCGCTACAACGGAATCTATTATGGCTTCCCCCTGCGGACCTCAGACAGTCTGGAAGACTATTCCTCCGGGGTGGTCTATAACGCTGCCCTGGCCCACCAGTATCTCTTTGGCACGGAGAACTACCAGGCCTCTGAAGAACTGGAAAAGATCGGCCAGAAGGTAAAACGGGTCACCGACGAGCTGGGTTACTGACACCAGCCTTCCGGATAGCGCGGACCTGCCAGGATTGATATCGTGTCCGACAGAAATAAGCTGAAAATGCGTACAAAAATGCGTCGCAGTTACGATCCGCCCATTCTTTTATGAATTGGCGGGAACGTTACTGCGACGCCTTTCTTTTATTACATATTTTCTAACTAATCTTTTTTACAATACCAGTTGTGAAAAGGTCTTCGGTCCCGGCCGGACTGGCCCCTGGTCCTATTCTTCAAAGAAATTGAATTTGGGGGCTGCCTGGATCTGGCAGGAGGCCTTCATAGTCCGGCGGTTCTTCTTCAGATAGATATCGATCAGAAGGGTGTCTCCCGCCTCCATCATCTCCAGAATGTCATCCTCGGACAGCTCCTCAAAGTCTTCCGTTACCATGTCGGCATATTGGAGCTCCATGTAGACATCACACATATTTCCCAGAGATTCATGGAATTCTTTCTCGGAAGGATAGAGGGTCTCCTCACTCTCTGCCTGGGCATAGCCATAGGACATAATAATGGGGATTCCAAGCTCCCTGGCCAGCATACGGATGCCCTCCATGAGGGGCTTCATGGCCTCGGAATCCTCGGCGGAAAGGATGTTCTCAATGTTGTCGATAAAGACTACCGGCTTGTGGGCACCCTCCCTCACTATGGACCTGATCAGTTCCTCCAGGATAACACCGGCGGATACGTCCTCCATATCCATGGTGAATTCCTCCACGGCCTCCTGGTCCAGAATAAACAGATGCTCACTGATCCTGCCCCGGTACCAGTTAAGCTCATCCTTCAGGGAAGCAAGATCTGCACCGTCCTGGCCGGTCATAATATCCATGGGGGAGACAGCCTTATTTACGTCCCTGCCATGGATCTCATAGCTCAGACGGGAAATCGTCTCCACCATCAGATCATACCTGGACAGTTCTGTGGAAATGTATAACACATCCACACCGCTCTCTGCCGAATGGTCAGCGATCTGCTGCATGAAGCCATTCTTCAGATACTGGGGTTCCGCATCGATAAAATAGCTTCCCTTATGGAGTCCGTAGCGAAGCATGCTGTCCAGCTTCTTAAAGCCGGTACTCAGCTTCCGGTTCTCCTGGGTATCCACAATATACTCTTCAAATTTATCCAGGAAGCTGGCGGAATTCTTCAGGACAAAGGGACTTCTCACACTGACCTGGTATTCCTTGGAATCCGGAGACCCTGCCTGCTCTTTGCCGGCCGGACCTTCTTCCCGGCTTCCCTGTTCTGTCTTTTCCGAAGCCTTTCTGTCTCTCTTGCGGACAACATGCCTGTCCTTCCTGCCTCGGCCTCTGGAGCCTGGTCCGCCGGCCTGCGCTTTCTGCTGCCCTGGCTCCTGGCCGGGCTCTTCCGGCCCGGTCTCCTCCCGGCTGTCCCTAGTCTGCGGCTCGTCGTCTTCCACAATAACCTCTTCTATGTGCACAGCTTGGACTGCCGGACTATCTTCCTGGCCAAAATCCTTTTGTTCCTCTTCAGATCCAGCATCGGATACAGGCTCTGATGTCTCTCCGGAAGCTGACTCTTCCTGGCCGGAATCCTTCTCGCTCTCCTCCTCTGCTGTTTCCCCGAAATCATCATCCAGGGCTTCTTTCAATTCTTCCTCCAGCTGGGCTTCATCCAGGACCTCAATATCATCGAGCTGGTCGTCCTCAAGTCTTGGAGCCGGTTCTCTTGTGGCCTCCTCCTGTTCCTTAAGCCAGAGATCCAAAGCTTCCTCAGATCCTGCCATCTCCACAAGCAGCAGGCGCTTGGCCCTCTCATAGACCTCCCCTTCCAGACCCAGGGTATCCAGATTCTCGATGGCTTCATCAATCTCAGCCTGGGTATGCTCTCCCAGGACAAACTGGTCACTGTTAACAGGTTCTTCCTGGTCTTCCACTGCCCAGCTTAAGCTTTCTTCCTCCTGGCTGTCCATGGCACTGTCACGATCCTGCCCGGAAGTCCCAGTCTCCCCAGAAACAGTCATAGACTGGTCAGCCGGCTCATCTCCGCTTCCGCCCGATCCTTCTTCCGGGCCGCCATCAGCAGGGTCTTCTCCATTGCCGGCAGCTTCAGATGCAGTCTCTCCAGACTGAATCCTAAGGCCTTCCACCTGGGAAGGACCTGCCTCTTCAACAGGAGGATCCATGACAAGCTTGTCCTCATTTCCTCCCTGAATCTCCTCCCCGGTCTTATCTTCATCAGACTCAGCCTCTCCGGACAGACTCTTTTCTGTCTTTGCCCTGGGATCGGTCTTGTCTTCTATCATATCATCCATTTCCGAGAACAGATCATCCTCATCCAGGTCTGCCAGATCGAGATCGGATTCGTCTAAATCTGTCAGGCCAAGGTCATCCCTGGCCCCTTCCATACCCGGGTCTTTGGCACTTGTATTCCCAGGAGAACCGGCTTCCTGGGCCGGAGTCTGGTCTTCAGTCTTCTTCTTTTCAGACTGGACCTGGCCTGTCTCCCCGCCTTCCGGTTTCGCTTCTTCGGTTTTTCCTCCAGCCATCGTCCCGGCCTGGTCTACTTTGTCAGTCTCAGCGATCTCCATATCCGGCATATCCAGGTCGTCCTCAGACAGGTTCAGGGAGTTCTCATCCATATCCATGGCCTCCAGTCTCTGCTTGAGGAGGGCTATGGCCTGCTCTTCATTAAGCTCACCGCCCATCTCTTCCATGGCCCTGGCCAGTTCTGTAGTGAGGGCATCCATATCCGTAAGACTGGCAGATGCTTCCCCGCTTCCTTCCTCCCCGGCCTGGCTTGCGGCCTGGTCTTGTCTGCTGCGCTCCTGGGCTTCCCTGGCAATCTCAGCCGCTGACTTAGTAGTCACAGGGTCTTCCGGCTGTTTGATTCCAGCCGCCCTCTGGGCAGCCTTGGCCAGGTCTGCCGCCGACATGGGGCCTCCATCCCGGCCGGCTTGGGACGGACCCTGTCCGCCGCCGACACCTGTTGTCACCTGGCCGGCATTTATTCCTGCCGGATTCAGGGCAGAAGCCAATGCCGCCTGCAGATTAGACTCGCTTCCTGTCGGAGCGGACTCCGGCGAAGCTGGGGCAGCCGGACTTGTCTCAGCCTGTCCACTGTTCCCTGCTTCCGGGCCAGCTTCCATAGCGGCCGGCGCAGCCGCTGCCTGTGCATATCTCTTATCCACCTGGTCCAGCAGTTCTTCCACTGAATCCTGGCTGACAGGCACGCCACTTCCTGCCATCATCTTCCGTATATTTTCCATGAGTATCTGATTCAGGCTCTCCATATCCTCGTCCGCATTATCCGCCAGGATCATATCAGCATTTTCCCGGAGAACCTCCTGGCTGAGAGCGATCAGCATCTCTTCTGTCAGGGCCGGCGGCTCCTGGTCAGCAGGGGCCGGTTCCTGGCCAGCCTCAGAATCCTGGACCTGGGCTGCCGGGGCTGGAGCCGGGGAAACATTCTGCTCTGTTCTAGTCTCCGGCCCGGCTGTATCTACAGCTGCCTCCTGGTCCCGGGCCATGCTTGCCTCAGCCTCCCGGCGCTTCTCCTCTTCCATCTTCTGTTCAATCTCATACTTCTCTTCGGGAGAGAGATCCTCGAAATCCTCAAAGGAAACCAATTCATCGCTGTTCTTTTCCATATAGCGGAGAATCTCCTGCTGATGGAGAGCAAAAGCCATGGGATCCATGCCCCTTTTCCGGGCCTCCTCCATCATCTGCTCCGCTCTTCTCTCAACCTCTGTCTTCATATTATCTTCCTCTCTGGACCGGGCGATCGCTTCCGCAGCCATCTGGGAAGCAGATTTGGTGGAGGGCATCTCCATGGGCTTTGGAATGTATTCTTCCTTTTGATGGGCCGCCTCATCCTTGTCCACGGCATTCTGGGCCAGCTCCCAGGCTGACAGCTTCCGTCTGGTCTCCTTCTCCTCTCTGTCCGCCCTCTCTCTGGCCTCCTCTTCCTCGGCCAGCATCTCAGTCATAGTCTTCTCCCTGCCATAACGAACCTGGGACCGGTCAAAGGGATATTCCACCTGGGGCTCCTTCATACCCATCATCTGCATGAAATTATTGTAGATCAGATCATTGAGATCCGCTGTCTGATGGGGGTCGAAGTCCTCCTCCTGGCTGTCCGCCTCTTCATCCTGCATGTAGGCAGCCACCTGGCCGGCATCAAAATAGGGCGATGAATCCTGACTATTGTCCCCGGTCCCGCCAGCCGGCTCTATGCCGGCCTTAATATCTGTTCCCCGGGGAATGGACACCTTTCCAGCCCTGCCGACTGTGCCGCTTCTGAGACTCTGCTCAATCATGCTGGCGGCGGACTGGATCTTCTCCTGGTCATCCAGCTCTTCAAAGGTCTTAGGAGGGAATATATCCGGGGCCAGATTCCGGACCATATCTTCAATATTACCCACTACTTCCCTGCGCTCCTCTTCTTCGTCAGGTCTGCCCAGGATATTTAAGGCCATATCAACGATATCATCCATATCAAAGGGTGCTGTATCAGTCCCCTCAGCTGCTGTGTGCTGAGCCCTCACCACATCGAGCAATGCATTTATCATGTCTTCCATATAGACCCCACCTCCGAAAATATATCATCATTGTAGCATCCCCGGCAGGTCCGCCAGGGCCACATCCATTTAAATATCCATTCCTATTATTGTAACACTGAACAGCTATTATTACAAATAAGACTCAACACCTTTACTGGTAACAAAGCAAACTCTAATCAGGTCGGACAGCGGTCACAATCCGTCCTCCGCCCACCACCGAATCACCCTGGTACAAAACCACAGCCTGACCTGGTGTGATGGCTCTCTGGGCTTCTGTAAAATGAATCTCTACCCGGCCGTCATCCAGAAGCCGGTAAATGGCCTCTTTCTCCTCCTGATGGTAACGGATCCTGCCCTTTACGATTTCTCCCTCCACCGGTTCCATGATCCAGTTAAAGTCCTCCGCCAGCAGGTCCCGGCAGAAGAGATCCTCATTACTGCCCACAACCACCTTATTCTCACCGGGAATGATATCCGTCACATAATAAGGGCTGGCCGCTGAAATGCCCAGTCCCCGCCGCTGGCCGATGGTATAGCCGTAGTAGCCCTTGTGCCTGCCTACCAGCTTTCCCTGCCGGTCCACAAAATCACCGGGTCCTGCCTGGCAGCCTCTGGTCTTTTCTATAAAGCTTTTATAATCTCCGTCAGGTATAAAGCAGATATCCTGGCTCTCATGCTTGTCCGCGTTGAAAAAACCCTGATCCTCCGCTATGGCCCTGATCTGATCCTTGCGGTAAAAACCCAGTGGAAAGCAGGTGTGGGCCAGCTGGTCCTGGGTCATGGAGTAGAGGACATAGCTCTGGTCCTTCCTGGCGTCCAGTCCCTTGTGGAGCTCATACCTCCCATCCCTTTCCAGAATCCGGGCATAGTGGCCGGTAACAATCACATCACATTTTAAAGTCTGCGCCCTCTTGTAGAGTTGTTCAAACTTCAGATGACGGTTACATTCTATACAGGGATTGGGAGTGGCGCCTTGCAGATAGCTGTCGATAAAGGGATTTATCACCTTATCCTGGAAATTCTCTTTAAAATTAAAGACATAGTAGGGAATCCCCAGCTTGAAGGCCACACTCCTGGCATCCTCAATATCGTCCAGGGAACAACAGGTTTTGTCACGGCAGAGCCCCACATCCTCATTGTCATAAAGCTTCATGGTCACGCCAATACAGTCATAGCCTGCCTCCTTCATCAGATAGGCTGCCACCGAGGAGTCGACTCCTCCACTCATCGCTATTAATGCCCTTTTTGCCATAATAACCTCCGGTCTCTATACACTAAATCTTCCGGCCAGGCCGCCAGGTCCGCTCTATGGCTGCGGACGGCCATCCTTCAAAAATCACCCTAACATCTATTTGCCAAGAATTTCTTCCAATGATATCATATAGGCAAGGATATAGTACAGGCAGAGCCTATAAGCAAGTCATCCATCGGGCCTGTCTGCCCTCAAGTTGTTTTTAGTGTAGTTATTGTATCATATTTCTTCATGCGTGGGAAAGTCATTAACAATGAAAGACATCTTGGGGAGGAAGAGAAATATTTATTCATTATTACACTGTATGAAAGAAAGGACAACTTATGACATTTTTGATTTTGATTGCTGTGCTGCCACCCATTTACCTGCTGAAAAAGATCTATGATCTTGACAAGGTCGAGAAAGAGCCGACTAGTCTGCTGGTTCGTCTTTTTATCTTCGGCGCACTCATGGTTTTTCCTGCCATGATCATCGAAGTATTCCTCTCAGACACTGTTCTGGGATCTATACTTAATCCTTCATCCATCCTCTATATCGCCATCGAGAATTTCATCATCGTTGCCGGTACTGAGGAGTTTCTCAAGAGATTCGTCCTCAAAAAGCTGACCTGGAATAATCCTGCCTTCGACTACACCTTTGACGGTGTAATCTATGCCGTTGCCTCATCCCTGGGCTTCGCGGCCCTGGAAAATATTTTCTATGTCATAGAGAGCGGTGTAAGCACAGCCCTGATGCGGGCAGTTCTCTCCATACCGGGCCACTGTATCTTCGGTATCTACATGGGCTATCATTACGGACTTGCCAAGCGCTATGACCAACTGGGGGATGAGGCCAATAAGAGCAGGCACCTCCGCCTGTCTATCTTTACACCGGTCCTGCTCCATGGTCTTTATGACTTCTGCCTCTCCACAGGCTATGACATTCTGATTCTGGTCTTCTTTGTCTATGTCATTATTCTTGATATCGTGGCATTCCGGTCCATCAAGAATATGGCTGCCGAAGACAAAGCAATTTAAACTGTCCGCCATCATAATTCCAGGTGGAAGCACGATACGACTGAAACGAAAACACCGCTGAAATTATAAACAGCAGCAGCCCTGGGGCCGCTGCTGTTTTTTTTCATCTATTTCTATTATCGATTTCTATTATCAGTGTTTATTTGTCATTGTCTATTTATCAATTATATTTAATCAGTTTTTTTATTCACCGGATTCTATTAATGGAATGGATTACCGAACTTCCATCAGTCTAAATCCGCATCCTCCTCATGAATATGGTGGGCATGTTTTTCTTCCAGCTTGCAGATCGTATCCTCAAAAAACTCCATAGATTTCCACATGGCATCCAGATCCACTTCATCTATGAAAGACATCACAAGTTCTTTGTTCTCCTCATCGATTATGCGGATCTTATCCCGGCCTTTATCGGTGAGCCTGGCTATGACATATCTCTTATCGCCAGGGGCCTTCTCCCTGACGATCAGGTCTTTTTTCTCCAGGCTTTTTAAAATATTGGCAATCCTTCCGGATGTCAAATCCATAGAATCGGCCAACTCTCCTGAGGACATCTGTCCTCCATGGATAAATAACCTGATCAAAACGCCATTCTCTCCAGTTGCACACAGCTTATCACAGACATATTTAATCTCTTTTGCATGACGATAGTAAATATCGAACAAGTATCTTAAGGTAGTCTCCTTATTCATATTATATCCCTCTTGCAATTTTTCTTCTTTACCCAATCTACCGAAAATAGTCCCTCAGAAAACATATGCTGTTTAGCGTTTCTACCTTTATCCGGTATACTGCCAAATTATCTTTGGAAGTACTATCAGGAAATCCAATATATTATCATATATTTTAATATTATAACATGATTTTGAGGAAAACCAAAGAGTTACTTTTTGATATTTTTTTACCTTTTATGTTTGTTTTTGAGCATTTTCTTATAATTAAATAATAAAAACCATCTGTGAAAAGGATAAATTTTTACAGATGGTTAATAATATCTCTTTCTTATATGCGGCTGATTTTTAATAATTATGGTTGATTATAGGCTTCACAAAATATCAAAGACCCAATCAGTTCTGACAATCCTTTTTTCTCCTGCCTTGAGAATCATGGGAGAATCTTTCTCGATCTGGATAGAATTAGACAGGTACTGGCATTCCAGGGCCACCCCATCCCTATTCCTATAAGGTCTTCCGTGTTTTCCCGGCCGGCCGCCAGCCAGGAAATTAGCCGTGTAGAGTTGAATAACCGGACAGTCTGTCAGAAAACTGATCCGCCGGCCGCTTCCCGGATGCCAAAGCTGGGCTGCGGCCCGTTCTACACCACTCTCAAAACCTGCCCTGGATGAGAGCATATATGGATGGTCATAGCCTCCGGCATTTTTCAGCTGAACATGGTCCTGGCCGATCCTCTGGCCCAGAGAATGGAAGTCTCTGAAATCAAAAGGACTTCCCTCCACGCCAAGAAAATCCCCATGAGGCAGACCTGTCTGGTCTACACAGGCAATCCTGTCCGCGGCAATTTTAAGCTGATGGTCATAAATTTTCTCCTGGAAGGCTTCCTGCCCCTCCTTCCAGGCAAGAGGATTCCTGCCCGACAGGTTAAAATAACTGTGGTTGGTCAGATTGACCAAAGTTTCCTGGTCAGAGACTGCCTGTAATTCCATGGAAAAAGTCCTCCCTCTAAGCCGGTAGGAAACCGTCACTTCCATATTGCCGGGATAGCCCTCTTCCATATGGTCAGAGTGGCAGTGCAGATCCAGCCCCTCTTCCACCATCTTTACATTAAAATTTTTCTGGTCAAATCCATTTTTTCCTCCGTGAATATGATTAGGGCCGCAATTCAGGGCCAGCCTGTACTCTTTCCCATTCAGGCAAAAGACTCCTTGCCCGATCCGATTGGCTACCCTGCCCACCACGGCACCCAGCATGCTCCCGTCAAAATGACAGTCACTGACATCCCGGTGAGCCAGTACAATGTCATCCCAGTGTCCCATCTTATCCTCTGTCTCAAGGGTCATGATCCGGCAGCCCAGGCTGGCAATGGTCATGTGGACATAATCATTTTCCAGGCTGAAAAAATCTATTCCATTGGCATCCGTTCTTATTTTCTTTACCTGAGTCATAAGCTTCCTCCTTTGTGATCTCTTATATCTTTTACCTGGGCCGGTCTCTTTCCACTCACACTGAAACAGCCTCCCTTATCCGCAAAAGCGCTGGCTGCCGGAATATGTGGCGGGAGGCTGAAAAAATGAGAAGGATCAGGTTGATAGGGTCTAATGAATAGCTTTCTCTGTATCCTTGTCGAAAATGTGTAGTTTTTCAAGGTCCGGGGCAAGGCAGACCCGGTCTCCTTCTTTAACGTCGTACTTGGATGGGATTCTGGAGATCATTTTCTGCCCTCCGAACTGGTAATAAAGATAGATTTCCGATCCCATCATCTCCGCCAGATCGATCCGGGCTTCAATCAGGGCATGGCCGGCTGCTTCCACCATGTCAGCTTCCATATGAAGATCCTCAGGCCGGATACCCAGAATTACTTCCTTACCCACATAATCTGCCAGTCCGGCGACAGAGACCGGCACACGGCAGCTGTCTACAGAGAGCATAAAGCCCTCTCCGGTCTTCTCCACCAGGGCAGGAAGGAAATTCATCTGGGGAGACCCGATAAAGCCGGCAACAAACATATTGTCCGGTTTATTGTAGAGTTTCTGGGGAGTATCAAACTGCTGGATCACACCCTCTTTCATTACACAAATTCTGTCTCCCATGGTCATGGCCTCCGTCTGGTCATGGGTAACATAGACGAAGGTGGTCTGCAGTCTTTTATGGAGGGCCGCGATCTGACTTCTCATCTCTGTACGGAGCTTGGCATCAAGATTGGACAGGGGCTCATCAAGGAGAAATACCTCCGGGTCCCTGACCATGGCCCGGCCCAGGGCCACACGCTGTCTCTGGCCTCCGGAAAGAGCCTTAGGCTTGCGGTCCAGGTAAGGTTCCAGTTCAAGAATCCTGGCAGCCTCATGAACCTTTTTATCTATTTCCTCCTTCGGAGTCTTCTTCAGTTCCAGGGCAAAGGACATATTCTTGTATACCGTCATATGGGGGTAAAGGGCATAACTCTGGAATACCATGGCGATATCCCTGTTTTTGGGAGCCACGTCATTGACCAGCCGGTCCCCGATATAAAGGTCGCCTTCAGAGATGGATTCCAGTCCGGCAATCATCCTGAGGGTGGTAGATTTACCACAGCCGGAAGGCCCTACAAGAACTACAAATTCCTTATCATTTATATCCAAATTCAAATCAGGGATTACTGTCACCCCGTTATCATAAGTTTTTACTACATGTTTAAAGCTTATACTTGCCATAGCTGTTTACCTCCCATATCCGTTTCCATACATTCCCAGCTCTGCAATCCTATCCAGGCACCTGCAGCCATTACTCTTTCACACCACCTAAGGTGACACCTGCTACTATAAACCTGGATAGAAGCAGGTATACGATGATAATAGGAACGATGGCCACAGTAATCAGCATGTACACCTTACCCATGTCAAACTTGAGAAAATCCGCGCTTCTCAGGGAAGCGATGAGGATCGGCAGGGTCTTCTTGCTGTTGTCAGAAATAATAAGGGCTGGAATAAAGTAGGTATTCCAGGTCTGTACAAAGGTGAATATGGCCTGAACCGCTATGGCCGGCTTCATGATGGGAAGCACGATGCGGTTAAAGGTCCCGAACTCGCTGCAGCCATCCATGCGGGCTGCCTCTACCAGTTCCATAGGAAGACTGGCCTGGATATAGCTGTACATAAAGTAAAATACTGCCGGTGCTGCAATGGAGGGCAGGAAGAGGGGCCAGAGGGTATTCATCATATTCATCTTCTCCACCAGACGGACGAAACCGAGGGCAGACACCTGGGTAGGCATGGACAAAATCAGCATGATGAAGATAAAGGCCGGCTTCTTCAGCTTAAAATCATAGGCATATAGACCATAGGCTGTCAGGGCCGAAAAATAGGTTGCCAGAACAGCCGCCCCCACTGATACCAGCAGGCTGTTCTTAATTCCGGATACCACTGGTATGTTGGCATCATTGAGAACATTGTGCAGGTTTTCCATAAAATGGGTTCCCGGCAGGAAGGAGAAGCCCTTCTGGATCTGATAGTGGTCTCTGGTCGAGTTAATAATCAAAATGTAAAAAAAGAAGAGACACAGGAAAGCCAGAAAAATCAGGACCATATGAACGAAGATAGTAAATGCGACTCCCCGCTTTTCTTTCGTTTCTCTCATACAGAAACGCCTCCTTTCTTTTTCTTCTTTTTCTTTCCTCCCATACCGTCATCGCCGCTGTTGAGGGAGAAATATACTCCGATACATAAAACGGCACAAATCAGGAAAAGGATTACGGATACCGCACCGGCCATACCATAGTTCTTACTGTAAAGGTGGTTATTCAGATACATAATAATGGTTGTAACCGTCCTGTTGGGGTTACCATTACCATTGGTTAAAATCTGGGGTACGTCGAACATCTGGAGACCGCCGATCATGGAAGTAATCAATACATAGACCAGAATAGGCCGTATCATAGGCAGTGTAATTTTAAAGAACATCTGCAGGTGACTGCATCCATCCAGCTCAGCTGCCTCAAAAAGAGCCGGGTTGATACCCATGACCGCTGCCATGAGCAGGATGGTCGTATTACCGAACCACATCAGAAAATTCATAAGTGCCACCAGGCCTCTGGCTCCCACCACTGATGAGAGAAAGCGGAAAGGCTTATCTATGATGCCCGCAGACATGAGAAAACCATTTACCGGTCCATTGTCTGAAAAGAGGGCAAAGAAAAGCATGGCAAAGGCCGAGGCCATAATCAGGTTCGGCATGTAAATAACCACTTTAAAGAATTGCTTTCCCCGGATTCTCAGGCGAAGGTCTGTGAACCAGGCCGCCAGAAGCAGGGAAACAAAAATCTGGGGGATAAAACCGGAAATCCAGAGGATCAGGGTATTCCCCATATATTTGAGAAAGTCACTGTCGAAAAGCGCCTTGTAATTGTCAAATCCAACCGGATTGGGACCGATGATCTTCAGCCCGCTCCGGTAATATTCAAAAAAGCTGTAGTAGATGGTGGACACCAGAGGGATCAGCTGGAAAATAAAAAAAGCAATAAAAAAGGGAGCGATAAATATGTATCCCCATTTTGCATAGCTGACACCCTTGTTGCCGGACCTGCCTTTCATAATCAAACTCCTCCCTTCTATGGATAATTCTGCGAAATCAAACTGTCTCAAAAATATAATCCGAGTTTTATAAATATATAAATATACCGTTTCTCTTTATCTTATGCTGGCTGCGGCTGTACCCTTTATCGTTCTTATTTGACAGCCGCCGCCTGCATTTATTGGTTCATACCGTTTCTTCTTTACTTCTTTTATTTAAATATACCGTTCTTCTTTAACTTCTTTTATTTAAATATACCGTTTTCTTCTTTATCTCTTTTTATTTAAATATACCGCTTCTTTTTAACTTCTTTTATTTAAATATACCGTTTTCTTCTTTATCTTTTTATTTAAATATACCGCTTCTTTTGTTTACTTTTTTTATTTTAATACACCATTTTTCTTTTTCTCTACAAGCTGGGAAGATCAGTTCAGCTATTTCCAGAATTCCCAGCTATTTATAAATGTCATTTTAAAAAGAAAGGGTGGGTACCCCCACCCTTCCAGCAATCTATGTATTCGTTCACTTTACGAATCAAACACTTCTGCCACAAAGCCTTACTCAATTTATTAATCAGATTAGACTGTATGCTTATTCAGGCCATACAATCTCTGTGAGCTCCGGATACTTCTCCTTGATGGCAGTCTCGAAGTTAGCCTTAGCTGTGTCTATATCTACATTGCCATCGAAGTAATCCTTGAATGCTGCCTGGAATTCTTCGTTACAAGCCTGGTCATAGGCGCTCACATTGCTCATATCGATTGTCGGGGCAACCTTGGAGAAAAGAGCGATATGGTTCTGTCCGCCGAGGAATTCGGAACCAAAATCGGGATCGTTAGCAATCTCTTCCATACCGGTTACTGTGTTGGTGTAATCCTGGATATCCTGGTTGAGAGTCATCTCTTTCATGATGTCCTTTGTGCATGTAAGCTTAAGCATAACGTCTTTAACTATGTCAGCATCGTCGGTTCCCTGAGCGGCACAGAGCCATGTTCCGCCCCAGTAATAGGGCTGAGGTCCTTCACATACAGCCCAGTCGCCCTTGCCTTCGTCGCCGGCATTACCTGCTAATGTAAAGTTGATACCCCATGTGGAGTAGAAGAAACCAAATACTTTGCCATCTGCGCCCTGGTCTGCGTTCCAGCTGTCATCCCAGAGAGAAGTCTTATTGTTGTAACCTTTATCTGTGAATTCCTTGGTCTGCTCAACCCATGCCATGAGGTTAGGATCTACAGTAAGAGTGGTATCCTTTACCCATGGAGCGGCAACATTATTGGAAAATGTACGATAAGAATCATCATAACCGGAGAGCATCTTGTAGCCCTTTGCGCTTGCCTGCTCGGCAACCGCGTTAAACTTATCCCAGTCTGACAGGGCTTCCTGTACTGCTGCCGGATCATCTGTTCCCAGTACATCCTTAGCGATGGACCTGCGGTAAGCGAATAAGCCGGGAGCTGCCTGCCAGGATGTT
>DLBH01000087.1 GCA_002494165.1 Lachnospiraceae bacterium UBA7026 | reverse complement strand
CTCAAGCAGGCCCTGGCCAGCAAGCAGTTCAAATCGGTTTATCTGGACCGGCTGCTGTCTGCCCAGAAGAAAAAAACCGGGACCGGCAAGACCAGGTGATTCAGGTGAAAAGACATAATCCTGCAATGTGGTCATGAAGATTTCCTTCCCTGTCATAAAAGTTGTATCCGGAGGTTTGAGGCAGGTAAAAATTACATAAATACGTACGTTTTATAACCATTTTCTGGATTCTTAATCTAGTAAAATTAAATTGAGAAATTACTATATTATGGATGATAGAAGGGGTTACAGATATGTTAGTAAAAGAAAAAATAAAGGCAGGACATCACATCCTTCATAATCGTATGGTCAAGGCGCCGATTCATAGTGAGACCTGTGTGGACGGATTCATCACGGAAAAGACGGAGAGACATTATGAGGAGAGAACCCAGGGAGGAAGATTCGGGCTTGTTGTCGTGGAGCACAGTTTTGTCAGAAAAGATGGCATGGCCAGTCCCACCCAGCTGTCTTCATCGAGAGATTCTGATATCGAAGGTCTGAAAAGACTTTGTGATATCATTCATAAGAATGGGTCCACGGCGGTTCTCCAGATCAGTCACGCCGGCTGCGGAGCCAGCAGGACCTTTACCGGTATGGAATCAGTCAGTGCGTCTGACATCAGTGTGACCTGTGGCTGGCCTGATGCCAAACCTAATCCGGAGAAACCCAGACCATTGACGGTCAACGAGATCCAGGCCCTGGAGGAAGCTTATATCCAGGCAGCTGAGAGAGGCATGAAAGCCGGCTATGACGGCATTAATCTTCATTCAGCCCATGCTTATATGCTGGACCAGTTTTTCTCTCCTATTACCAATAAAAGGATGGATGCCTATAATGGTTACACGATTGAAGGCAGAACCAGGATCCATATGGAGCTGATTAAGGGGATCCGGCAGGTGATTGGGAACCAGGCTCTCTTTATGCTCCGCCTGGGCGGCTGTGACTACAGGCCGGGCGGGACCACCATCGAAGATGCCGTGGAGGCCTGCAAGCGTTTTGAGAAAGCTGGTGTAGACCTTTTGGATATCTCCGGCGGTACCTGCTGCTTTACCAGGAAGGGTCATAATTATCCAGGTTATTTCGGCGATATTTCCGAGGCCGTGAAAAAGGCGGTTCATGTTCCGGTGCTTCTGACAGGAGGAGTGAAAACTGTGGCAGATGCAGAAAGGCTGCTCCAGGAGGGTAAGGCTGACATGATCGGGGTTGGCCGGGTCATTACGGCCAGGCCGGACTGGGGCATGGAGCTGGCCCTTTGATACAGCCTGCTGTGATAAAGCAACTCGAAAATATCTGGCTTAATAAAAGGCTTCCCAGGGAAAGTCCCGGGGTTCTGCCAGGTCAGACCAGTTACAAGTAAGTAGTATAGAGATTAGAAAGATTTATAAATTGTTTATGGAAAGACCAGGAAAGGATGGCCTGGTCTTAAAGAATGTGAGCTTCCGCCTGGAACCGGGCAGGAGTATTGCCATTGCCGGGCCTTCCGGGGCTGGAAAGACCAGTATCGTCAACCTGATTCCCCGTCTTTACGATGTGACTTCAGGCCAGGTCAGCTTTGACGGGGTTGATGTCAGAGACCTGGACCTTAACTGGCTCAGGAGTAATATCGGCCTTGTGACCCAGGACACCTATCTTTTTAACGGCAGTATCCGGGAAAATCTTCTCTATGCCAGAGAGGATGCCACGGAGGAAGACCTGATCGAAGCTTGTAAAAAGGCCAATATCTATGACTTTATCCAGGAGCTTCCGGCGGGTTTTGACACTCTGGTTGGCAACCGGGGACTGGAGCTTTCGGGAGGAGAGCGGCAGAGGATGTCCATCGCCCGTGTTCTCCTGAAGGATCCGGCCTTACTGATCTTTGATGAGGCTACCTCCTCCCTTGATTCCATCTCTGAAGCCTCGATCCAGGCGGCCATAGACCCCCTGGTAAAGAGCAGGACCAGTATCCTTATCGCCCACAGGCTGTCAACCATTCTTTCCGCTGACCAGATTCTGGTAATCCGGAACGGCCAGCTGGTGGAAGCAGGCAGACATGAAGAACTTTTGGGTCTGGATGGCGTTTACAGTGATTTGTACCGAACCCAGTTCAGGGACCGGGGAGCCGCATAATACCTTTTATTGACAGGGGAATATTTTGTTGTTTTTCCTAACAGGACCTTGGGATTATTATTATCTTTCTAAGGTTCTGTTTTTTTAGAATGCATTCAAATAATATATTAATAAAAATTAATGAATAATAAATGTTTATTTTAAGAAAGTTTTGAAAGTTACAAAATACAGGACAAAATCATATTAGTTTTATAGGATTATTAATGAAACTATTAATTTATAAAAATTTAGTTAAAAAAATATTGTATAAATTCAAAAAAACTACTAATCAATTGAACAATTTTTCATATATTAAAACATAAACATTATATAATATCTAAATGGGAAAATATTGACCAAAAACTGAATATTTTTGATATTTTTAGATTATTATTTTCCACAGGACCAAAAACATAGCAAAATATTCACGAAAGAAACGATAATATTTCTGACATAATATGGTATAATTTCTTTGTAGAAAGTTAGTAAACACTTACAGTAATCAAAGTAAATTTAATAGATAGATTAGACAAGTTCCATAAGGATTAATAGAGAAACCAGTGAGAGTCTGGTACGATCCCGTCACTGTGAATAGGGAGTTTAAAGGCATTAATGTCACTGCCCGGGTGGTAGCCCGGTCGGGAAGGCGCCTTTAGATGATGATCTTAAGTCAGGAGAACTGCTTGTTCTGATAATGTTACTGCACTTACGAAGGATGGGTGGGGTTGGAACTTTTTGGTCATTCTGCCCATATCCGTGAGGATATGGGCTTTTTTAATTGGTAATCAATCTTTTGATTATCCAGGGTTTGGGGCAGGGCCGCTGAACCTCCGGCACAAGTACAAAAATTGATTCGTTCAATTTTATGTAGGTATATACTAACCAAGCAAAAGTAAAACAAAAAGAGAAGGAAGGAATACTATGAAAAAGACGATGAAAAGACTGGCTGCTCTTGGATTATGTGTGGTTATGGGACTGTCTGTGCTCACAGCCTGCGGCGGATCTTCAGGTTCTGGCAGCGACTCCACAGCGGCTGACTCAGGCGATGAAAAAGTTCTGACTTTTGGCTGTCAGATGTATACGGATGGTCTGATCGACCCGGCAAAAGATATTAATACTGCCTGGAACTGTATGAGGTTTGGTATTGGCGAAGCCCTTTTTAAGTTCAACGACGAGATGGTCGCTGAGCCCTGGCTGGCTGACTCCTACGAAGTATCTGAAGACTATAAGACATGGACTATTAAGCTGAAAGAGGGCGTTAAGTTCTCCAATGGTACAGACATGACAGCCACAAAGGTTGTAGAGTCCTTTGAGAGACTGAAGACAGAAGGACCTAATGGTTCCTCCACTCCTGAAAAGTATGTTCCCTATGAGACAGTAATCACAGCGGATGATGCAGCGAACACTGTAACATTTGTTCTGCCGGAAGCTGATTATAACTTCCTCGGCAACCTGGCTTATCCTGTTTGTGAGATTATCGACGTAGAAGGAACTGAGAACTGGGAGAGCGGCGTTATCGGTACCGGTCCTTATGCTGTAGAAAGCTTTACAGACCAGACTGGTTACACAATGGTAGCGAATGCCAATTACCGTGAAGAAGTTCCTTATGACAAGGTTGAGATCATGTTCATGGGAGATGCTTCCGCCAAGACCATGGCTCTGCAGAGCGGACAGATTGACCTGGCTGAGAACATCACCAACGTAGCTGATATTGAGAACTTCAAGAATGATGAGAACTTTACTGTAGATATCGCATCCGGCGTACGTACAGGATTCTCCTGGATAAACTTTGACGGTGTCCTGGGCAACGATACCCTTCGTAAGGCTGTTATCATGGCCATCGACAAGGATGCCATCTGTCAGTCCAACCTGATTAATGGTTTATACACAGCAGGTTACTCCGTACTCCCGTCCACCCTGTCCTACGGCTATGACAAGCTTACCGATACTTATGCTTACAATGTTGACGAGGCAAAGAAGATGCTTGACGAGGCTGGAATCAAGGATACGGATGGAAATGGTATCCGTGAGCTTGACGGAAAAGACATCAACCTTAAGTATGTTTCCTATGAGAACAGGTCCCTCAATGATTTCTCCTCTGCCCACACTGAGTACCTCAAAGAGATCGGTATTGGTGTGACAGCAGCTTACGGCAGCTCTGACGACCAGTGGAGCAGCCTGGTTGCAGGTGAGTATGACCTCAATAATAACAACTGGACTACAGTTGGTAACGGTGATCCTTCCGAGTACATGAAGAACTGGTACACCAGTGAGAAGGATGAGAATGGCCAGTATATAGGACCTAACTACTGTGGATATTCCAACCCGGAGTATGATAAGTTATACGATGAGTTCGCGAAGACAGCTGATGCCGACAAGAGAGCTGAGCTCCTTCAGCAGATGCAGCAGATCCTCATCGATGATGGAGTTGCAATCATCGACGGCTACTACAACAGTTCCATGATCTACTCCAAGAATGTAGGCTATGCTCATATCCATACAGCAGATTACTACTGGATTACTACAGAGATTACACCTGCCCAGTAATCCGGAGAAAAGGGTAATATCTGGAACCTCCTCAACGTTCCTGATCCGGACCCGGCCGCAAGATATATGAGACCTCCTGTGCCGGGTCCAGATAACTCCCCTTTGGGGAGCATTATCCCTGCTATATAAATTAATGATGAAATGATGATTCATAATGGGGGAGTACAGTATGATATTGTGCTCTCCCTTATGCCTTTACAAACTATTCTTGGAAAGGGAGGAGTTTTACTTGAGTAAGAAACAGTTGATCTCGCGGCTGCTGCAGATTGTTGTCGTCCTGATCGGAATCAGTTTTATAACCTTTCTCCTGACCTATGTGTCACCCGGTGATCCGGTCAGACATATGCTGACGGCATCGGGGACCATGCCGACGGATGAGACCGTAAACGCGATCCGCCAGGAGATGGGATTAAATGATCCCTTTTTCACCCAGTACTTCCGCTGGGTCGGCAATTGTCTTCACGGAGATTTCGGGGATTCCTACATGCTCCATAAGCCTGTAGTTACCCTGCTGGCAGCCCGCCTTTGGCCCACACTGAAGCTCACCATCTTCTCGGTGATCCTCATGTTGATTATCGCAGTGCCCCTGGGTATGATCTCGGCAGTCTACAAAGACAGCTGGATCGATTATCTGGTCCGGGGGACCACTTTCCTGGGAGTTTCCCTTCCCAATTTCTGGGTAGGTCTTCTCCTTATGCTTGCCTTTTGTGTAAAAATCCAGATATTTCCCGTTATATCTTCGGGAGGAGATTTTAAAAGTATGGTTCTCCCCTCCCTCACCCTGGCAATCGCCATGTCATCCAAATATACCAGACAGGTCCGGACAGCTGTGCTGGAGGAACTGTCCTCGGATTATGTGATTGGCGCAAAGGCCAGAGGTGTGAAATCATGGAAGATCCTGTGGCTCAATGTATTTCCCAATTCCTTGCTGCCGCTGATCACCATGCTGGGCCTGTCCATCGGATCCCTGCTTGGTGGTACTTCCGTGGTGGAGGTTATTTTCTCCTACCCCGGACTTGGTAACCTGGCTGTCTCAGCCATCACATCCTGTGACTATTATCTCATCCAGGGATATGTTTTATGGGTTGCGGTAATTTATATGGTTATCAATCTTCTGGTTGACCTGTCCTACTATTTTGTGGATCCCCGTATGAGATTGAAGAGGTGACAGCATGAAAAAAGAGAATTTCTTTCTGAAATATAAGACCTTTACAATCTTTTTAATCCTGGCGATTCTCATTGTCCTTACCGCCATATTTGCCCCGGTGGTATCCGGCGGTGTGGACCCCACAGCCAGCGACCTGACCCAGGCCATTGAGGCACCTAGTTCCGAACATATCTTTGGAACGGATAAGATGGGCAGGGACATTTATGCCAGAGTGATCTATGGTTCGAGAGTCTCCCTGACGGCTTCTTTCTCTATTGTAGCTATTGTGTTTGTTGTCGGTCTGGTTCTGGGTATTCTGGCCGGTTATTTTGGAGGATGGGTAGATACCGTTATCATGCGTATTGCTGATATGATGATCGCCTTCCCCGGTCTGGTTCTGGCCTTGGCTGTAGCTGGTATCATGGGAGCCAGCGTCCGTAATGCGGTCCTGGCCATCTCCCTGGTTACCTGGCCCAAATATGCCCGCCTGGCCCGAAGCCTGGTCATGAAGATCCGACACAGGGATTATGTGGACGCGGCTATAGTAACCGGATCCAAGACTTTTTATATGTTGTCCCGCTACATGCTGCCAAATGCCTTACCGACCCTGGTAATCACGGCAGCCACGGATATCGGAAGCATGATGCTGGAGCTGGCAGCCCTTTCCTTCCTGGGCTTCGGCGCCATCCCGCCCACTCCTGAGTGGGGTCTGATGCTCAGTGAAGGACGGGCCTACATGCAGTCTGCCCCATGGCTTATGATATTCCCGGGTCTTGCGATCTTTATCACCGTTGTAGTATTTAACATGCTGGGTGACAGTCTTCGTGATATCCTGGATCCCAAATCAGAATAAGGAGGAGATGTAGAATGGCATTATTAGAGATTAAAAACGCATGCATCTCCTACGGCAGCCGGGAGATCGTCAAAGATTTCAACCTGACCCTGGAACCGGGCCAGTTATGTTCTATCGTCGGGGAATCCGGCAGCGGCAAGACCACGGTCATCCGTGCGGTCCTGGGCCTGCTGCCCGGCGGTGGAAAAGTGACAGGGGGAGATATTCTTTTTGAAGGAAACTCGCTCCTGGGAAAGAGTAAAGAAGAGTGGCGGAAGCTCAGAGGCACGGAGATTTCCATGATCTTCCAGGACTCCGGGGCCATGATGAATCCCACCAGGAAGATCGGTGCTTCCTATGTGGAGTATATCCGCACTCATGAAAAGGATATATCCAAGCAGGATGCCTGGGACAAGGCAGTGAGGATGCTGGAGCGGATGAGACTGCCCAGCGGGGATAATATTATGAGAAGTTATCCTTTCCAGCTGTCCGGTGGTATGAGGCAGCGTGTCGGCATCGCCATGGGTATGACCTACGAACCGAAATTACTGCTGGCAGATGAGCCTACCAGTGCCCTGGATGTGACCACCCAGGCCCAGATCATCCGCCAGTTTATGGAACTGAGAGATGATTTCGGCACCAATATCATCATGGTTACCCATAATCTGGGTGTGGCGGCTTACATGTCCGACTACCTGATTGTCATGAAGGATGGTCTCATTGAAGACCAAGGAGACAGGGACTACATTCTCCATCATTCGGAAAATGCTTATACCAAGATGTTATTGGATGCGGTACCGTCTTTGGGAGGTGAACGTTATGTATGATGACAGAGAGCTGATTCTGGAAGCAAAGCATGTGACCAGGGAGTTTCCGGCATCGAATAACCGGACCCTCCTGGCCTGTAATGATGTGAGCCTGAACCTTTACAAGGGCAAGACCCTGGGCCTGGTGGGAGAGTCCGGATGTGGCAAGAGTACCTTCATGCGTTTCCTGGTATCCCTGGATAAACCTACTTCAGGGGAGATTATCTTTAAAGGAAAAGATATCACTAAGCTTAAGGGTGAGGAGCTGCGGCAGAACCGCCAGCATATCCAGATGGTTTTCCAGGATCCGTCAGGATCCTTCAACCCCAAAATGAAGGTAAGGGATATCATCTGTGAGCCCCTGCTTAATTTCAACCGGATCAAACCATCAGAAAAAGATGCCACGGCAAAGAAGTTTCTGAAAATGGTGGACCTTCCTGAGTCTTTTGCGGACCGTTATCCCCACAATATGAGCGGCGGCCAGTGTCAACGTGTGGCCATAGCAAGAGCCATCGCTTTAGAGCCGGAGATTATCGTCATGGATGAAGCTACCTGTGCCCTGGATGTGTCTGTCCAGAAGACTATCATCGAGCTGGTGGTCAACCTGCAGAGGGAGAAGGATATCACCATAGGCTTTATCGCCCATGACCTGGGTCTGATCCAGTCCTTTGCCCATGAGATTGCCGTTATGTATCTGGGCAATATCGTGGAGGTTCTTCCTGGCGAGGATATCGGTAAGAATGCCATGCATCCCTATACCCAGGCCCTGCAGGGAGCTATCTTTGATCTGAATATGGATTTTTCTAAAAAGATTGAGAGTATAGACAGCGAGGCACCCAGTCCCCTGGATGTGCCGCCGGGATGTCCTTTCCAGGACCGCTGCGAGTACTGCATGGATAAGTGCAGGAAAGAACACCCTAAACTGGTGGAGGTCGAAAAAGGGCACCAGGTTGCCTGTCATAAATTCGGGCAAGCCTGAACTTTCTTTTGAGAAAGGTAAGTTTTTATTGTAATTCTTTCGCGCCTTCTGCGGAATTTGCCTGCCGGGCAGGCTGACCGGCACCTGGCGCGAAAGTTGTATAAGAATCAGGTATATGGAACAGAGAGAGGAGTGATAGCTTTGAAAGAAACGATTACTTTTGGTGGAATCTCTGCGAAACCCGGAAGCAAGGCCAGCGGCTGGACGCCTGTGCCGGGGACGGATGCCCGCTTTCCCGTAACCGTCATCAACGGCCAGGAAGAGGGAAAGACGGTATTGATCACATCGGCGATACACGGTTGTGAATATCCTTCGATCGAAGCGGTTTTTGAACTGGCGGAGGGCCTGGATCCCAAAGAGATTCATGGACAGATCGTCATCATTAACCCGGTGAATGTGGAGGCCTTTATCAATCGCCGTCCTTATGTGGTTCCTGCTGACGGGAAAAACCTGAACCGCCTGTTTCCCCCTGATAAGGATGGAACGACCGGGGACAGGATGGCTTATGTACTGGCTGAGGAATTCATAAAAAAGGTGGATTTCCACATTGATACCCACGGTGGGGATATTCCTGAGACCCAGCCATCCTACGTTTATTATCCCGGAATCAGTGACTGCCAGGAGGCTCTGGATATTTCCGAGGAGGCGGCCCAGTACGTTCTTCACGCAAAGTACATGCTGAAGTCCAGGGCCACCAACCATGCCTATACTTTTTCAGCCATGGTGGGAGTTCCTTCCTTAGAGCTGGAGCTGGGAGAGTGCTGCAGATGGTCCCGGGAGGAAGTGGACGCTTATCTGGAAAATGTCCTGAATGTGTTGAAATATCTTAAGGTCTACCCCGGGCAGGCTGTAAAAAGACCGGCTGAGGCAGAGATTAAGACCATCACAGAAGGCGTTTATCTAGACGCAGATTACAGCGGCCGCTGGTATCCCCTGGCCGGACGGGACGACAAGATTAAAAAGGGGCAGAAGATCGGGTATATTAAAGACTTGTTCGGAAATGTCCTGAAAGAGTATTTCGCGGAGTTTGACGCAGAGATTCTGATGGTTGTCGCCACCCTTGCCATAAAGGAAGGGGATCCTATCATGGCCTACGGCCGGTAGGTCATTGATTTGACGAAATGGTTAATGCATTTTTCAGCTATAAAACTTTGGCTATAATAAAGCATTTTCCGGCTATAGTTCTTTTGTTATAATTAAGCATTTGCAAGTGTAATACTCTGGCTTTGATAATGTATGTTCTAAATATGATACTATAGTTATAAAAATATACATCCTATATATAAAGTTTTAGCTATGACAGAAGGGAGGCTGCCATGTCGTTTACACTTTGTAATCTGACAGTAAAAAAAGGAGAGAAAATTCAGGGCTATCTGGATCTGCCATTTACCGATGAAGATAAGCTCCCCTGCACTTTGATTTACGGAGACAGGGAAGGCCCGACGGTTCTGGTGGACGGCGGTATCCACAATGCGGAATATGTGGGTATCGAGTGTGTCACAGGCCTGGGACAGATGCTGGAGCCCTCAGACATCAAGGGAATCCTGATCATGATTCATCTGGTAAATGTGAATGGCTTCAAGGCCAGGACGGTCAGTGTATCCGCCGCAGATGGCAAGAATCTGAACCGGGTTTTCCCCGGGGACCCCAATGGAACCTACACCGATAAACTGGCTTATTTTATGGAGAAGGAGCTCTTCTCTAAAATTGATTATTATATTGATGTCCATAACGGCGACTGGTTTGAGGACCTGGCACCCTTTATCTACTGTGTGGGTAATGCGGCACCGGAAGTGGCTGCCAGGGCGGTGGAGATGGCCAAGGCGGCAGATGTTCCCTACTATGTTGCCTCTGGCAGCAATACAGGTGGCGCCTACAATTATGCGGGTTCTCTGGGTATTCCATCGGTTCTTCTGGAACGGGGCTGCTACGGACTCTGGAGTCCGGAAGAAGTTATGGCCTCCCAGAAAGACGTCCGTAATATCCTGAGGGTAATCGGTGCCTTCGACTCTGACCGTTTTCTCTATGACAGGCAGAGTCAGGTGCCCAGACATATGACCCATGCCCATTACGTGGATTCTGCCCACAGTGGCTGCTGGTTCCCCCAGAAGAGGGCCGGTCAGGTTGTAGCCGCGGGAGAGCTGCTGGGAGTTATGAAGGATAATTTTGGAAATGTTATCGAGGAAGTCAGGCTGGATGAGCCTTGTATTATCCTGTACCAGACCGTTTCCTATTCGGTGCCCAAAGACAGTCCCCTGGTAGCTTACGGTCATTATGATGACTGTGTCCAGGACAAGGATGCGGATGAGCATGCCCACCAGCATGAACAGGATTACAATCATGTCCATGAAAGAGATCTGGAGGAACTCCATGAAAGCAGGGGTGTGGCCGCTGTTCTGGGAGCCGATAATGAACTCCATGGAATATAATGAATTTGGAGCTGCCCTGTAAATCTGACGGTATCTAATGGACCTGACGGTATTTCATGAACATGATGATATTTAATGAATTTGGCGGTATCTGATGAATTTGTCAGTATTTAAAAAATAAGTCGGTATCTGCTAAACCTGCGCTTTAAGTCTGTGAGGATTCATTCATGAAGTCTGGGAAAAAAGACCGGGATTCAAATCCTGGCATTCAGGATAATGAGATTACAACAGAAGAGGGAATAACAAATGAAGGAAGGGCAAAAGAGGTACCTGTAAATGAGAATTCAAACAGGGACCTGACCCAGGGGAGTATCCCGGGCAAGATTCTTCTTTTTGCCCTGCCCTTGCTTTTTAGCAGTCTGATCCAGCTTCTCTACAGCACGGTAGACCTGATTTTTGTCGGACAGTTCCTTGGAACGGAATCAGCGGCCTCCATAGGAGCCAGTGACCTTTTAATCACCTGCATGGTAGGTTTCTTTACAGGTATGGCTGTAGGAACCAATGTAATAACCGGCAGGTATTTCGGGGCTAAGGACTGGGACCAGTTAGGGAAGCTGATTTACAGTATTTTCCTGGCCGGACTGGTGGGGGGAACCTGCCTGGTTGTCTTTGCCGAGCTTTTTGCCCCTTATTTTCTTACCTGGATGGGGACGCCGGCAGCCATATATGGCTTGGCTATCCGCTATCTGCGGATTTACATTTTAAGCATGGTTTCAGTTGTCCTTTACAACCTTTTAAGCGGAGCCGTCAGGGCTATGGGAGACTCGAGAACTCCCATGCTGCTGCAGCTGGCAGGAGGCATACTGAATATCATTGCTGACTATGTATTTATCGTTTATCTCCACATGGGAGTGGAAGGTACAGCCATTGCTACCGTGATCTCCCAGACCTTTGCGGCCCTGTGTATCATAGGCTATCTGTGTCTGATGAAGACATCCTATCGGCTGCAGATCAGGGGCAGACATTTTGACTGGTCCATCATAAAAAATATTTTAAAGGTGGGTGTACCCTCAGGGATCCAGTCTATTATCATCACCTTGTCTAACATCATTATCCAGTCCCAGATTAATACTCTGGGAGTAAATGAGATTGCTTCCTTTACCATCTATTTTAAGTCGGAAAACATGCTCTGGCTGCCTCTTCTGGCTTTGGGCCAGGCGGCTGTATCCTTTGTCAGCCAGAATTACGGGGCCGGCAAATGGGACCGGATCAGCAAGGGCAACCGCTTTACTATCTTTGGAGGAGCCATCTTTACATTTTCTGAAGCCATGATTCTGCTTGTCCTGGCACCTCTGATCGTGGGCCTTTTCACAAAGGCCCCGGAAGTGGCTGCCCTGACCATGCAGGAGATGAGGATAACTTATCCAATGTATTTCATGTGTACAGTTATTGAGATACTGAGTAGTAATATGAGAAGCTTCGGCAAGGCCGTCTATCCCATGGCCATCGTGATCTTCAGTTATTGCGGGGTCAGAGTCCTGAGTCTTTTACGGCTTATGTCTGCTTTCCACAGTGTCAAGGCAGTAGCATTTTGTTATCCTATATCCTGGACCTGTGCCTTGGTCCTGCTTTGGGTTACTTACCGGAAGATAATGCCGGAAAAGGCAAGGAAATTATTCTAGATTATTGATAATATCTCTCAGGAAGGTCAAATACATATTGACAATATAAAGGAAAGTATTTATACTAAGCTTACAACAGTTGATAAATTGTTCAACTGAACAACTATTGTAATTATATGTCAAACCTGGAGGGATTTAATGGAAACGAAAAAAACCGACTGTGAACCTTTTAATCAGGAGGTCATTGAAACTGCCATGCAGCAGATGCCTAAGGAGAAGGATATCACAAGAGTATCTTCGTTTTTTAAAGTTCTTGGTGATAACACCAGGATCCGCATTTTATATGCGCTCAAGGGTCAGGAGATGTGTGCCGGGGATATTGCGGTCCTTCTTAATATGACCAAGTCGGCTGTATCTCATCAGCTGGCGATTATGAGAAACATGCATCAGGTGCAGGCCAGAAGAGAAGGGAAGAATATCTTCTATTCTCTTGACGACCAGCATATCGTAGACATCATTGAAGAAGCACTGATTCATATGACCCACGTTGACCAGTAAAGCTCATAATACTAACTTTTAACAGGAAGGAAACAGCCATGCAGAGAAAAGTTTATATTCTTGAAGGTCTTGACTGCGCCAACTGCGCAGCCAAAATCGAAAACAAGCTGAGTAAGATGCCTGAGTTGTCAGATGTTTCTGTGACTTATGCTACCAAGCAGCTAAGATTTTCAGCAGAAGACCCGGAAGCCCTGGTTCCTAAAATCCAGGAAGTGATCTCTTCTATGGAACCGGATGTGTTTGTGGTGGAGAGGAACCGGAGACGGTCCCGCGCCGCAGCCGCCACAAGCCACGACCATAGTCACAGCCATGACCATCATGACCATGGGCATAGTCATGACCACGATCACAGTCATGACCACGACCATGACCATGGTCACAGCCATGAAGACAGCTGCGGGTGCGGCCACGACCACGGGCACAGCCATGACCATGAGCACAGCCATGAGGACAGCTGTGGATGTGGTCACGACCACGGCGACAGCTGTGAGACAGGCCACAGTCACCATCATGACCATGACCACAGTCATGACCACGACCATGACCATGACCATGACCATGAGCACAGCCATGAAGACAGCTGCGGATGTGGCCACGACCACGGACATGATCACAGCCATCACCACCATGACCATGATCACAGTCCCCATGCTACCAGGTCCCACACCCATTTTGTGGAGGAACACCACCATGTAAATGGTCATCCTGATGACTGTGAATGTGATGATTGTACATCCTTTGTAGAGTACTGTGACATCTGTGGTGAGAGTCTTGCAAAATGTAATTGTAAGATGCCTGACGATGACATGGAGAAGAGGGTATATATTTTAGAGGGTATCGACTGTGCCAACTGTGCGGCCAAGGTGGAGGCTAAGATCCGGCAGATGCCGGAGGTAGGATTTGCTTCTGTGACTTTTGCAACCAAACAGCTCCGTGTCTCTGCTTACAATCAGGACCAGCTGCTGCCAAGACTTCAGGAGGTTGTTGACTCCATTGAAGATGGGATTACAGTGGTTCCCAGACAGAGAAGAAAGACCTCTGCCATCTCCAATACCAAGATTTATATCTTAGAAGGCCTGGACTGCGCTAACTGTGCGGCGTCCGTGGAGAGAAAGCTGAAGACCCTGCCGGAGGTAGATGATGTTACCATCACCTATGCCACCAAGCAGATGAAGCTTTCCGCCAAGGACCCGGATGCCATTTTACCAACCGTTATCAAGGCCATTGATTCTGTGGAGGATGGCATTACGGTTATTCCCAAGGAGACAGTGAAGACTACAGCTGCTGCTGAGGAGAAGAAAGAATCCATCATGGATAATCCTCTCTTTTCCATCGGTCTCGGCGCTGTCATTTTCATTATCGGAGAGATCCTGATTCATACCGTGATACCGGAGAGCTCTCTGGCATCCTTTGCCATATTTATTGTTGCTTATCTGATCCTGGGCGGCAAGGTTCTCATGGCCGCTTACAAGAATATCAAAAAGGGACAGGTATTTGATGAGAATTTCCTCATGTGTATCGCTACCATCGGTGCCTTCTGTATTCGGGAGTTCCCGGAAGCCGTAGGCGTTATGCTCTTCTACCGGATCGGTGAGTATTTCGAAGACCGGGCTACGGAGCAGAGCCGGAGCCAGATTATGGAAGCCGTTGATTTGAGACCTGAAGTAGTAAACCTGGTAATTGGTAACGATGTCCGGGTGGTTGATGCTGAGGAAGCCAATGTTGGTGATATTCTCCTTGTCCGTCCCGGCGACAGGATTCCTCTTGACGGTGTTATCATCGACGGTGAGAGCCGGATCGATACCTCACCGGTTACCGGCGAGCCGGTACCGGTTATGGCAAGAGTTGGTGACAATGTGGTATCCGGATGTGTCAATACTTCCGGCCAGCTGAAGATGAGGGTAGAGAAGGTCCTGGAGGAATCCATGGTAACCCGTATCCTCGATTCCGTGGAAAATGCCGCTGCCAGCAAGCCTGAGATTGATAAGTTTATTACCAAGTTCGCAAGAGTTTACACACCATTTGTTGTATTCTTTGCCTTGTTTGTAGCCCTTGTATTACCATTCATTATTCCAAACTGGCATTATCTGGTGGATCCGTCCTATGTGGACAAGACCAATTCTGTCATTTTCGGAACCAGTGGAACCGCATCCATCTACACAGCCCTTACCTTCCTGGTAATCAGCTGTCCTTGTGCTCTGGTACTGAGTGTGCCTCTGGCCTTCTTCTCTGGAATCGGTGCAGCCTCCAAGAAGGGTATCCTCTTTAAGGGCGGTATCGTCATTGAGGGACTTAAGGGCGTCAAGGCAGTTGTCATGGATAAGACCGGTACCATTACCAAGGGTAACTTTGTAGTACAGAAGGTGAATCCGGCCATAGCGGACATGTCCGAGGACCAGCTGCTGACCATTAGTGCCAGCTGTGAGCTGTCCTCCACCCACCCGATCGGCAACAGTATCGTGGAAGCAGCCAGAGAGAAAGGCCTGGAGATTGAAAGACCGGAAAAGGTTCATGAGATCGCCGGTCAGGGAATCAAGGCAGAGACTTCCTATGGAACGATCCTTTGTGGTAACAGGAAGCTGATGGAGGCCCATGAGGTTGATCTGTCCGCTTACCAGACTACCGATTTTGGCACGGAAGTACTGGTTGCCTTAAATGGAGTTTTCGCAGGAAATGTTGTGATTTCTGATACCATTAAAGAGGATGCGGCATCTGCCATCGCCAGTGTCAAGGATCTGGGCATCAAGACCGTTATGCTGACCGGTGACGCAGAGGAGAGTGCAAGAGCTGTGGCAGACCAGACCGGTGTTGATGAGGTTCATGCCAAGCTGCTGCCCCAGGACAAGCTGTCCGAGTTACATAAGATCCGTCAGAATGATGGCGCGGTTATGTTTGTTGGAGATGGTATCAATGACGCACCGGTACTGGCCGGCGCTGATGTAGGAGCAGCCATGGGAAGTGGCGCAGATGCAGCCATCGAAGCAGCAGATGTGGTATTTATGAATTCTGAGATGATTGCCATTCCTGAAGCCTTAAGCATCGCAAGGATGACTAACTCCATTTCCTGGCAGAACGTATACTTTGCCCTGGCAGTGAAGATTATCGTTATGATCATGGGTCTCTTCGGTTTTGCCAACATGTGGCTGGCTGTATTTGCCGACACAGGCGTATCCGTGATCTGTCTGCTGAACTCCATCCGGATTCTGCGGAAATAGGGGAATCTTTTTGAGAGGAATACCTTTTTTGAAAGAGAATCTTTTCCCAATAGGATCTATGATCTGTCGTTTTATGCCATTGTTTGAAAGAGAATATAATATTGAGAGTTTGTTGAGTCTGACAGATGTTTAATCTGTTCTAAAAAAGAGGCTGCCACTTGGGCAGCCTCTTTGACTTAAAAGGCGGGAATCCACCATATCCTGTGTTATGTCATGCATATGTCAAACACAGGGGACAGGGAGGACTTCCTGCATTTTTTTATTACAATATATGTCTGGTCTATTTAAGTTTAACTGCCGTTCCATAGGCCATGACTTCGGCGGCACTCTGCATGATGGAGGAAGTGGTAAAGCGGACACCTACAACAGCATCGGCTCCCAGTGCCTCAGCTTCACTAATCATCCTGCTGACAGCGATGTCCCTTGCATTTTCCATCATCTGATTATATCTTTTTAATTCCCCTCCTACCAGAGTCTTCAGCCCTGCCCCGATGTCACGGATGGCGTTTACAGTCTGTATGGTGCTTCCCTTGACCAGACCCAGTGATTCCAGTTCTTTTCCTTCTATGGTTTCCGTTGTAACAAGTAACATATACTACCTCCTTGGATTATGGGCAAATGTTATTATTTTTTTTAAAAGTATCATATGCTGCCAGAAAAGTAAATGCAGCTGTTTTTTCCGGAATTCCCAACCGGTAGAAGGAGAATGTATAAGTCCTTTAAAAGAGATGCCGGCCCCTGGAAGCCAGGGTCTGAAATCTATCAGGATCTGAGAACTCTGGAATTGTGAAAAGTCATTAATTGATTATATTTTTTTCATTTTACAAATTTGGATATGATGTCAATTGTAAAAGCATTAATACTATGGTATTCTCTTAAATGTTGTGCTTGTAAGTAAACGGAAGCGGGCCTTTCTGTTATAATGGTTATAGAAGGTTCCATCTTTAAAGCGGTGGAAAAAGCAGAAGGAGATGACTTAAGATGGCTGACAGAATCAAGATGGAAGAAGGAGAAGTAAACTACGGCTGGCTCAGTCCCACTGGCCGTTTTTATCCGGTGAGCTGGGGCCAGCATGACAGCTGGGCCCAGGACCATATCAAGGAACTGGTGGACTGGGAGAGCCTGTCTTTGAAGGAGAGGATCAGCTCTGCCGGCATGGGGGACGTTTTGATGAACCGGGGCTGGATTCTCCTCCATAATCCCAGGCATGGCCTGGCCATTCCCACCCGCAAGGAGGGAAGGAGATATACCAAGGCTCAGGCTGACTTCCTTTACGATTACTATATCGAGCGCGGGGAAAATGAAAGGGCGGCTCAGATAATCCGTGACCTGGATGAGGAGATTTAGAGAACCCCCTTCCGGTCTCTACAAGAAAGAGTCCCCTTGCGGAAACCCGCACTGGGTGTAGTTATATCAGTGACATATTTCCTGTAGACTGGCTTATCAAAAGAAAGAAATCTGATCTCGTATTTTATATAGAATTATAAAATCTGCATCAAAACAAGGGCGGAGGATGAAATATATGGTAGTAGTCTATGAGTTTTTCAGTAATGAAGCGATAGAAAATGTCATCACCTGCATGCATTTCAAAGTAGATAAGGTCGTTTTCTTTGAATACTATGATGTAAGAAGAGATAAAAAAGAAAATGTAAAAAGATTCCTGGAAAGATATTGCGGGGTTCAGACGGTTGTTTTTCAGCCCCTGCCGGCCAATGACCTGCAGGCAGTCCTGAAAGCCATGGAAAATGAGATCCGCTATGAACTGGACCAGGGAGCCCGGTTTTATTTTGACATTACCGGAGGAGAGAGCCTGATTCTGGTTGCCTTCGGTATGCTGGCCAGGGAATACAAAGCCCCCATGCACATCTATGATATTGAGAAGGACAGGCTGATTGAACTGGATTCCGGATTCGATGCAGCTGTCAGCAGGGAGCTGGAGACACAGGAGGTCAAGCTGAATCTGGAAAGCTTCATCGGTCTGCAGGGTGGAGTCATTAACTGGAGGCAGCATAAGGGAATTAAGGGAGGCGGAGATCCGGAATTTCTGGAGGATGTTACAAAGATCTGGCGGATTGCTGGAAAATACACCGATTACTGGAACTTGTTTACAGATTTCCTCAGGAAAAACATGGTTCCCGACCAGGATCTTTCGGTTGATAAACCAGCCAGCCAGGTGCTTAATGCCCTTTTAACCTCCCATACCAAACTACATACTCCGGCCATGCTCAACAGTATCCTTGATGAACTGGCAGATGAGGGTATACTCCTGGATGTAAACCATAGATACGGAAACTATCATTTCAGATTTAAAAATCAAAGTATAAAAGAGTGTATCTGGGAAGGCGGCAGTATTCTGGAGCTTTATACTTTTAAGCTGGAAATGGAGACCAGCCAGGATTGTGGTGTGGGAATCCATCTGGATTGGGATGGAGTAATCCAGGACAGGAGGGGTATCGATGTCCTGAATGAGATTGATGTCTTGAGCATCAGGGGAAATATCCCTACCTTTATCTCCTGTAAGAGTGGCAATATGAGTACCCAGCAGGTCCTTCATGCCCTCTATGAGCTGGAGACTGTGGCCAGCCGTTTTGGAGGGAAATATGCCAGAAAGGTCCTGGTGACTGCCAGGGAGCTGGGTGATGTCTACCTGGAGAGAGCGGTTGAAATGGGAGTGGAGGTAAGGCCCCTGTTTCTATCAGAAGAGAGCAGCTGAAATGGAAGTGGAGGTAAGGCTCCTGTTCCTATCAGAAGAGAGCAGCTGAAATGGGAGTGGAGGTAAGGCTCCTGTTTTTATCAGAAGAGAGCGGTTGAAATGGGAGTGGAGGTAAGACCCCTGTTTCAGCCAGAAGAGGGCAGGACTAAAAAACTATAAAAATGGAAAATAGTTAAAATATCAGAATAGAAAGCATTATTTAAGAAAAATATCAGAAAAAAGAAATATTTCCTATTATTTTTTCCACAAGAGTCCTTGATTCTGCTATAATAAAAAGGCAAATCCCAGCCAGCTTAACTGGTCCGGGACCTGTTAATAGTATTCAGACACTGCCTGTTAATGACCCGGAAAAAGAGCAGGCGGCAGAAAGGGGGATCCATTATGAAGAGTGTAGAATTTGAAGTAAGAAGCTCAAAACACACCCAGATGGTAGACATCACAGAGAAAGTACAAAGGATTGTTACTGAAAGTGGCGTAGAAGACGGTATCTGTATGGTGTCTGTTCCCCATACTACCGCCGCGGTTACGATCAATGAGAACGCGGACCCGGATGTGGTCCGGGATATCATCAAAGAGATGGGCAAGATGGTTCCCTGGGAGGATGATTACAGGCACATTGAGGGAAATGCCGCCGCCCATATCAAGTCCAGTCTCATGGGTTATTCCGAGAGTATCATTATTGAGGACGGTCGTCTTATGCTGGGCATCTGGCAGGACATCTATTTATGCGAGTATGACGGACCCCGCAGACGCCGGGTCAAGGTAAAGATCATAGAAGGCTGAGGAATCAGTAGTGTATGATAAAAATGGAAGTGTTTACAGACTATAGGATCACTGCAAGGAGATTAATGAGTGACAAAAGAAAGCCGGCGGTTCAATTTGAACCGGCCGGCTGCTTTATTTTTCAGGGTTTTTATTTGGGTATTACCTTACCTTTTTGAATCTGTTTTACACATCGATCGATATATTCATAGCTATAGGGGCACATACTCCTGAAGGCGGAAGGATGCATCGTATATTCGGCAAAAGCCTGGGCGAAGTACTCCATACTGGTGGAAGTGACATAAGAACGGGAAGTCAGGTTGTCAAGGGCATGATACTTATCTTTTTCATAATAGTAGATTTTCTTAAAAAGCGAACTGCTGCTTTTTAATCTTACATAGCCCTGGTTATGAACGATACGGATGTTTGAGCAAAGGAAATCTACACAGTGGCCAAGCTCATGGTAGCCAACGATGGTCCCAAGGTATTCAGGCTGGATGTAAATGATTAATTTCAGATGTTTTTTCCTTCCGGTAATCCAAAAGCTGCCTCTGGTTAAGCCGGAGTAACCATAGGGAAGGTTATTGGTGGTAATGAATCTTCCACCATGCTTTTTCACCTGCTTCAATACCTGTTTATTGGCGACCGGACAAATGGAAGAGATGTTCTTGTAGGTTTGGGCCTGGCTTTTTATACTAGCGGCAGGCAGGGTCGATACCATAAACAGGACCAGGAATAAGAAAAGGACTCTTGAGAGGCCTCTAAGTAACGGGCGATGTTCTTTCATAAGCTTTCCTCCTCATTAAGATTTGTTCAGTACCGGTAAATAGCCAGGCTTACAAATCAATTTTAAAGATATATTATAACTAGATTATAACAGTTTTTAAATATAGGCTCAACATCGAACGACGATCAATGTCAGATCCCAAAGTTCTGGCATCAAAGGACTGGCTATATCAGGTCCGAAAATCTCGGCATTGAATGACCTGCAATGTCAGATCCGAGATTCCGGGAATAATTCAAGGCAGGTATTTCTCAGCCACCAGGTCGGTGAGGCTGCCTGCCACCATATCCCTAAGGTCAGCTTCCTTAGTCCCGGGATAGATCCAGGACTCCAGCATTTCTTCTGACAGGATAAGGGGCATGCGGTCATGAATCCTGGCCAGGTCGGGAGAGGGTTCCCTGGTCAGGATTGTGAAGGCAGGGTAGCTAAAGCCATTGGCCAGGCTTTCAATCTGATAAAGTCCTGCCAGCCAGGTGACCTGGCGGTCCTTTGTCTGGATGGCATACTTGTCACCGGTTATCCGCCTGCCTCCCCTCTCTATATGGTCCCACTCAAAATACCAGGAGGAGGGGATCAGACACCGCCTCCGTTTCCAGGATTCCCTGAAAGAACTCTTGACGCCGGCGGTTTCAGAACGGGCATTCACCAAAGGCCTTTTCAGGCCGGCTACTGTATAGCCCCAGACCATGGGGTAAGTCCGCCGGCTGCCACTCTGATCCGGAGCCACTACCGGAACCATATTGCCGGGCCGGACTTCTCCTTCTGTGACCAGGTCCTTTCCCAGCTTATCTATCATTCTGGAGGTCAGGGACGACCGGCGTGCTTCTTCTATGATTGGTCTCAGTTCCGGGGATAATTCCATAAAATATCTGGTACACATATATTCTCCTTATGAATGGTGCGCCTGCCTTAAATAACCTTAAATATAATATTTATCAAATGATAATTTAACTTCACTTTACCATATTCAGGGGCATAGTTCTATAAAAACACGGTAATCTGGTTTTGCCTGGCTTAGTTCAGGGACTGTCTTAAAACAGATCCATAATAATTATAAAATAATATCGAAAACAAAGTAAACTATTTGTAAAAGAAAGTGAATTTTACATATGAAAATGACTAGATTAATGCTATAATGGATGTTGGTTTCTTTATTAATCCGGACGACAGATTTTAGTTTTGCAATAAAGACGCCGAGAAACAGAGCTCGGGGAGTAAAAAATATGAAAAGAAATAGAAGATTAAAGGGGAAGCGGGTTCATTTACCTACGATTTTAGTTGCCATGTTTCTTGGGATACTGGTTGGTTTTGGCCTGCAGATCAACATTGCCATGGTGCATGCCATCAGAGGGAAAGATGCTGCTTCCATTGGCAACAGTCAGCTTTTGCGGTTTTTTTATAATCTACGTCACGCTGTCGTGAAGAATCCGTCTACAGTACTACAGTGTGATCTTGCAGCAGTGCTGGTGTTTTGTTTGTTCATCTTTGTAATTATGCATAAGTACAGCCGCAGAGACTACATAAGTTGTTCTTTTGCGGCTCTTGTTTTTGGCATGTGTGTCTGGCTGGGCAGGATTTTCCATAGAGGTCCTTACTGGACCGAAGCCATAGCCAATAACAGCCAGCGGCTGAAAAGTCTGTGGCTTATATTGAGTTACAGTTGTATATTCTTCCTGCTTATACTGGCCCTGACAACCTTTCTGAGGCTCCTTCCGGACAGATCGGCAGAATGGTTTGGCCCACCCGGATCCTCGTCCTTGTCTGTGAGGAAGAAACTGGCCATTTATACAGGTTTACTTTTACTCTTCTGGCTTCCTATGTTTATTGCCTTCTGGCCGGGTAACCTGAAGGGTGATACCGCTTTTCAGATCCTGCAGTTTTTCCATTTTCCAATCCGGTTTCAGAGCCATTGGATTACAGATGGAAAAGAGATCCTTTATTCCAATGACCATCCATTCATCCAGACTATGCTGCTGGGCTCTTTTTTGAAGCTGGGTCATCTGCTTGGCTGGAATGAACTGGGCATTTCCCTATACGTTTTCATCCAGATGATTGGCTTTATCCTGGCCATAGCCCTTTTTCTGCTATCCCTGGAGCATTTTGGCCTGGACAGGAGGATCATATATGTAGTTTTGCTGATGTACTGTATTATGCCGGTATTCAGTATCCATGTGGTTTTGATTTCGGGTGACTCGATGATGACCTTCTTTTTCATGTATTATATGCTGGCCCTTTTATGGATTTTCCGGACAAAGGGAAGAATACTGGATAAACGGTCTTTTAGAATCGGTCTGCTAACGATAAGCTTTCTGCTTTGTGCTTCCAAGAACCAATGCATTTATGTCGCCTTTTTGACGGGAATCCTTCTTTTATGGGTATATAGAAAAAGGTGGAAGCAGGTATTGATTGCCATCTTTCTGCCTTTATTTATCTATCAGTTTTTATATTGTGGACTCCTGTTTTCCCTGATGCGTGTCAATAAGGTAGGGGGCCAGGAAGCCCTTTCCGTAACCTTCCAGCAGGTTGCCCGCACGGTTAAATATCATGGGGATGAGCTGACTGAGGAAGATAAAAAAGCAATTGACAGCATAATTGTTTATGAAAACATTAGTAGAAAATATGATCCTGACCTGGCAGATCCGGTTAAGAGAACCTTCCGGGTCGATGCATCATCTGAAGATCTTAGGAATTATTTCCTGACCTGGGCCAGACTGGGTTTAAAGTATCCCGGGGAATATGTACAGGCTTTTCTTGATTTTACTTCTTCTTATTATTATCCCCTGCCTTTAGTGAAGGAACCCAAATTTTTCTGGAAGCATACTAATATAGAACATTTAAATAGTATAGAATGGGTTCGCTTAACGATCCCCCAATCTTTCTTTGATGAAATGTGGTTTGATCAGCCGGAAAGTCTTGGCGGCTGCCGGGAGCTGGCTAAATCTATAATCAGGTTGATGCATTCCATGCCGTTTTTAGATTATTTCGCATATGCCGGTTGTGTAATCTGGCTGATACTGGGTCTGCTGCTGCTATTCTGGCTGCAAAAGGATTACCAGAACCTTCAGTTCTGTTTTCCGGTATTTTTGTTTATCGTCATTTGTTTTCTGTCGCCAAAGAACGGTAATTTCCGCTACATTCTTCCCGGAGCATTTATGCTTCCCCTTATGATGACATGCCTGTGGAATTCATTTTCCGGAAAAAAGGCTGACCTTGTCAGTAGGAACTCTGACATATAACAATAGACTGGAGGAGAAATGATAAGAGAAAATGAAATCGTCCGTATCTACGGAAGAGAATATAAGGAAAATACCATCCGGCTGCTGGAGGAGACGGACCTGGCGGCTCTGATCCCTTCCAGGGACAGCAGGATCGGGATCAAGCCAAATCTGGTATCTCCCACGGAGGCCTCCTGGGGGGCTACGACCCACCCGGAAATTGTTGCAGGCCTGCTGGAATATCTTCAGGACAGAGGCTTCCATAACATAGTGATCGCAGAAGGTTCCTGGGTGGGAGACAGGACTTCAGAGGCCTTTGACCTGTGTGGTTACAGGGAACTGGCAGACCATTACGGGGTCCGGCTTGTGGACGCCCAGAAGGACCAGTTCCGTGTCAGAGACTGTGCCGGCATGGATTTGAAGATCTGTGCCTGTGTCGATGACATAGACTTTATGATCAATGTGCCTGTTCTGAAAGGCCATTGCCAGACAAAGATTACCTGCGCCCTGAAAAACATGAAGGGCTTGATTCCCAACACGGAGAAGAGACATTTCCACTCCATGGGACTTCATAAACCCATCGCCCACTTGTCCGCCGGGATCCGCCAGGATTTTATCCTTGTGGACCATATATGCGGTGACCTGGATTTTGAAGACGGGGGTAATCCGGTGGTTAGAAACTGTATTATGGCGGCCAGAGACCCTGTCCTGGTGGACACCATGGTATGCCATCTACTGCATATTGATCCTGCCCAGGTTCCATATATTGGTATGGCCGCAGATCTTGGCAGCGGCAGTATGGACTTTGATCCATCTCTGGTCCGTACCCTGGGCGAGGCAGGAAAAGAGGACCTGCCCAGGGAGAGGAAGATCGTGGAACTTCAGGATGCGGTGGAAGAGGTGGAATCCTGTTCGGCCTGCTATGGCTATCTGATCCCGGCCCTGCAGATGCTGAAAGAGGAAGGTTTACTGGACCGGCTGCCTGGAAAGATTGCCATAGGCCAGGGCTGGCGGGGTAAGACCGGCAGTATAGGGGTAGGAAACTGTACGTCAGGTTTTGATTTCTGTATCAAGGGCTGTCCTCCCCTGGAGACCCAGATTTATGAGGAACTAAAGACCTTGATTGTGAGTCTGGAAAAATAAGGAAGGAATAATAAGCCAGGAAAAACAAGGCAGAAAAAACAATCCAGGAATAATAAACCTGGAATAAAAACCAGTAATAATAAACCAGGAAAAATAACCAGGAAATCAAGTTTTTTTGTATTGTTCATGGAAGCAGCGGATCATTTCCAGGTTGTAATCCACCTGGATGCCCTTGTGGATCAATTCCAGGTCAAAACAGGTTCCGGCAAGGGACTCTCCATCTATGTTCGCCTTGACCAGCCGGTCGCTGGAGATCTGCAGCCGGTCCGTCCGGATCATATGCAGGGCAGGATTCTTCAGGTGGCCGGCCTTCTTCATGGATAAGATCATGGCAGCCATCCTGGGCCTGGATATTTTATCAACAAGGTAGACCTCCATATGGCCATCATTAAGCTGACTTCTTGGGGATACTTTATAGCCGCCCCCATAATAGCGGCCATTGGCAGCCACAAGGGTGGTAAAAGTTTTTTCAACAGTATTTTCATCCCACTGTACCTTTAGCCTTCTTCCTTCCTTGTAAGAGAAAAAGTGGTAAAGGACACCGGCATGGTAGCGCAGGGGGCGGGGGATAAGCCGGTTATGGATGAAATGATCATCATTGGCGATATCGGCGTCGATGCCAAAGCAGGCAGTGTTTATGAAATAGCGGTCGTTGATCCGTATGACGTCAAGGGCCTGTATCCCTGGAAGCAGTGTATCCCGGCAGACATGAAAGAAGTCATTCCCTGTACCGATAGGGATAAAGGAGAGGATATTCCTTGTACCCATTAAATGGTTAAGAAGGATATTCACTGAACCGTCACCGCCAACAGCAGTAATGACGTAGTCCGTCTCTCTGTATTGGTCCATGGAAAGGGCCGCAGCCTCAGGACTTTCATTGATATGAAAGGCATAGTCCCGCCGGAGTCTTTCAGATGCCTGACCCAGAGCCTGGATGAGTCTTGACCAGTTTTTTTTATGTTGAAAACGGTTGATAATATATATGTATTTCATAGAATAGTAAGAGTCCAGTCTGAAATTAAAATGAAGGAACGTTTATATTTTAATTCTCTTTGGCCTCTTTGTCCAGGGTATCTGCTTTTGATCTTTCATAGCCTGTTATGTACTAAAAAAGTAGTTCTTGCAGATGCTTTAATCTGGTAAAATATAAGTAAAGCTTAGCTGAAAAAAATAACCCTGCAGCATCAGAAAATTTAAGGACCGGATTGCTTTATCTGCTGATCCGGTCCTTTTCTCTTAAACTTTCTCTTTAATTCTTTCTTGGATTTTCTTTTAAATATTTTCTTAATCATATCTTCTTATGGGCGGGTAAACCGGATTTTTAATTATACAGGTAATTGCCGTTTACCCAGCCGTAACAGTCATAATCAGGGGAGTAAACCTTTACATAGTCTCCGCTCCAGTGGCTGGTCACGATTACCACGTCTCCATTGTAGAGTCTGCCGATGATATTGCTGTCAGAGTAGGAAGGCCTGCTTCTCAGGGCCAGGTAGTTTTTGGTACCTCTGACGGTGGCCATATTTTCATGGTCGTAGTCGTCTTCGATATCCCAGGATTCATTATAATCGTCGTAACCATCGTAATCGTCGTAGTCGTCATCGATGTCCCAGGACTCGGCCATGATGGGCCTTGCTGCTGCGGATACGGGAAGTGTTGTTCCTGTTGCTGTTCCGGTGATTGCTGTTGCTGCCATTGTTAAAAGAATACCCATTGTTGCGATTGCTTTTTTCATTTCCTTTTCCTCCTAATTTCTTCTGAATCCTTCTGATGTATATTCAGATAGTTTTATTTATACTTTGTAGTGATCTGCTTTGTTTTTGTTTACATGCATATCTTACCATGGCATATATCACACAAGTATCACACAGGAATCTAAATAATTTAGGAAAATAATTATAGGAAAATAAGGGAAAATGAACTGTCTGGGAAAGCTTTTTACGAAGATGAGAATAAGAGGAAATGAATTGTCCTGAAAAGCTTTTTACAGAGATGAAAATACCGGTATTTGTGCTATAATTTATAGGGGAAAAAATATGAATCGTCTTCCAGGTTAGAAGCCGGGGACGAAAATCTTTTGTAGGAGGGGAAGCTAACATGACGGTAGAAGAAGCCCGGCAGATCCAGAGAGACTTCTATGAGATCTCAGTGCCTTCGGAGGAGGATATCTTCCTCTACACAGAGGCCATGGAATATCTGATTCATGAGGAGAAGAAACCGGAGGATATGCTGACCCTGGGAGGCTGGTATTATGGGCAGAAGGACTTTGACCTGGCTCTTAAGTACTATGAGATGGCGTCGGTCTACGATATTGACGAGGCCGATGAGTGTCTGGGTTATATCTGGTATTACGGCCGGACCGGTCAGAGGGATTTCGAAAAAGCTTTCAATTACTATTCCCGGTCCATGGCCCGGGGTAACCTGGTCTCCACCTACAAGCTGGCAGACATGTATAAAAACGGCTATTATGTGGAAAAGGATTATGATAAATATAAGGAAATGATCGAGGACCTCTATCCAAAGATAGAGAAGACCCAGTACTTGTTTGAGCCATTGTCGGAGATATTTACCAGGCTGGCCCGGATCCGCAGGGAGGAGGGGAAGCTCGATGAGGCGGCAGACCTTTTTCTGCGGGCCAAGGATTTTCTGGCCCAGCGGATCAGTTACAATGCATTTTTCGGCAATTTAAATATTATGAAATGGCTGATCGATGACCTCTATGAGATTCTGGAATTTGACCCGGAGTTTGTGGATTTCTATGACCTGTTTTATGTCCTGAAGACGCCTGCCAGGGTCAGCTTTTATTACAAGGACAGGAAGCAGAATTTAGAATCCCTCATGGAGGGAGGGGCCTGTGTCGTACATTTTAATGACAAATGGTACCATGACCGGGATGAGTTTTTTAGTAAGGCAGTGATTGATGATAAGAAACTGACAGATATATATGATGACCTTTATGGATTTGAGGTGATCAGAATTGAAGGAGATTATTAAAGTTAAAAATGCGGATTACAGCCGCTATGAAGAGCTGCTCCTCAGAAGGGACCGGCTTCGCAAGGAGGCCGGCATATTGCAGGGACTCTACATCAGGGAGTTCGGAGACCTGATGCTGGAAATCTTTGAAAAGCAGGTAGAGTGCATCAGGAAGAAAAAACTGATTGCCAATTACCAGATGGCTTTAAACCATGGAGGCATCATCGACCAGGCAGAGGTAGACCGGTTGCTGAAAGAGGAGATGGAGGACTATCAGAGACAGCTTGAGGAGATGGTGGCTGAGAATGAGGCTGCCAAAAAGGCTGGGGAGGTCAGTACTCTCAAGCTGACCAAGATTAAAAAAATCTACCGGCGGCTGGCCAAACAGCTGCATCCGGACATCAACCCTAAAACCATGGAGATCCCTGAACTTTTTGCCCTTTGGAATGCCATAACAACGGCCTATAACTGCAATAATCTGGAGGACCTGGAAGAGGCGGAGGTCCTGGTCGGCCAGGCCTTAGAAAGAATCGGCCTGGGCTACAGTGAGATTGAGATCCCTGACCTGGACCAGAAGCTTCTTGAGGTGGAAGCCGACATCAGGAGGATCCGGGAGACTGATCCCTACCAGTATAAATATCTCCTGGAAGATGATGCTGCCAAAAAAGACAGAAGGCGGGACCTGGAGGAGAAGAAGAAGGAATATGAGGACTATGAGCAGGAACTGGATGGTGTCATCGAAGACCTGCTGCAAAGAGGGGTGACTATCGTATGGAAAAAGAGCTGACCATTAAGAAAGAGGGTGTAGTCTCTCTGGTGGAGAGCCATGACCTGGAAAAGATTATCAAGCCTTTGACCAGGGAAATCCACCTGTTTGACTCTTTTGTGGCCGGGACCAGCCATCTGGAGGATCCTTCGGTCCTTGATGAGATCAAGGCCGGGGACAAGCTGTCTCTGCAAAGAGAAGAAAACAAATATGACAGTAATGCCATTTTGATCCTGACAGCTGACAAGAAAAAGCTGGGTTACGTACCGGAAAAGGACAACGTGATTTTTGCCCGGCTCATGGACGCAGGTAAGCTGCTGATGGCCCAAATTAAGGAGATTAAGGTGAAGGGAAGCTTTCACCAGATCAGTATCGGCATATACCTGGTGGATTTTTAAATAAGTAACGGTATATATCTGGTGGGTTTCTAAATAAGTACTGGTATATATCTGGTGGATTTATAATAATTACCGGTATGTATTCTGACATATAGTTTATATTCGGAAGTTACTTGAGAGTATTAACACGCTTTAAGAAAACAGACAGATGCGTCACGGTTACGACCAGCCCATTCGCTTTTGGATAGGAAGAAAGTAATCGCGACGCATTTTCTATCTGTAATCCTTTAATTTGCAGGTTTTTAATTAAACTTATGTTTATAAATTAATGTTTTTTGGAATGTTGCTTAGGGAGCAGCTGGTTTTAGCTGATAAATAAGGTCCTTTTTATAGAGAGTGGCCTTATCCCAGGTAGATGCCGTTTACCCAGCCATAACTATTAAGCTCAGCGCTGTAGACCAGAACATAATCGCCATCCCAACGGGTTGTCATAAGGACTTCCTGGCCATTGTGAAGCTGGCCGATGACTTCTCCCTGTCCTTCGCTAGGAATGCTTCTTAATTCAAGGTTTTCAGGGGCTCCCCTGACGATGGAGTAATCTTCTTCATCATCGGACCAATTGGAAGGGTCATTATCAAGGACTGTGAGACTAGGATCTGTTGTCCTGGCACTGGAAATGCCGGACAGCTCTGTCGAAGAAGACTGGTTTTCGGAGGAGGGAGCTGCTGCCTCCACGGTGTCTGTGCTCTGGGCCCTGACTGGTAAGGCTCTTCCCGTAAGTACTGTTGCTGCCATAGTTAAAACGATTGCCATTGATGCGAGTGCTTTTTTCATGATGATTTCCTCCTCTTATTCTTATCTAAATTCATAGGATGGTATTTACTATTAGATGCTTTCTTTTATAGGATGCTTTCTTTTACAGGATACTTTTTTATAGGATGCTTTTTTTATTGGATCCTTTCTTTTATTGGAAATTCCTTTTATTGAAGCTTGTTCTTCCTTGGAAGTTTGTTATCCTTGGATCTTGTTTCTGTTTGTTTTTCTTGCTGTTCTTTTTTACAGTCATAGTTTAACATGGCTTTTGTCACAGAACTGTCACAGTATGTGGTGGCAGGAGAAAATAATTAATGTTATAATCATTAGGGATGAAACAGACATAAACCAGGCCCTGTCTGTGAGGGTAGAGGTCATGCCATTTCCAGGAAAATGTGACCAGTTACACAGACCTGTCCGTTTTGGAAAAAGAGGACTACCGGCAGGGTTCCATGTTTGTTCAGAGAGGAGGAATGGACGTTGAAGCAGCTGATCAACCGGGCCTTTTATGATGCCATCGTGAATTTCGACGAGTCGGAAGAGGCCCAGGATTACTATTATAAAATCATGGACACAGAGACGGAAAAACGGGGCAGGAAGGATACGGTCCGCAACAGGATCCTCCGGGCTTACGCCATGCTCTTTTGTGAGGATATCGGCATGGAGCCCGGCCAGCCGGCCGGTCCCGATGAAGTGGAGGCCACGGCGGACCGGCTCTACACAGGAAGCATGAGCTTCGATCCGGGCCACTGGTACAGAATGAAATATCATTTTCCAGTGATCGACGAGGACAATTATGACCGCTTTGCGGCCCTGGTAATCGCTGACCTCAATGCTGGCCCCCTCCGGGATGCAGTGGTGGAAGGAGGAGACATGCTTCTGGTCGGCGAACCTGATCCTCTGGGTATGACAAGGGAGGAGAGGGAGAAGCAGCAGATCAGAAGGGTAAGCCTTGAAGGAGAGATTACATGAAAGTAATGCTAGTGGATGAGCATCCGGATGAATTAGACCAGTTAAGCCAGATGGTTAGCAAGATAAAGCCGGAGATGGATCTGTTGTGTTTTAACAGCAGTCTGGAGGCCCTGGCGGAAGCCAGAAAAACGGAGATCGACATCGCCATTATTTCCCTAGAGCTGCCCGAACTAAGCGGAATCGACCTGGGCAGGTATCTGACAGACCTCTATCCCATGGTCAACCTGATCTTCCTGGCGGACGGCAGGGAAAAGGGCTATGAGGCTCTGGAAATCCATGCCAGCGGTTATCTTTTAAGGCCTCTGACCAAAAAGGGACTGCAGAGGGAGCTGGAAGACCTGCGCTATCCGGAACTGCAAAAGAAGGCCAAGAGGGTTTTCGCTTACACCTTTGGTAACTTTGAACTGTTTGTGGATGGTAAGCCGGTGGAGTTCAAGTATACCAGGACTAAGGAGATTGTGGCCCTTCTGGTTAATAACAGCGGAGCCCAGACCAGCAACGGAGAGATTATTGCCTCCCTGTGGGAGGATGAAGGGGATCCTAAGAAAAAGGCCTCCTATCTCTGTAATCTCCGCCAGGACCTGCAGAATACCTTCAACCGGCTGAAGCTGAAGGGAATCATTATCAAGCAGAGGGGAAGCATGGCCATCGACAAGGACAAGATCGAGTGTGATCTCTATGACTGGATGGAAAAGAAGGAGAAATCCAAATATTCTTATCTGGGTGACTATATGAATCAGTACAGCTGGGCAGAGTACAAGCATGCCATGCTGGATGAGATCAGCTATGACCTGGCAGGTTATTAAGAGAAAAAGCAGCTAGACGGGACAGCAGGCCAGGCTGGTTTCCAATGATCCGGGAGATGTTTAAGCGCAACTTAAATCGTACATTAAGAAAGAATATAACTAGTTTAATATACAAAATGAAAGAATAAGATTACTGTTTGTATTTGTCTCTATTGAATGTGGCTATAAAACTTGCTAAAATCATCTTATCAGAAGTCGACGTCTGAGGAATTTGAGAAAAAGCCGGGAGGGATCTTCTTGTATATAGAAGGACTGGATGAGTTGGATAATAAGATAATTGAGGTTATAAAAGACCAGGCCAGACTCAGTTATTCTGAGATCGGGGACCGGGTCGGTATCTCCAGAATCTCTGTCAGAAAGCGGATGGATGCCCTTGAGAAAAAGGGAGTAATCCAGGGTTATAAGACAGTCATCGATTCTGCCAGGGCGGCGGAGGGAGTCCGTTTTATCATCGATCTGGAGACGCTTCCGGACTGTTACGAGGATATGGCGGCCTATCTGGCCGGGAGTCCTTATGTCCGACGGATCTACGGCATGTCGGGAGACTGTGCCATCCATGCAGAAGGCTTTGCTTCAAATACCAGAAACCTGCAGCTCTTTGTGAATGCCCTTTACCGCCAGGCCAGTAAGGGGATCCGGAGATTGAACTGTAAGACCGTTTTGACGGTTTTAAAGGATATGGATGGAGGCATCGGCTATGAAAGATATCAGGAATCTGAACATATGGAAAGAGACGGAGAACAGCAGAACTGATTACCAGGACTTTTACGACAGGGATCTGACGGAGTTAAGCCTAAGTGTCAGATCCTACAACTGCCTCAAGCGGGCGGGTTGTCACACCATAGGAGATATACTCAGCTACATGGAGGGAGAGGAGCATGGTCTTCGCCGGATCCGCAATCTGGGCCTGCGCAGCGAGGCAGAGATTCTGGAAAGGATCCAGGAGGCAAGGCAGGACTATCTGAGGTCCAGGCCGGCCGGAGCCAGCGGCGGCAGCAGGACCAGAAAGACGGTGATTAAGCCCTCAAAAAAGATATGGGATATGGATATCGGGGAATTTGCCCTTTCGCGCTGGTCAGAAGACCGGCTTAATGCCTGTGGAATCAGGCAGGTGAAGGACCTCTATCTTAAAAAGCAGGGCAAGGAACCGGGCTGGTACGCCGTCAGGGAGCTCTTTGAGAAGATCACGGCTCAGAGAAGTTAGTAGACCGCCGTCCCGGGCGTTCACCTGTTTAGGGAGACTGGCTGTCCAGAAAGACCGGTTTTCCGGTTAGACCCCCAGCCAGGGCTGATGAGACTCCAATAGAAAATATTTATAGAAGGTATTTTATGGAGGTATGGAATGGAATACAGGAAAGACCGTTACGGTAATGAGATTTCTATCCTGGGCTTTGGCTGCATGCGGTTCGCTCAGTCTGGCGGAAAGATTGATATGGAAAAGACGGAGGAACAGATCATGGCTGCCTTTCAGGCAGGTGTGAACTATTATGATACGGCCTATGTTTATCCGGGAAGTGAGGCAGCCCTGGGTCAGATTCTACAAAAGCATGGGATCAGGGACCAGGTGAAGATCGCTACCAAGCTTCCCCACTACATGATCCGCAAAAAAGACAGTCTGGACAAATATTTTAATGAGCAGCTTAAGAGGCTGCAGACAGACCATGTGGACTATTATCTCATGCATATGCTGACAGATACGGCCACCTGGGACAGACTCTGCGGTCTGGGCATCAGGGAGTGGATCGAAGACAAAAAGAGGACAGGTCAGATCGGGCAGCTGGGCTTTTCCTACCATGGCAACTCAGATATGTTCTGCCAGCTCCTTGACGCCTATGACTGGGACTTCTGCCAGATCCAGTACAACTACTATGACGAGCATTCCCAGGCAGGCAGGACCGGCCTTCATTATGCGGCCTCCAAAGGCCTGCCGGTAATCATCATGGAGCCGCTGCGGGGAGGTAAACTGGCCACGGGTCTGCCGGAAGAGGCCATGGAGGTTATCAGGTCCCACAAGCCAAAATACCGGCCGGCCACTTGGGCCTTTAAATGGCTGTGGAACCAGCCGGAAGTTACATGTGTCCTTTCCGGTATGAATACCTTGAAAATGGTTGAGCAAAATGTCAGGACCGCCTCCCATTCCAAGGCCGGTGACCTGACAGACCAGGATATGGAACTCTTTGACCGCTTGATCGCGGCCATTAATGCGAAGATGAAGGTGGGCTGCACCGGCTGCCGCTACTGTATGCCCTGTCCACAAAATGTGGATATACCCGGGACTTTTGCGGCTTACAACCGGATCTATTCCGATGGTTTCAGCAAGGCATTTTCAGAGTATTTTATGTGCACTGCCATGAGAAGAGACTCGACAGCGGCCTCCAACTGTATTGAATGCGGCAAGTGTGAGCTGCATTGTCCTCAGCACATAGAGATCCGCAAGGAGCTCAAACAGGCGAGAAGAAAGCTGGAGGGCCCTGTTTATAAGGCAGGCCGGGGCCTGGTCAAGTTGTTTAAGGCCTATTAATTAAGACTTCTAAGAGTTAATTAGCATAAGTGTAAGTGATAATTATTGTAGCTGTAAGAGTTAATTTTTATAACTGCCAAAGTTAATTATTGTAACTGTCAGGGTTAATTTCCATAATTGCCAGAGTTCATTGTCATAATAAGAAGTAAGATGCGAAGCTGTCGATCATTCAGCCCCGCATCTTTTTTTGCTATTATCCTAAATATGCTCCTTTCCCTCATTTTTTCCTACATTGCAAAGATATTTTTTTATTCATTCTCTCCTTTCTTGGAAATGGAGTAAATACCGGTAAATTAGTTTTCTTATTTATAATGATCAGATTTATAATGATCAGAGGGGCCATAGCAAGCTCCTGATAGATTCCTGATAAATTTATAATAAACCACAGCTTTGCTTTTAGAAAAATAATATAATAAGTCATAGGGATATTCAAAAACATTCTATATCTTTATGGAGGCATTTCCTGCTGGTCTTATTGAAATCGTATTGGGTATAATTGTTGTATATTTGACTTTAGAAAATATTAAATTTAATAAAAATATGATTTTTATATTACAAATTGTCGGGAAAGTCTTTATTATTAAGAAGAAATTTGGTATATTTAACAAAGGAGAAGACATATTTTTTCCTGTAAATAATTGCTATTTAGGAGGTATGATCAATGGCAAGTATTATTATCAGCCCAAACAAGTACGTGCAGGGCAAGGGGGAGTTAGCCAAGCTGGCTGACTATGCAAAGAATTTTGGAAAGAAACCGTTCATTCTGATTTCTGAGGGCGGCAAGAAGCGTTTTGGCAGCCTGATTGAGAAAAGCTTTGAAGGCACAGACGCCGAGCTGATATTCGAAGCTTTCCACGGGGAGTGCTCCAGGAATGAGATCAATCGTCTTGTGGAGATTGTTAAGGCCAAAGAGTGCGATATGGTAATCGCTGTGGGCGGCGGCAAGATCTTTGATACCGGCAAGGCTGTAGCTTACTACTGTGGCACACCGGTTATCGTGGCTCCCACCATCGCCGGAACAGACGCACCTTGTTCCGCTCTTTCTGTAATCTATACCGATGACGGAGTATTCGAGGAGTATCTCTGGCTGCCGGCTAATCCTAATCTGGTTCTGGTTGACACAGATATCATCGCCAAGGCTCCGGCCAGACTGCTGGTTTCCGGTATGGGCGATGCTCTGGCAACCTACTTTGAGGCAAGAGCCTGCCAGACAAGTAATGCCACCAGCTGTGCCGGCGGCACTATCACCATCGCTGCCATCACTTTGGCCAAGGTATGCTATGAGACCCTGATCGAGGAAGGCCTCAAGGCAAAACTGGCTTGTGAGCAGAATGTCTGCACCACAGCTGTGGAGAAGATCATCGAGGCCAACACCCTTCTGTCCGGTATCGGATTTGAGAGCGGCGGCCTGGCTGGTGCTCACGCAATCCACAACGGTCTTACGGCCGTCAAGGACTGCCACCACCTCTATCACGGTGAGAAGGTAGCCTTCGGAACCATCACCCAGCTTGTCCTGGAAAATGCTGACACAGACCTGCTGGATGAGGTAATTGGTTTCTGTATGGACGTAGGACTGCCGACCACTTTCGAAGACCTGGGGATCAAGGATGTGGAGAAGGCAAAGGACGCCCTCATGGAGGCAGCAGAGCTTGCTGCAGCACCGACCGACACCTGCGGCAACATGCCTGTGGAAATAACCGCTGAAAAGGTTTACGCAGCTATGATTGCAGCTGATGCTCTGGGAAGATATTACAAGGGACTGTAGGATTACCTGTATGAGCCGGATTGCTCCCTTATGAGCTGGGTTTTCCTATATGGACTGGATGATCCTGCGTGGACCGAATGATCCTACTTGGACCGGATGCTCCTGTGTGGGCCGGGTCATCCTATGTGAACCGGATTGACCTGCGTGGACCGGGTAATCTTAAGTTAACGTGAATCGGATTGACCTGTGCGGAACAGCTGTAAAAGAAGGATTTTTAAGTAACCGGTTTTATAAAGAAAATATCAGACAGAACTCTACCGCAGCAGGCCCAGCCTGCTGCGGTTTCACTTTGCCCCAGAACAGTGGCAGGACTGCTGAACCGATTGCCTTTCAGGAAACAATTTGGTATCATTTTCTTATGATTCTTATGTAGCAAGAGATTTCCTGATTGAACTTGATGAGGGAACAAGGAAGAAGAGAAAAGACCAGAATAAATGGGGAATAGATATGATGAAAGATAAAAAATGGTGGCAAAAGATCATAGTTTATGAGCTTTATCCCAAAAGTTTTAAGGATACAGCCGGCAAGGGTACGGGAGAATCCAAAGGTAAGGAAGGAACTTTATAAAGCGGCCAACTTCTGGGTGGAAAAGGGCGTAGGCGGCTTTCGCATCGACGCCATCACCTATATCAAGAAGCCGCCGGTATTCGAGGATCGGCAGCCAGACGGGGAAGATGGTCTGGCCAGCGTTCATCCCATCATCGCCAACACGGAGGGAATCCTGGATTTCCTCCATGAATTTAAGGAAGAGGTCAGGGACGGCCATGACATTTTCACCGTGGGTGAGGCCTGTGGTGTGGAAGCAGACCAGCTGGATCAGTGGGTAGGTCAGAATGGAGTCTTTGACATGCTTTTTGAATTCAGCCATGTCAACCTGGACTTCCAGGGAGACGAACGCTGGTATGCGGCCAGTCCCTGGCCCTTGACCAGGCTGAAGAAGCTGCTCCGGGACAGCCAGGAGGCCACGGCCCAGAATGGCTGGTATCCCATCTATTTTGAGAATCATGACAAACCAAGATGCATCAACCATTATTTCCCGGAGGGAGCAGACCCGGTTCTGGCCGCCAAGGCCATGGGTATGGTTCTCTACACCCTGAGGGGTACCCCCTTTCTCTACCAGGGACAGGAACTGGGTTATACTAATCCAAGCTGGCCATCCATCGACTGTTATAACGACATTTCCTCTATCAACCAATATCAGCTGGCGCTGGAGGAGGGGGTCAGTCCTGAGGAGGCCCTGGAGGGTGTCCACCGCTTCAGCCGTGACAGCGCCCGAACCCCCATGCAATGGGATGACTCTCATGAGGCTGGCTTTACAGAGGGAAAGCCCTGGCTGCCGGTCCACGAAGATTACAGGACCTGCAACGTTGACTATGAGACCAGGGAACCGGCCTCTGTTCTGTCCTGGTACCGGGACCTGGCCCGGATCCGTAGCAGGCTGGAGGTCCTTAGCGAAGGCAGCTTCAGTGAGTTGATGGAAGACCATGAGCAGGTCTATGCCTATGAAAGAAGCTGGAAGGACCAAAAGGTTTTCGTTTTGGTTAACTTTTCTTTGAAGGAGGCTGGCTATGATCCACTTCTGACAGACGGGGCCAGATTGGTGACTTCCAATTATATGTCTGACAGCGGCCTGGATGAGGTGGAAGAAAAAGATGAAGCTTTTGATTCCTGCCCCGGCAGGTTGAGGCCTTTGGAGGCCAGACTGTATTATTGGACTGTAGGCCAGAAAGGCTGACGGGACAACAGATTTAGCCGAAAACCAGAAAAGGCAGGGATTCGGGTTCACAGGGATGCGAGACAGCAGAGCGGGCATGCTGGCCAGGGAAAACAGATTATGCCGGAAGGCAGGAAGAATCATGTTTGATTCTGGTATTGGAGGTAAAACACCATGAAAAAATTAAAGAATTGGATACAGAGAACAATAGACCTCCTTCTTGTGGGACTTTTATTTACAGCAACCGGCCTGAGGGCTGAGGAAGGAAATCAGGAGAAGAGAAACCTGTCTTCGGATGCTTCGGATTTTGTTCTTTTAAGTGAGGAGGTCCCTGATGCCATCCTGGAGATCCGCTATTATTCCACCTATAATTTTATTGGGGACAGGATAGATGGTTACGAGGAGCCGGTGGCACTCTTGACCAAGGAAGCGGCTTCGGCCTTAAAAGAGGTCAGTGATGATTTGAAGGACCAGGGTTACCGGCTGAAAATCTATGACGCCTACCGGCCCCAGGAGGCAGTGGACCACTTTGTGGACTGGGCCGGTGACGAGGAAGACGACAGGATGAAGGCCTATTTCTATCCCGACTTGGAAAAAGAGGACCTTTTCCCCTATGGTTATATCGCAGAATATTCCGGTCATAGCCGGGGCAGTACCGTGGACCTGACTTTGTTTGATATGAAAGAGGAAAAAGAAGTGGATATGGGTGGGACCTTTGATTTCTTTGGAGAGATCAGCCACCCTGATTACAAAGAGATTACTGAGGAACAGTATGAAAACCGGATGCTGCTGCAGGAAGCCATGACCAGCCATGGCTTTAAGGGAGTTGAAACCGAGTGGTGGCATTTTACCCTGGAGGAAGAACCCTATCCGGACACATATTTTACCTTCCCGGTAAACAGCGATTCCGTGGAGGAAGCCGGGAAGAATTAGAGGAAGTTTTAGCAGGCAGGCTAAAATATATTAATAGCAAATTGAGGGAACAGACCTGTCTAAGAGGCGGGAAGTATTGATATGGATGGAATTAAAGCAGAAAAGATGCTAAACAATTGAAAAAGTATAAAATAACCGGACTATAGTAGTATATGCTGGATTCTTCAGTAAAATTTAATTGGTTTTTTATATATAATGTGATATATTTTATATATTATGGAATATTTTTAAAAAGATATTATTTAATATTTAGTTACTTATTTTATGGAGGAGGGATATCATGGGATTTCAGGAAGCTATTTCCACATGTTTTTCAAAATATTTAACCTTTGAAGGCAGGGCCAGAAGAAGTGAGTACTGGTATTTTATGCTGTTTTCATGGATTGTGAATCTGGTAGCTTATCTTTGTGCCTCATATACTGGTTATCAGTTTATTCAGAGTATTGTTTCTTTGATTATGTTTATCCCGGGCCTGACAGTATCGGTGAGAAGACTGCATGATATTGGTAAGGCGGGAACCTGGTATCTGGTAATGTTTGTACCGATTGTAGGATTTATTGTGATGTTGGTGTGGATGACCAAGGATTCAGAGCCGGGCAGCAATCAGTACGGCCCCAATCCCAAGGGAGCAGATTACAGTATGTAGCTATATTAATTAACATAACAGAATTCAATTTTTGTAGTGAAAACAATTAGGCTGCTGAGCCGGACAGGGAATGCCTCTGCCGGACCGGCAGCCTTTTTTAATTGTTGTATAAAAATACCTGTGACTGTCGGGGGTGTCCACTCACTGGACTGGCATCTTTTTATGATTGCATGAAAACATCCATAGTTGATGGGTTTGTCTCCTTTGGTACGGAAGCCTTTTTGAAAGATCAGAACTGACAAGAAAGGTTCTGAGAACTGGACCGGGTGGATATTTTAAGCAGGGATTCGTCAGTTCTTAGTTTTAAAAGAAGAAAAACTATGTTATAAATAATAGTAGAAACTGACAGACTTTAAGGGGATTGCTGTCCGGCAGCCGAGCCGGACCAGAGAAAGGAAATGTATATGAAAAAGAAAGTATTTGCCAGTGATTTTGACGGAACCTTATATTTTTATCTGGCAGACGATGAGGATAAGCTTCCTCAGGCTTCGGTAGACAAGATTAAAGAATACCAGGCGGCAGGCCACCTGTTTGGTCTTTGCACCGGAAGACAGGTAGGCGGTCTTACTCCCTTCATCTCCGGCAAGATCAAGCCTGATTTTTACATCACCTCCACAGGGGCAAATATTGTGGATGGTGACCTGAATGATATCTTCCGCCGGGGTATCGACCGGGATGTGGCTGATGCCATCATCAAGCTGGCTGATCCCAAAGAGCACAGAATCTCCATCGATATCAACGGTATCATCCATGTATTTGCTGAGATGGATTATCCGGGAGAGTACCATGTGATTGATACCATCTACGATGCCATGCCGGGTCTGGTTCACCAGCTGGGTATCCATACAGAAAGCCTGGAAGAAGCGGCAGCCCTGGCAGCTAAGATCAATAAGGTTTTCGGCCAGCATATCAATGCCTTCCAGAATGTCATCGAAGTTGACGTAGCCCCCAAGGGATGTACCAAGGGAGAGGGCGTTGAAAATATGCGCAAGTTCTACGGGGACATCAAGCTTTATGGCATTGGAGACTCCATCAATGACCTGCCTTTGATCGAGCGGTCTGACGTATCTTATACCTTCCCCTATGCCCCAAAAGAGGTTCAGGAGAAGGCCACCAAGATTGTAGATACTATTGTTGAGGCCCTCGAGGATAGTATGCAGGACGAAGATTAAGGCTTCTGCCGGGATATGTAGATAGCTTTCCATGGAATCCAGACAGGCTGTATTCTGCCTTTATGAGATTCAGGGATTTCATGGTAAATAGAATAATAAGAATAAGATAAAAGGACTTTCCGCCAGCAGGAGAAGATCTTCTCTGTGATTTGTGACGGAAGGTCCTTTTTTGATGTCTGGAAAAATATTTCCTAACCATCTGGAAAATATTTCTTAACCAAGATTAGCTGTCTTTAAGGCAGAGAATATCTATTTCCAGACCTGGATTTTTTATTTCTTAGTTGAGATTTTCGTTTTTTTCCAGGCTTGGGCTTTTTATTTCTTAGGTAAGATTTTCGTTTTCCTGGGCATGGATTCTCTATTTCTTAGTAGGGAGCTAATTATAGTTGCAATTTTTTCTTATTTTTCCATGCTCGTTTACCTTCTGAAAGCCGGGGCGTAGAGGGCAGCCAGGCGGATGGCTTCCACCATGCTGACCGGGCTGGCCAGGTTTTTCCCTGCGATGTCAAAGGCCGTGCCATGGTCCACAGAGGTCCTTAGAATAGGCATACCACCAGTGATGGCAATGGTCCGCTCAAAGTCCAGGGTCTTGGTAGCGATATGGCCCTGGTCATGGTAGAGGGAGAGGACAGAATTGTACCTGCCCTGGAGAGCCAGGTGAAAGACCGAATCGGCACCGATGGGTCCGACCACATTATAGCCTTGCTGCTGTAATTCTTCCACTGCCGGAAAGACTTCTTTCACCTCTTCGTTGCCGAAAAGACCGTGCTCGCCACTGTGGGGATTGAGGCCGGCAATGGCCATGGTTCCATCCTTGACTCCAAGGGTCTCCAGAACCTCCTTGCAGCGCTTGACATAATCGATAATCCGTTCTTTTGTCACCAGGTCACAGGCCTGGCGGAGGGATACATGTCTGGTCAGGAAAAAGACCCTCATGCCATGGACTTCAAACATGGTCAGAGGATCTTCCGTCCCGGTCAGGGCACCAAAGATCTCCGTATGACCTATATAAGGAATCTTTGCAGCCTTTAAGGCCTCTTTGTTGATGGGGGTGGTGGAAACAGCATCCACCTTACCGGTCATGGCCAGGTCGATACTTTTGGCAATATAATCATAGGCTGCCTGGCCGCACATGGCAGAGACCTTTCCGAATTGAAAATTATTAAGATCTATATTTGCCAGGTCTACCAGGTTGAGAATACCCTGTTCATAAGATCCCTGCGCCGGATCATCCACAGACCGGATAGTCAGGTCTGCACCAGTGATGGTTATGGCCTGGTCCATGATGCCCCTGTCTCCAACGACGATGACCCGGGCCAGGTCCTGGAGGGCAGGATCAGCGACTGCCTTGGCGACAATCTCCGGGCCGACCCCGGCCGGATCTCCCATGGGGACAGCAATTAAGGGTTTGTCAGTATTTGTCTGGGGATATGTCATGTTAGCTCCTCCTGTAAAATATCTATTGAGCGGACATTATCAGTCTTGTTTCTGAATTCTTTTAAAGCCATTATAGGAGGAAAATATTGATTTAGCAAGGGAAAAGCCTTTTTCAGACTGGTCTCAGGAAATAGTCTGTCTTTAAAAATACTTGACAAAGATATAAGGCAATGTTAATATTGTAATAATTTAATACAATAAACCGATGAAGCGGAGATAACGGCAATGAT
>DLBH01000057.1 GCA_002494165.1 Lachnospiraceae bacterium UBA7026 | reverse complement strand
GATACCTTCGGCGTCAATATGCTGGCCATCGCTGATGGCAAGCCGGAGCTGCTGGGCTTGAAAGACATTCTTCGCCTGCATACGGACTTCCACTATGAGGTTCTCCGCAGGAAATATGAGACCCTGCTGGCCAAGGAACTGGAGCAAAAAGAGATTAAGGAGGGCCTGATTCAGGCTTGTGATATCATCGATCTTATTATTGAGATTCTCCGGGGCAGCAGTAATCTGAAGGAAGCCAGGGCCTGTCTGATCCAGGGAGATACGGGCAAGATAAAGTTTAAGACCAAGAAGTCCCAGAAACAGGCTTCCAAACTCCGGTTTACCGAGAAGCAGGCCACGGCCATCCTGGAGATGCGCCTCTACCGCCTGATCGGTCTTGAAATCCTGGCCCTCCAGGAAGAGTATGCCCAGATTCTGAAAAGAATCAGTGAATATGAAGACATTCTCCATAATCCGGAATCCATGCGCCGGACCCTCAAGCAGGACCTGCTTAAAATCAAAAAGGAATATGGTTTTGAAAGAAGGACTCTCCTGGAAAATGCCAGGGCCGCTGTGGTCAAGGCTGTTCCGGTGGAGGAGAAGGAGGTCGTTCTGGTCATGGACCGGTTTGGCTATGCCAAGATTGTCGACGCCACTACCATAGAAAGAAACCGGGAGGCGGCTGAGAAAGATTACCGCTGGCTGGTTCCCTGCCTGAATGTGGGCAAGATCTGTCTCTTTACAGACATGGGAACCATGCACCAGATCAAGGTCAAGGATATTCCGGCGGGGAGACTCCGGGATAAGGGTATCCCCCTGGACAATGTCAGCAATTTCGACAGCAGGTCAGAACAGCTTCTGCTGATTACGGCGGAGGAAAACCTGGCCGGCAGTCTGATGCTCTTTGTTACGGAGACTGGTATGGTCAAGTTTGTGGAGGGCGATGAATATATTGTCCAGAAAAAGACAGTGGCCGCCACCAAGCTCAATGAGGGTGACCGGCTCGCCTCCATCCGCCTTTTTGCCGGAGTGGCTGATTCCCCTGATTCCGGGAAGGATGTGCCTGAGGGTTATCTGGTCCTGCAGAGCCAGGATGGATACTTCCTGCGTTTCGCTCTTTCAGAGATTTCTAAAAAGAAGAAGGGGGCTCTGGGCATGGCCGGTATGAATCTGGCCGCTGATGATGTGATCCGGGCTGTCTACCTTTACGGGGGAGACTACAGCGATGGGGATTCCATCATGTATAAGGATAAGGAACTGGCCTTTGGGAGGTTGAAGATAAACCACAGGAACGCCAAAGGAAGTAAGGTTCGCCGCTGATTAAGGGGTATGGTTTCTGAAACTAAAAATTGTTTATCTAGTCAGATGTGGTCCCCATGAAAATAGAACCAGCTATACCTGCGAATTTTCTATCGCAGTTTATGGTTCGCACCTCGATCTCAACTCGCCTGCTAAAGCAGGCGGGGGCAGCTGCCCGGCGCGAAAGCAATGGTCAGAAAATCTTAAGTGTTTGTAAAGAGAAGACCCTGGCCGGGTGGTTTGGTTGCCGGTCAGGGTCTTGTTGTATTATTTCTTGTTGTAGTCGGATCTTTTTTAGTAGATGATGACGGGGAAACCGGTTGATACGTATTGGTAGAGGGTTTCCGCTGTGTCGTAGGGGCAGTTGATGCAGCCGTGGGAGCCGTTTCTCAGGTAGATGTTGCCGCCGAAATCGTTTCGCCATGGGGCGTCGTGGAGGCCCTGGTTGCCGTTGAAAGGCATCCAGTAGGTAACATCTGAAGAGTAGGAGCTTCCGTTGGCGTTGGGGCCTGTGAGGGTGGCCGGGCTCTGCTTGTAGGTGATACCGTAGATGCCTGGTGTGGTGCCGGCGTTCTTTTTGGGATTGCCGGTGACGACGGAGGAGTTCATGATGCAGCTTCCGTTGTCGTAAAGCCAAAGTTCCTGGGCTGTGAGGCTTACCTCTACGTAGGAGCCGCCGATGTCATCGTCTTCGGATTCACGGCACATGGCTCTGTATTCGTAGATGGGCTCGCGATTCTCTGTTTTACCTTCCTTGATGTCTTTGAGGAGGGCTTCTTTTTCCTTTTCAAAGTTTATCTTCCAACCGTAGTCGCCGTCTGTGATGCGGATCTGCTGGCCTCCTGAAGTGGTGAATATGTGGGCGTCTCCCATAGTGTTGTAGGTCTTGCAGAGGTTGTCCACATAGGTGCCGAGCTTGTCTTTATCGATGGTTACTTTGAATTTATCGGAAATGTTGATCCAGTCTTTGGTGGTCTGGTAGTCCAGAGTTTCCAGTTTATAGTCAAAGTCGTAGGTGAGGGTCCCTGAAGTGTACTTATTTGCCTTTACGAGTGCTTTCTGGACTACTTCGTCTTTGGAGTAGTAGACAGGGAGTTCATAAAGGTTGAGGTCTTCCAGGTTAATGCTGGTGACGCCGTTGGTCAGGGCTTCACAGATGATCTTGTAAAGTTCGACTTGCTTGACCTTGTTGCCCAGGACTTCGGGAACGATTTCAAACTGGTTCTGGCCTGGGGTGATGTAGGTGTCTGCCGGTGGGGTGACGTTTGCCTCAATAAAGCAGTCAAGGTTCCTGATCGTCTGCCGGAGCAGGCTATCGTCAAAGCTGACGGTGAGGGTTACGTCATCATTTTCTTTGCCGGTCAGATTCATGAACCAGAGCCAGGGATTCTGGGATTCCTGCAGGTCTTTGATCTGGCTTCCCACATCGATGACAGTGCCAACGGCCCTGGCGTCAATATATTCTGTTCGTTCCTTTTCTATAATGGAAATCCTATGGGAGGTAAAATCTTCTGTAAATACTCTCTCTGCCTGTGGGATGGTCATTTCGCCGATGTGGGTCCCATTGACAGTGACATTGTGGAAGAAATGTGTGTTGTAAAAATATACTCCCACAGCGTAGGCTGCTACCGCACTGAGGACTAGGAGGCCTACGATGATTTTCCAGACACGGTTTTTCTTTTTCTTCTTTTTAGGCTTTGGTGGGTCAACTGTTGTCTCTTCATTTGACAGTCTGTCATAGTTTCCTGAGTCAGTGCCTGAGCCGGCAGCAGGACCGGACGT
>DLBH01000083.1 GCA_002494165.1 Lachnospiraceae bacterium UBA7026 | reverse complement strand
GATGTGCTCAAGTCCGATGAGATCAAGGAATTTATCAACAGCACCTATGATGGCGCGGTTATTCCTTTTGAATAGGACAGACAGGCTGCGTAAGCATTCATATTTGGATCGGCCTGGGGTGGGTCTCCATTGATTTGAGGGACAGACCAGGCCAAAGAGGATTATAAAAGAGTTTGTAAAGGGAGCTGTCGCACTAAAGCGGCGGCTCCTTGTCACTAAAAAAGGCAGGAACCCCTCATGTCCTGCCTTATGTCCGTTGTTGGCATCCGTTCGTCTGATGACGGACTGATCCCAGTCCGTCCCAGACCATACGGACACCAGGCAAATGCCAAACACATTGGACATTGAGGGATTCCTTCCTTTATCTCAAAACAGTCCCGCCGCTTTAGTACGACAGCTTGTCTTTTCCAGGGCAAAAGCCGTAATTCCTGACGGATCTCTACCGGTCTTACGGTAAGATCAAAAACCAGAGGACTGGAATTTTTTGCTATCTTTGGACGGCTTTAGAGCTCCTTTTAAGAAGTCTGCATATTTATCTATGCCAATATATTACTCATAATAATATTAATTAATAAAGAAAAAAAGAATTGTTTTTTTCATATTGACAAAAATTTATATTATCGTATACTATTGGTTGTAGGCATTTTATAACAATGAAAGGTCTATATTCAATTTAAATATCTAATAATTTAGTATTTGAACAATAGAATTGAGAGTGGAGCGGGATGGATATTAAAGATACACTAAACAGAATGCTAGTTAAAGATTTCCACGAAATTCTGGAACTTGAGAAAGAAGCACTGATTACGGAGGAGTTCTCGGATATATCATATAATGATATGCATATTATTGAGGCCATAGGACTTGATCAGGATTCGAAAATGGGAGAGGTGGCCAGACGGCTGCATATTACTGTGGGAGCCCTTACTACGTCAATGAATGCCCTGGTTCATAAGGGCTATGTAGCCAGGAGCCGCAGCAAGAGTGACCGAAGGGTGGTTAATGTATATCTGCTGGAAAAGGGTATAGCGGCCTACCGGCATCATGAAGACTTCCATCGCAGGATGACGGAGGACGTTTTGAGCATTTTGGATGAGGAGCAGGTGAAGGTTCTGGTAAGTTCACTGGAAAGACTTATGGAATTTTTTGAATCATACCGGAAGGACAAGCCGGAAGACCGGCAGGCGGCTGATTAGATCTGATTAGATCATTGGTTGCTTCAGGCATTTGACTCATTTGAGCTGAACTGTCCGTATAATCAAAGAATTTAAATGTATCGACGAATAATAATGAGAATTATAACAGCGGATATCCATGATAGGTGGGTATCCGTTATTTTTAGAGAGAAAACTTGACAAATGTCAAGGAAATTAGTATTTTAAGGGGTGAGATTTCTCTCAATATACTATGAGAAATCAGAAGGGATGCAGGTTTTCATGTTTTTTTGGATATGGGACCTGGAATAACAGATCATAATCATCATAATAGAAAAGATTACTCCCGGCCGCTAAGCCCGGGCAGATGACGGGCAGCCTTTTGGGGCACAGACGGACAGGAAGACTTAGGAAAGGAAGGAAGAGACATGACAAAAATAGATATTATTTCCGGTTTTCTCGGGGCCGGTAAGACGACTTTAATTAAAAAGCTGATTCAGGAAGCCTTTCAGGGCCAGAAGGTGGTTCTCATTGAGAATGAGTTCGGAGAGATTGGTATAGACGGTGGCTTTCTCAAAGAGTCTGGAATCCAGATTAATGAGATGAATTCCGGTTGTATCTGCTGTTCCCTTGTCGGAGACTTTAAGACTGCCCTCCATGATGTGCTTGACCAGTATGAACCGGACCGGATCATCATCGAGCCTTCAGGTGTCGGCAAGTTGTCTGACGTGATCAAGGCGGTCCAGAAGGTGGTGGATGGAGACAAGGTGGTCCTTAACAGCTATATCACCGTAGCCGATGCCCAGAGGGCCAAAATGTACCTGAAGAACTTTGGGGAATTCTATAATAACCAGGTGGAATTTGCCAGTGCCGTCATCCTCAGCAGGACCCAGAAGGTCAATGAGAAGAAGCTGGAGCAGGTTGTGGACCTGATCAGGGAGATCAATGATAAATCTCCCATTGTCACAACACCCTGGGATCAGTTGACAGGCCAGCAGATCCTGGATGTCATGGAAGGAAAGAATGATTTTGAGGAAGAGCTGCTGGCGGCAGCGGAAGCCGCTCCTACCCATGAACATCATCATCACGACCACGAGCATGGGCACCACCACGGGCATGGCCACCATCATGACCACGACCATGAGCATGAGCATGACCACGACCATGAAGACCATGAGCATGAGCATGACCACGACCATGACCACGAAGACCATGAGCACGGTCACCACCATGACCATGAAGATCATGAGCATGAGCATCACCATGACCATGAAGACCATGAGCATGAGCATGAGCATCACCATGACCATGAAGACCATGAGCACGGTCACCACCATGACCACGACCACCATCATGGCCAAGACCACGACCATTGTCACCATGATCACCATGCGGATGAAGTATTCAGCAGCTGGGGCAGAGAGACACCTAAGAAGTTCAGCAAGACAGCCGTGGAAGAGATCCTTGCCAAGCTGGCTGATGAAGAATCCACAGAATACGGCATCATCCTCAGAGCCAAGGGTATCGTCCAGGATGAAGAAGGAAAATGGCTTCATTTTGACCTTGTTCCCGGTGAGGAAGAGGTCCGTTACGGGGCTGCTGACTACACAGGAAGAATCTGCGTGATCGGTTCTGAACTGAAGGAAGACAAGCTGGCTGACTTATTCGGCCTGTAGGAATGAGACCCGGCTGGTGTTTTATGGCTGATGGAAATAGAAACTGAGAGAGGAGCGGAATATGGCCGGAAAGAGAAAGAAGCTGGAGATTCCCGTTTATCTTTTCCTTGGATTTCTTGAAGGAGGAAAGACAACCTTTATCCAGGAAACCCTGGAGGAGGATTACTTTAATGATGGGCAGCGTACCCTGATCTTCGCCTGTGAAGAGGGTCTGGAGGAGTACGATGAAGAACTGCTCAAAGATACAAACTGTACCCTGGTGGAGGTGGAGGATGAAGAGGACCTGGACGGGGACTTCCTGACCAGTAAGGTGCTCCAGTACTACCCAGACAGGGTGATTATTGAGTACAATGGCATGTGGAATGTCCAGGATCTATATAAGAAGCTGGAGAAGACTCCTCTGAGCATTTACCAGGTTATTGTAAATGTGAACGCGGAGACCTTTGACCTCTATATGAACAATATGCGGTCCATAGCCGTGGAGATGTTCAAGGTTGCCGAACTGGTAATTATCAACAGGATCACCAAGGATTCTCCCAGGGCAACCTGGAGGAGAAGTATCAAGGCCGTCAACCGACAGGCCCAGGTGGTATTTGACGCAGCGGACCCGGATGAGATGGGTGAGGAGGCAGATGTCCTTCCCTATGATATCAGCGGGGATGAGATCGTCCTGGAGGATGAGGACTATGGCATCTGGTTCATCGATGCCATGGAGAGGCCGGAGCTCTATGAGGGTAAGACCATAAAAATGAGGGCCAGAGTATTCAAGTCCATCCGTATGCCCAAGGGGACCTTTGTTCCCGGCAGGCATGCCATGACCTGCTGTGCCGATGACATCCAGTTCATCGGTTACCTCTGCCATATCAACCATACCAAGTCATCCACTATAAAGTCTTTAAAGAATAAGATGTGGATCGACCTGACTGCCCAGATTAAGATCGAATATGATGAGCAGTACAAGGAGACAGGCCCTGTTCTCTATGCCAGCAGGATTGAGGCGGCAGACCCGCCGGCAGAAGAGCTGGTATATTTCTAGGAGACAGGACGCCGGGATTCAGGAAAAGACTTTTGAGGATAGTGTTCCCGGTAAACGTGTTCCTGAAGGATTGTTTCCTGGGAGGAGTGGTTCTTTAAAAGTATTCCCAGGAAGCAGCTTCTGGGAAATGGGAACTTCCGGAATTGAACCAAGTTCTGATTTTCATAATGTAAAATATGAGACAGCCGTCCTAAGGGTCGTAATAGTTGAAACGACCGAAGGGGCGGCTGTTTTTTTCAGCTTTTAGCCTTTTTTTAAAGTCTTCCGCAATAAAGTATCTTTTTGTGCAAAAATAGGTGTTTTTTTGTCTAAATTATTCAACTATGATATCAAGATTTTATTTTTGCAATTATTTGACCGTTATTTTACTCAGTGCTATAATTTAAATAGATAATAATGCGTGAAAATATTTCATATTCAGCACTGGCAATGCCGGCATGCTGATTTGGAATTCATAATCTGATAGATGCTTTCGGGCAGGAAAGGGAGAAGGATATGAAGTATGTAGCGGGCATAGATATTGGTAATGCTTCCACTGAGACGGCTGTGGCCAGAATAGATGGGGAGGATATTGAATTTCTCGCCAGCGGGATCGGTCCGACCACCGGAATCAAGGGAACGCTCCAGAACATAAGTGGAGTTTTTAATTCCCTGAGCAGTGCGCTTGCTAAGTTGGGTATGGATTACGAAGACCTCGATGAGATTCGTATTAATGAGGCAGCACCTGTTATCGGTGATGTGGCCATGGAGACGATTTCCCAGACCGTCATCACTGAATCCACAGTGATCGGCCACAACCCCAGCAGTCCCGGAGGAACCGGCATCGGTGTCGGTGTATCTGTCCTGGTAACAGAGATTAAAAAGATTACAGAGGAGAAGGATGTTATTGTGGTCATTCCTGCCAGCGTTGGTTTCCAGAAGGCGGCAGACATGATTAATAACGCCAATCCGAAACTGAATATTACAGGAGCCATCATGCAGGAGGATGACGGTAATCTTCTGACCAACAGGCTGGAGAAAAAGATTCCGGTTATTGATGAGGTCCGCATGATTGAGAAGGTTCCACTGGGTCTGACCTGTGCCATTGAGGTGGCGGCTCCCGGAAGTGTTATTAGTATGTTATCCAATCCTTACGGAATCGCAACCCTCTTCCAGCTCAACTCCGATGAGACCCAGAAGATCGTGCCTATTGCCAGGGCATTGATCGGAAACAGGTCCGGCGTTGTAATCAAGACTCCCAGCGGAGATGTCAAGGCCAGCGTTGTCAAGGCTGGAACCATCAGCATATTGGGTGAGAAAAAGGAAGTTGAAGTAGATGTGGACGAGGGCGCTGCCAAAATTATGGAAGCGGTATCCTCAGTTCCTGACATCGAGGATATCACCGGCGAGAAGGGAACCAATGTAGGCAATATGCTTGACAAGGTTCGCCGGGTTATGTCCGGTCTTACCAATAAGGCTAAGTCAGATATTAAGATCCGTGATATTCTTGCGGTAGATACCTTTAACCCCCAGAGGGTTATCGGCGGAATCGCCGATGAGTTCGCTCTGGAGAATGCAGTAGGAATTGCTGCCATGGTTAAGGCTGACCGTCTGCAGATGCAGATGATTGCCAATGTCCTGACAGAGAAGCTGAATGTTCCTGTATATGTGGGCGGTGTTGAGGCCGACATGGCTATCAAGGGAGCTCTTACCACCCCTGGAACCAAGGCACCGCTGGCTGTTGTCGATATGGGTGCTGGTTCCACAGATGCCTCCATCATCGACTGGGAGGGCAAGGTAAAGCTGATCCATCTGGCCGGTGCCGGAGATATGGTCAGCCTGCTGATCCAGTCTGAGCTTGGCCTTGATGATTTTTCTCTGGCAGAGGATATCAAGAAGTATACTCTGGCCAAGGTGGAAAGCCTTTTCCATATTCGTCATGAGGATGGAACAGTCCAGTTCTACAAGGAGCCTTTGAAGCCGGAGCTCTTTTCCAAGATTGTCCTGGTTAAGGAGGATGGTCTCCTTCCATTGGAGAACCAGGATTCCATTGAGAAAGTGAAGTCCGTTCGTCAGGAGGCCAAGAGAAGGGTATTTGTTACGAATTCGATCCGTGCCCTCTCCATGGTCAGCCCTACAGGTAATCCGCGGGATATCCAGTTTGTAGTTATGGTTGGTGGTTCCGCTCTGGATTTCGAAATTCCTAACATGGTAACAGCCGAGCTGGCAGAGTACGATATTGTAGCCGGACGAGGTAACATCCGCGGCTGTGAAGGCCCGAGAAATGCCGTAGCGACCGGTCTTGCTCTCTCCTGCCTGCAGCCCCTGGACCAGTAACCAGTCTTTTTCAGACCGCGAACCTGAAGAATAGAGCCGGCAGGCAAAAGCTTTGAAAGGACGGGTATGACGGCCTGGTCACAGAAAGTTAAGAATCTGAATATTAACGGGGAACAATGTCATGTTGTTCCCCTGTTTTTTTCTCTATCCTGACAAGTTGACACAAAAGACGGCCTTGTTTATAATAAAAAAGCTGAAGTGTTAACTATAGTTTAATTTTTATGTTATAATCTATATAACATATTAAGTAGTTGTTAGGAGAAAGCATGGAAAAGATTCGTATCGTCACAGATTCCGCCAGTGATCTGCCGGTGGAGATGCAGAAAAAATATGACATAGACGTATTATCCTTCCCTGTTATGATGGGAGACAAGGAATATGACAGTAGAAAAGATTTTGACAATCAGGGCTTCTATAGACTGATGAAGGAATACGATGAGATTCCCAAAACATCCCAGATCACCGGTTTCCAGTTTATGGAGCTCTACCATCAGTATTACGAGAAGGGTTACACAGACCTGATTCTTATTCTGATCAACAGCAAGGGTTCAGCCACCTACAGTAATTCCCTGATGGCGGTAGACCTGCTTTATGACGAGTATCCGGAGTGCCAGGGAAAGATTCATATCCATAGCTTTGACAGCGGCAGCTACTGTAGTGCCTATGGCCATGTGGCCGTCGAGGCAGGCCGGATGGTCCGGGAAGGAGTCCCGGCAAGTGAGATAGTGGCCTATGTAAAAGAAGTTATTCCTAAGAGAAAGATTTATTTTGGAATCTATAATTTGAAATATGCCGGCAAGTCAGGAAGAATTCCCAGTGCGGCAGCCTTTGTGGGTGACAAACTGGGCATCAAGCCTATTATGAAGATCTGGGACCATGAGATCGTTACGGCAGCCAAATGCCGTGGGGAGAAAAAAGTGGTTTCCAGGGTATGCCGGATGGCCCTTGAAGAGATGGAAGCCGGAAGTCCTTATCAGATTATCTACGGTGACAACCCACTGCTGGGAGATGAGATAAGGGAATTGATGACCCAGGCCCTGGGATATGGTCCCACAGAAGAATATCAGATCGGCCTGGTGGTCGCGGCTAACGCAGGGCCCACCGTGGCAGGTATTTCCTTTGACGCCAGGGAGTCTTGGAAATAGGTTTGTATTTTCTAAGATGCCAGTAAGTCCCGGAAATAGGTTTATATTTTCTAAGATGCCAGGGAGTCCCGGAAATAGGTTTAGTAATCCATGATGCCAGGGAGTCCTGGAAATAAGTTCATATTTCCTAAGATACCAGGAAGTCAGGGAAATAGATATGTGGTTACTATGAGGAATGGTAAGGGGGGAGAGGATGAAGCATGATTATCGTGAAGGAAAGCCCCGGGTATCGGTCCTGGGGGATTCCATTAGTACATTTGAGGGATATACACCTTCAAAGGGAGTCTTTTTTGACCGCTATAACCAGTATGAGACAGGACTGGAAAGTGTGGAAGACACCTGGTGGATGCAGGTAATCCGGGCCCTGGGCGGCCAGCTGGGCTACAATGATTCCCTGGCCGGCAGTACAGTATCCGGTATGCTGTCGTCTTCAGCCACCGCACCTGGGAGAATCAGGAATCTGGCTAAGAATGGCCTGCCGGATCTGATACTTGTGGCCACAGGCTGTAATGATTGGGCTTTTGGCGTGAACCCACAGGAATTTGAAGAATCCTACGGGCTCATGGTCCGACGGCTTAAGGAGGCTTATCCCGACGCGGAGATCTGGTGCTCCACATTTCCTGAGGGCAGGCTGGTGGACCCGGAAGAAAGATTTTTCTTTAATATGGACAGGATGATTTCCAAAAGGATATATGGTGACCTGATCAAAGGACTGGCAGACCGCTATGGCCTGCAGGTTGCTGACCTGACATCAAAGGGTGAGTATGAGACCATTGACGGTATACATCCTGATAAAAAAGGAATGGAGACCCTGGCCCGGATGTGGCTGGAGGAGATGACCTGACAAGATAATAGCTGGAACAGCCGCGGTCCGTGGATGGATTCCTGCCGGGAGCCGTAATCTGGCCAGTTTGTATACGATACTTTATATAAAGCATATAGTTTTAGGAGAGGAATAGTATGAATAATTTGAAAAGACACTTGCTGTTTGTATTCACTCTTTTCGCAATGATGATGTTGCTGCCGGCAATACCCACCCAGGCGAAGGGACAGGTCAGACTGAATAAAAAGAATGTTTATATCAAGGAGGGTAAGGTCAAGAGACTTAAGATGAAAGGCACGAAAAGGGCAGTTCTCTGGCGGTCCGCCAACCCTCAGATCGTCGCTGTCCGCGGCGGATACATCAAGGGCCTCAAACCAGGTACTACTTATGTTTATGCCAAGGCAGGAAAGTATCTGCGCAAATGTAAGGTAAAGGTGGTTGGTCTTAGCAGGACATCAGCAGCACTCAGCCTGGGAGCCAGCGGAAAGCTTTTTGTGGTCAATGGGAAAAACACCACATGGTCCAGCGCCAACAGCAAGATTGTCTCAGTTTCTAAAAAAGGTGTAATCAAAGCTAAAAAGACAGGCTATACCTGGATTAAGTGTAAAAGCAGGGGCTATTCCTTCCGCTGTCTGGTCATGGTTCCGGAACTCAGTGTAAATGAGTTTAAACTTCGCAAGGGGGATTCCTATCAGCTCAGTACCAAGTATACCAATCTGCCTCGCCAGTGGTACAGCAGCAATAACTCCATTGCTACGGTAGATGCTAATGGCGTGGTCACTGGCACCGGACCCGGAACTGTTATCATCCAGTGCCGGACGGGACACGCGGTCCTCAATTGTCAGGTCATTGTTCTGGACAAGGCAACTACACCAAAGAGCAGCCTGCCTTCATCTACTACAGGCAGCAAGGCAGTGGCTCAGATCAATCAGTTTTACGGAACCAGGACCTATACCATATTCAGCCAGACAGGAAGCAACAAGAGTAGTGTTTATCCAAGATATATGCCTAACCATGGTTGTGCGGCAGCCACAGCGGTCAATGTACTTTCCGGTATGACAGGCAAGGTTTACACTCCCGCTACAATGGTTGAAACCATTGAGAAAATCGTATTCGGGGACGCCGTCTATAATAATAATTATTCAAAAAGTGACGCAAACCAGAGACCGGCTTCGCTCTACGGTCTTACCAAGATTCTGGCTTACTTTGGTGTGAAAAGTACCTATGTCCGTCAGTTTTCAGATGTAGCTGCCGTTAATGAGATTAAGGACCACCTCTACACCGGCAACCCGGTAATCATTGAGGTGAGCAGCAAGAACCGTTATACCAATAAGACGGATAAGAAATGGTCCAACAGCAAGCATACCATGGCTATTCTGGGTATGACTCCTGACGGCTATGCGATTGTGGCCGACCCTGCCAACCGCAGTGGCTTTGGCAGTAACCAGAGGATCAAGTTTGAAACTCTGGAGGGATTGATTCCTTACATGTTTTCCTGTACCAATACAAGTTCTACCAGCTGCTATTATGAATCCGCCTCCAAGAACGGCGGTTACATTCTGGTCAACCATTAGGAGACCGTGGCCGGTCCCTGGACAGCTGGGCCGGGAGTTCCTGTAGGAGTTCGAATTTGAAGTATCCAATTATAATAGTTTCAAAAAATATGGAAAACATGAGTGTTTTCCATATTTTTTGCAGTAAATATATAGATAATACTACAGAATCGTGGTATAATTCTGAAATATACTAACACTTATATCATGAAATGTTTATTTCATTAGGTATTAGATGATTAAAATCCAAGGAAGGGAAGTTTAGCTATGGAGAAAAAAGATATCAACTGGAGTGAACTCGGTTTTGCATATCAGCCGACAGAGGCCAGATATGTATCCAATTATAAAGATGGCGCCTGGGATGAGGGCGGACTGACCGATGATCCCAACATCACTCTCAATGAGTGTGCAGGTGTCTTCCAGTATGCACAGACAGTATTTGAAGGACTTAAGGCCTACACTACAGAAGATGGACATATCGTCTGTTTCCGTCCTGACCTGAACGCATCCCGTCTTGCAGATTCCTGCAGACGTCTGGAGATGCCGGTATTCCCGGAAGAAAGATTTATTGAGGCTGTCGTTGAGACTGTCAAGGCAAATGCTGCCTATGTTCCTCCTTTTGGGTCCGGCGCAACCTTATATATCCGTCCTTACATGTTTGGAAGTAATCCTGTCATTGGTGTTAAGCCGGCTGATGAGTATCAGTTCCGTGTATTTGTCACCCCCGTTGGTCCCTATTTTAAAGGAGGGGCAAAGCCCATCGTAATCCGGGTTTCTGACTTCGACCGTGCGGCACCCCATGGAACCGGCCATATCAAGGCTGGTCTTAACTATGCCATGAGTCTCCATGCGATTGTTGATGCCCATGCCCAGGGCTTTGATGAGAACCTTTATCTGGATCCCCAGACCCGTACCAAGGTGGAGGAGACCGGCGGAGCCAACTTTATCTTTGTCACCAAGGATGGCAAGCTGGTTACACCTAAGTCCGACAGTATCCTTCCATCCATTACCAGAAGGTCACTGGTATATGTGGCAGAACATTATCTGGGTATGGAAGTGGAGCACAGAGAGGTCTACTTTGACGAGCTGGCTGACTTTGCCGAGTGCGGTCTTTGTGGAACAGCTGCTGTAATCTCTCCGGTTGGAAAGATTAATGACCATGGCAAGGAGATCTGCTTCCCCAGCGGTATGGAAGAGATGGGTCCCTGGACCAAGAAGCTCTATGATACCCTGACCGGTATCCAGATGGGTCATCTGGAAGCACCTGAAGGCTGGATTAAGGTGATTGAATAGGTGGGAGTTTGTCGCTGCTTCAGGATTAGCAGGACCAGGACTCCTGAAGACTGAATCAAGGTGATTGAATAAGAAAGTGGCGGCCGGCAGGTTGAGCGGCCGGTTATAATATCATCACATATAGAATTACCCCGGAAAGGAGCCGGTGGTCAGCTGCGTCAGCAGCAGACCGGGCCCGGTATTCCGGGGTTTCTTTATGTTTTTTGCCTGTCCGTGTATTCCGGTATATTATATTTTTGCTGCAGGCTTTTGTGGTTGAGGTCAGGTTTGTGGTTGAAGCCAGGTTTGTGGTTGAAGCTGGTTTATGGTTGAAGCCAGGTTTGTGGTTGAAGCTGGTTTGTGGTTGAAGTCAGGTTTGTGGTTGAAGCCAGGTTTGTGGCTATAGTCATTTTTTTTACTGGGGTTTTTGTAGTTGGTAACTGCTAATTATGTTTATTGTCAGCTTTTTGTTGCCGCTGCCAGTTTTTTGTGGGCTATCTTAATGTTTTATGGTATAATTGTAAAAGTTTAAAGAACTATGGTTATAACAAGTCAGTATTTTCACTTAAAAAATGTTTTTAGAGGTCTGGCCTGTTATGGACAGTCAACACAACCAAGGAGGATTACGCTATGCCTGCAAGTTTAGTTACAGAATATGATCAGTATTTGTTTGGCAAGGGAACTCATTATGATCTTTACAATAAGCTTGGTGCACATCCAGTAAAAGAGGGCAAAGAAAAAGGTGTGTATTTTGCGGTCTGGGCACCGAATGCCAAGTCAGTATCCATCGTAGGGGATTTCAATGGCTGGGACGATAAGGCTCATCCCATGACCCGGCTGAAGCCTCTGGGAATCTATGAATTGTTTATCAAAGACTTCCCCATGGGTGGAATCTATAAGTATTGCATTACCAGCCAGAAGGGTGAGAAGCTGATGAAGGTGGACCCCTTCGCCTTTGAGGCAGAGAAGAGACCCAACAACGCTTCTGTGGTAACAGACATCTCTAATTTCAGATGGGGCGATGGCAAATGGATGAAGAAGAGACAGCAGTTCAATGACCGCAAGGGTGCCATGTCTGTCTATGAAGTCCATCCCGGCTCCTGGATGAAGCATCCGGTATCCGAAGAGGATGAAGATGGCTACTACAATTACCGGCTGCTGGCTGAGAGGCTGACAGAATATGTTAAAAAGATGGGCTATACCCACGTTGAGCTGATGGGTATCGCGGAGCATCCCTTTGATGGCTCCTGGGGCTACCAGGTAACCAATTATTTCGCCCCTACATCCCGTCATGGGTCCGCCCAGGACTTCCAGTATTTTGTAAATTATCTGCACAAGAATAATATTGGTATCATTCTTGACTGGGTACCGGCCCATTTCCCGAGAGACGCCTTCGGACTGGCTGAGTTTGACGGCAGCTGTCTCTATGAGTACGCAGATCCCAGGAAGGGAGAGCACCCGGACTGGGGTACCAAGGTTTTCGACTTCAGCAAGACTGAGGTTAAGAATTTCCTGATTTCTAACGCTCTTTTCTGGGTTGAGCACTATCATATCGACGGTCTCCGGGTCGATGCCGTGGCTTCCATGCTTTACCTGGACTATGGCCGCGAGGATGGCCAGTGGGTTGCCAATCAGTACGGCGGCAATGAGAACCTGGATGCCATCGAGTTTTTCAAGCATCTGAACACAGTAGTTAAGGGAAGGAATCCCGGCGTGGTTATGATCGCCGAGGAGTCCACCGCCTGGCCCAAGGTTACGGACAAGGCTGAGTACGGCGGCCTGGAGTTCTCCCTCAAGTGGAACATGGGCTGGATGCATGATTTCCTGGAATACATGAAGCTGGATCCCTACTTCAGGAAGTTCAATCATAACAAGATGACTTTCGCCATGTCCTATAATTATGCGGAGAACTACATGCTGGTTCTGTCCCACGATGAAGTGGTTCACCTCAAGTGTGCCATGATCGAAAAAATGCCTGGACTCTATGACGACAAGTTCCGCAACCTGATGGCCGGATATGCCTTCATGTTTGGCCACCCGGGCAAGAAGCTGCTCTTCATGGGCCAGGACTTCGGCCAGCACAGAGAGTGGAGTGAGGCCAGGGAGATCGACTGGTTCCTGCTGGCAGAGCCCAGAAACCAGCAGCTGCAGAACTGGGTTCAGAAGCTGCTTCACCTCTATAAGAACAATAAGGCCCTTCATGAGTATGACTGCTGGCCGGAAGGCTTTGAGTGGATTAATGCCGACGATGGGGACCGGAGTATCTTCTCTTTTGTAAGACACTCTGCTAATGGCAGGAACAATATGCTCTTTGTCATCAACTTCACGCCGGTAGCCCGGCCGGATTACCGGGTAGGAACCACCTGCATGAGAAAGCATACCCTGGTACTGAACAGTGATGATGCCGAGTTTGGCGGCAGCGGCAAGGAGAGGCCTGAGACCTACAAGCCGGTTAAGGCTGAGTGTGACGGCTGGCCCTACTCCATCGCCTACGACCTGCCGGCCTACGGTGTGGCTGTCTTCAAGTACTAGTTTCCGGAGGGGTTCGTCTGGCTTCCGATAGGGGGACTAAGGCGGCTATACCTATGGCTGTACTTATGAGAACAGGGGAAAGAATCATTTAGAAGGGGATTTGGCACAGGCTGGATTCCCGGATGAGAAGGATAATAATTAAAGAGGCCTTGAGGCCTGTCCTTACTGTGTTATATACAGTAAGGGGCAGGCAGCAGGGCCTTAATGTTTCTATGAATAAAACAAATCTTTCCAGGTTTTAAGTGTTCCCATGGGTAAGGTAAGCCGTTCCCGGTTAAGCATTTCCATGGGTAAAGTAAGCCCTTCCAGATTAAGCATTTCCATGGGTAAAGCAAGCCGTTCCCGGTTAAGCATTTCCATGGGTAAAGTAAGCCCTTCCAGATTAAGCATTTCCATGGGTAAGGTAAGCCGTTCCCGGTTAAGCATTTCCATGGGTAAAGCAAACCGTTCCAGATTAAGCATTTCCATGGATAAAAGCAGGTCTGACCGGTCTTTGTTTTTTAGCTGGATCAGAGCAGGTCCATAGGCCTGGCGCTGCACTTGTCCACTGCCTCAATGAAGGCGGCGGTGGCGGCCCGGCAGGCGGATTCGGTCCCGTAGAGCAAGGCGCCTAAGGAGTTGGCATGGGTCGGGGCCGGCCAGAAGCGTCCCAGTTTGGTGTTGCCGGCCTTCATGGCCTGGTCTAAGGCATAGCCGGTTTCCACCGGGGCACCGACCAGGTAGCTGTAGGCCATGCCCTTGGGAACATGGCACCATTCTTCAAAGTAGGACCCTGTCCTGGCTATGGTCTGGGCATAATAAGCCAGACCGGTGTCCCCATCTAAACGGTAGAGCTCAGACTGGTTAACCACGAAGTCCTGAATGTAGGACATGGCACTCTTGATGTCCTGGATCTTCTCGGCGGAGAACATAATATATCCGGTACCGGTCCTGGAAGCCTCAGCGTACTTATTACCCCCATAATAGGTCTGGCCATGGATAACCTTGATATTGGCCTTCTTGGTCGCGTCGTCGGCGGAAAGATAGGCCACATCATCGTTGCTGCACATGTAGAAGCCGACACAGCGGTGGTTTTCCGGAAGACCGAAAGACCTGGCGTATTCTTCAGAGACATTGGCCAGAATCTTCTGACCGGTAATTCTGGTTGGAATCTTTACATGATTCATTTATTACACCTCCAGTCTGAATGGGTCGGCGGCATAGCGCTCAACAGCCTGCAGATAAGCCTCTGTGGCAGACCGGCAGGCAGATTCCGTGCCGTAGAGGACAGCGTCAATGGTATTGGACCGAGTGATTACTTCAGACATGGAGGCCACCTTGGTCTTGCCTGCTTTCAGGGCGAAATCCAGGGCATAAGAAGCTTCCATGGGTCCCGCTACCAAATAGGCGTAGGCAGAGTCGGCAGGGATGCCGAACTGGTCCTGGAAATAGGGGCCGGCCTGGGGAGTCCATCCTGCATAACAGCTGACAGGCGGATCTTCGTGGACCAGATAACAGTCACTCCTTCTTTCCAGATATTCTTTGGCGTAGGACAGGCCGCTCTTCACATCGGCCACAAGAGGGCCGGAAATGATGGCGGTATTGGCCTGCCTGAAATGGTGCCAGGTATTATCTTTGCCTACGTAAACACACTGGACATGGAGAATCTTGATCTTAGACTTCTTTGACGCGTCATCGAGGGCAGGATACATGGCATCCTCATCATCGCAGCTGATCAGGCCCACACTCTGATGGTCTTCCGGTACGCCCCACTGTCTGCGCTGCTCCGGGTTGACATGGGGGATCAGTTTTTCTATATTCACATGGACATCAATACGTTTTCTCATATAGTCCCATATCCTTTCCAAGGGGACAGCCTGAAAAGTCCAGGAATCCCTTGTCTGAAAATCATTTTTAAAGGGCCTTCAGGTCTGCCGGGCCGGGGCCGGCAGGAATCTGAATATTTATAAATAGTATAGCATAATTTGATGAAATGTATGCAGAAAACATATGGCTGACCTGAAGAATATTTTTGTACACCGGGTTGATTTGTGTTATACTTTCTGAAACTGGCCGTCTGGAGAAGGGTGGGACGGAGCCAAGGATACAAGGAATTATTATCCTATAGATTGGAGTATAGAGTAATATGAAAGTTAGTTTTGTCTTCGAAGAAAATGATCATGGCCACAAGCTGCTGGTTCCCCAGTCTCCCATGACTGGCCTGGATGACTGGAAGCTGGATGTGGAGGTGGACGGCAGGGTCTACCCGGTCTTCCAGCAGAATGCCATGAAGTATGGGAAATACAGCGACTATGTCAACCACCATGGCTGTGCCTGCTGCAGTCTCACCAGTATTCTGGCAGCCTGGAGTCCGGACTGTGCCGGCCTGACACCGGACAAGACCATAGAAGAGGTGGAGAGAAGGTATTTTCCCAAAAATGTCTGGAACCTGAATTACAGACATATACTGAAAAAGGAGATGCCAGTATCCCTCTATGGTATATCCACGATTCTGACGGCCAAGGGGATCCCCAACCGCTATGTGGGTCCCTTCCAGAGACGGGCGGCTGCCCTGGAGATCCGGGGCCATCTCTATTCCGGCAGGCCGGTGATCATAGAGACCAGCCGGGTCCGCTATGAAAAGGGCAAGCCGGTGGATATCAATGACAGGAAGTTTGCCGGGTCCTACCACACCATGATCCTTCTGGGCATCGATGCCGCGGGTATGGTGGTGATGACCGACTCTGCCAGCAGGCCCTGGTCCGGCAAGATGCAGAGACTTAAGTGGGTTGAGCTGAAGGATATTATGAATTACATGTTCCCCCAGCTTATAAAGAGGGACCGGCATCTTTATTTTCACAGGAGATGGACTACAGGAGGCTATATTCTGGTGGGCTGATCCCTGGACTGGCGGATGAAGGATAAGGGGAAATGCAGGAAGAAGATATTTTCAAGCATTTTCTATTGACAAAAAAATATTGATTTTATAGAATAGATTCATTGATAAAGACCATGACGGAAAAGAGTAGCTTCTGCGTCAGCCAGTTCAGAGAGAGGCCGGATGGTGAAAGGCCGACTAAGCGGCAGAGGTGAATACCTTCCCGAGTTGCACACCGAACAGGATGGATTCTTATTTCTTCCTAAGTAGGCTGTGACGGTGGCGGCCGTTACCCGCAGACCCATGATGGTGGGTCATAATGAAGGTGGATCAGCCACGGTTTATTATAAACCGGCAGCACAGATCCATGAACAAAGGTGGTACCACGGAGTTGTTAACCTCGTCCTTTTTGCAGGGCGGGGTTTTTTGTACCTGCCGCAGGCTGCGGGCAGATCAGGGGAGATGTCATAAGATGCATCCCATGGGCTGGCGGTTTTGACAGCTAATCTGGTGTGGGAATCCTGAGTGATTCCGGAATGGTATCCAGACGGCAGTCATGAAACAGGTAAAAATTAATTCAGGAGGATAAAAATGAAAATTTATGAGGAATTAGTGGCAAGAGGACTTATTGCCCAGGTGACAAATGAAGAAGAGATCCGCGAGATGATCAACAACGGAAAGGCAACCTTCTATATCGGTTTTGACCCGACGGCGGACAGTCTCCATGTGGGACACTTCATGGCTCTTTGCCTGATGAAGAGA
>DLBH01000051.1 GCA_002494165.1 Lachnospiraceae bacterium UBA7026 | reverse complement strand
ATGTCCGAAATGAACACCGGCTTCGAGTAGCTGCTTCATTGAAATTACACTCATGTCTCTTTCTCCTTTTCGTTTTTTCTTCCGCAGTGTTCACATTCCTCAGCCACCCGGCTGCTTACCAGGCACAGGACTGACAGAATCCCACCACGTGTTTAATGAGTCGATACATAACGAACGTAGTATACCACAATTTAAAATAGCTTGCAAGAAGATTCTTTTATAAAATCCCTGGCATAAACCCTTGATAAAAAGCCTCAACTTACCTTACAAGGCCTTAAGGTCTTCTCAAATTCTAGAAAGGAGCTTGTTAAAATTCTAGAAAGGAACACTTGTTAAAATCTTTCTACAGAGCCCGGTAATAATTCTCCAGCTGTTTTGCCATCTGCTTCCGTCTCTGTTCAAAGAAGATCTCTACCGTCTTTTTGTCAACAGTGAAGATAAAGTCAGTCATTCCATGCTCCTTGAGGCTGGCCTTGACCTGATCCGGGCCTATTTTCTCTTCCAGCTTTTCCCGGTAGTCGGCCGGCCCCTGTTTTTTAACAAGACCCTTTATGTCCTTGGAAATGTAAGTAATATTTGCCACCTGTCCGTAAGCCTCTCTGGAAGTAAGACCACATTTCCCAAGAAAGCTCTTGGAAAGAATTTGGTAGGATTCGGCCTTGCCCCTGTAAAGACTTTCTATGGTCTCATCCCTGCTGTAAAGGCCGTGGACTCCACCGGCACAAAGTCCAGCGATATAGGCGATAAAGGGTGCGCTGCGGACTGTGGTGGACTGGAATTTCTGGGGCAGGGTGACTGCATAGAAATCCTTGTCCATCCTGGTCTCTTCGATGGAGCGGAGATAGGATTCGAAGCCCTGGTCCTTAATAGCTGCTGCATCCCGGGTCAGGGTGGATTCCGGTGAACCCTGGTAATGGCCTGTGATCAGGGCCATGGTCATCCATTTACCAGTCAGGGAAGCCCTCTTGTCTTCTGACAGTCCTTCAAAAACCATCATCAGATACATGGCATAACAATAGTTAAGAAGGGACTGGGAATAGAGCAGGCGGTCACAGCAGTAGCCTGCCTTAGCCAGGGCCTGCTGAAAGCCCATGAAGTTGTCACGGCTTACAAAAGCCCTGACACCCTCCCCAAGCCTTCTGAAAGAATCTTCTGTAAGCTTTTTGGAGATCTCACCTCTTCTGCCGGTCCTGCCGGAAAGAAGGGATACCAGGTCCCCTGCCTTGCTTCTGCCGAAACTGGCAACACTGATTACCTTAAGAACATCTGCGTAGGAAGGGATATACAGATAATCTTCCGCCTTATTCATCCAGGCCAGGCTCCGGCCGTAGGAAGATTTCATAAACTCCTTTTCATTGGCATTGATATCACTGAAGAAGGAGGGATCTTTCAGGAGATGGCAGAAGTAATCGATGGTATTGCGGATATAGTCTCCATGATACTGTTCATTGACAGAAATCTTGGACATGACAAAATCCTCCTGGTTCAGAGGCTTGCCCTGGAGATTGATCCGGATAAAGATCTCAGAGACCACATCGATGTCAAGAAGGAAGGATAACTCGATCACTCCTACCTGGTGCTTAGTGATATCCCGGAGGGTATCTATGGCCTTTTCCAGCTTTGAGAAATCCTTTCCCGGATTAGCCTTCATATAATCGCTTTCAAACTTACGGTAGGAGAAGCCTCTTTTAAAGAGGACGGAGATATCCGGAATCCAGACCGGATCCTGCTCTATGGATTCATCGCTGACCACAAAGTTTTCCTGGTCTTCCTCAGCCAGAGGATTAAAGGCGATTTTGATTCTGCGGGACCGGTAATGGTCATCGAGAACCTCCCGTCCCATTAGGGAAGCCATGAGGGCAGTCACCCTCTGCTGGCCGTCGATAAGGATCTTTTTGGATCCTCCCTTGCCGAATCCCCGGACTCTTACCTGAGTATTCTGCCAGACGATCAGATAACCTATGGGATAGCCCTGATAGAGAGAATCTATCAGGTCTTTAACCTCCTTGGGCTTCCAGACAAAAGGTCTCTGAATCTCTGGAATGGCAATCTGTGAATTCTCCACAAATCCCAGAATACTGTTCACAGAATACTGAGTGATCTTATAGTTATCCATGTTTCCCCTCCATAATGACTTCTTATGTAATCTATTCTTTGGTAATCTGTGTTTTTTTTTAATAGATGTGGCCTGTCCGCTTGTGGCGGCCAATCCCATATTTTTCTAAATCTATTATAGGACAGCCGCGAAAAGAGTACTTGCAAAATCCAGGATAAGCCCTTTTATTTTTTCAGCTGTTTTAACTCATCAAATACTACGTCGTTGAGAACCTTGATATAGGTCCCCTTCATACCTGATGACCGTGATTCGATCACGCCTGCACTTTCGAACTTCCTTAAGGCATTGACGATGACTGACCTGGTGATTCCAACCTTGTCGGCAATCTTGCTGGCAACCAGGATACCCTCAGACCCTCCCAGTTCATCAAAGATATGCTGAATGGCTTCCAGCTCAGAGAAAGAAAGGGTGGAGATGGCGGACTTCACAATGGCGATCTTCCGGTTTTCCTCTGCGTTCTCCTCGTTGACCGATCTCATCATCTCCAGGCCTACCACTGTAGTACCATATTCTACAAGAATAATATCATCAATCTCGTACTGTTTCTCATCCCGGTAGAGGAAAATGGTACCCAGTCTCTCTCCTGCTATATCAATAGGGGTAATAATAGCCTGGCACTGGTCCATGCCCTCAAATTCAAAACCCAGGGTCTCCAGGTTTACATTTTCTTTGGTAGAGAGCACTCCAAGAAGTCTCTCATTAAGCATGCTGTCAATATAAGAACCCACCTGATTGGTGATAAGCTGGTCTATGGCCCTGGTACTCTCACGGTTTTTTATGCCCAGAAGCTTGCCTTTACGGCTGATCACTAAGGCATTTGAATCCAGTATGTCACTGAGCACCTGGCATATGTCATTGAAGACTACCTTGTGAGAATTATTATTGTGTAATAGTTTATTAATCTTCCTTGTCTTATCAAGCAATTGTACGCTCATACATACCTCCGCTATATTTATAATATTTTACCTTCGTCAAGAAAAATGCTGTGAATTTCCCCCATTCAACAGCATATTTACAGACAATATCTCATTTGTCTTAAGTTTATCACATTTTCAACCTGTTCTCAACTGGTCCAACAATTATTTTTTAATTTTTTTCAATAAAAGCTGAAATATGAACAATTAAAAAAATAATTCCTTCAGACCTGGTTAAGCCGGGAAAAATAATCTTCCATCAAAAAACTCCTGAATAATCTGCTTTGGGCCAGGACCGGTTCATAAACACTGTCCGGTCGGCAGCTGAAAGATTATTCAGGAGTTACATCGATCATTAAGATGTCTGGTCTTCTTCCTTCTGGGTGACATAACCGCATTCAGGGTTGCTGCAGACCAGTTTCTTACCTTTTTCTACCATATAGGAGCCGCACTTACTGCAGGCTTGGGCAGATGGTTTCTGCCAGCTCATAAAGTCACATTCCGGGTAGCCGATACAGCCATAGTACTTTCTGCCCTTCTTGGTCTTTTTGAGCACGATATCCTTGCCGCATTTTGGACATGCGATTCCAATCTTCTCAAAATAAGGCATGGTGTGGCGGCATTCCGGGAAGCCCGGACAGGCCAGGAACTTCCCATGGGGGCCGTACTTGACCACCATATTCCTGCCGCAGAGTTCGCAGATCTCATCAGAAACCTCGTCCTCTATCTTGATTTCCGCCAGTTCCTTCTCGGCGTCATTCACCGCCTTTTCCATATCAGGATAGAAATTCTCCACGATGGTCTTCCAGCGAACCTTGCCATCCTCGACACCATCAAGAAGAGATTCCATAGTGGCGGTGAAATTCACATCCACTATAGTTGGGAAGCCCTCTACCATCATCTCATTCACTGCCTCACCCAATTCCGTGATATAAAGATTCTTCTTCTCTTTCACAATATATCTTCTGGCCAGCAGTGTAGAAATGGTGGGGGCATAAGTGCTTGGTCTGGCGATACCCAGTTCTTCCAGTGCCTTGACCAGGGAAGCTTCCGTATAATGGGCCGGTGGCTGGGTAAAATGCTGTTCCGGATGATAGGCGACGGGCTGAAGTTCCGTAGTCTCATCGATCTTACGGATCAGGGGGCTCAGGGTTGTCTTTTCATTGTCATCCTTGTAGACTGCCAGGAAGCCGTCAAACTTAATCCGGCTGCCGGAAGCGTTAAACCCATATTCTCCTGCCTTGATCTTGATAGACTTAGTCTCATAGACTGCTTCCTTCATCCTGCTGGCAATAAAACGGGTCCATATCAGGTGATAAAGCCTGTAAAGGTCTCTGGAAAGCTGGGGCTTCAAGGTCTCAGGATCAAGGCTGCTATCTGTTGGCCGGATGGCTTCATGGGCATCCTGGATCCTACCACTGCCGGGCTTTTTACCTGCGGCGGGATTCCCCACAAACTCTTCCCCGTAATGCTTTCTGATATATTCCTTACAGCTGGCATCTGCTGTCTCAGATATTCTTGTAGAGTCGGTCCTCAGATAAGAGATCAGACCCACGTTACCCCTTCTTTTTACCGGGACTCCCTCGTAGAGCTCCTGGGCCAGTCTCATGGTTTTCTGGGGAGTCATATTAAGCCTTCGGGAGGCCTCCTGCTGGAGGGTGCTGGTAGTGAAAGGCAGGGGCGGTTTCTTTCTTCTCTCTCCGGTTTTCACTGAAGAGATCTGGAACTTCTCGCCCCCCAGATCTTCTATAATCTTCTCAACCTGGTCCCTGTTATGGATCTGAATCTTGCCCTTGCCATCAGAAACAAGTACTGCCTCCAAAGGCTTTTTGGCAAGGCCGGTCTGCAAGTCCACAGAAAGACTCCAGTACTCTTCAGGAATAAAGGCGTTAACAAGGTCTTCCCTGTCCTTGATCAGATGCAGGGCTACAGACTGGACACGGCCTGCTGACAACCCCCTCTTAATCTTCTTCCAAAGGATGGGACTGATCTTGTAGCCCACAATCCTGTCAAGAACCCGTCTGGCCTGCTGGGCGTCAACCAGGTCCATGTCAATGTCCCTGGACTTCTTAATAGAACTCTTTACGGCATCCTTGGTAATCTCATTAAATGTGATCCGTGAACACTTTTTATCCTGAAGCTTCAGGGCATTATAAAGATGCCAGGATATGGCCTCACCCTCCCTGTCCGGGTCAGTAGCAAGAAAGACCTTATCTGCTTTCTTGACTTCCTTTCTCAGCTGGGCAAGAATATCTCCCTTTCCCCGAATTGTTATATATTTGGGCTCAAAGTCATGATCCACATCAATACCCATGGTACTCTTGGGCAGGTCTCTCACATGTCCGTTAGAAGCGATCACCTTATAGGACTTTCCAAGAAACTTCTGTATGGTTTTTGCTTTAGCCGGTGATTCGACAATGACCAGATTAGATGGCATTAGTATATACACTCCTAAAAATATAATTTAGAATAAAAAGACAAGAATATGACTCTCGTTCTCAAAACTGTTTTCAATCATACAACAATTTTATTGGCCACGCAAGCATAATTTTTTACAATTGATTATTTAATATTGCATTTTAAGTCTCTTTATTCTTCTTTTCAGGCTGCGGTCTGTCGAAAATTATAGCTTATAACGAAACTCAAAGCTCTTTCACCGGGACTGTTTAAGGACTAATATCTTTTAGAGAAAATATTTTTCCCGGGCTGGCACAGAAATCCTTTTAATTCCAGATCAATCAGCAGGTGGGTCAGCTTCCCACTGTCAAAGGGACAGGCCTGATCCAGTCTGTCAAAGGAAAGAACATCTTCTTCCTCCAGCAGGGAGAGGACCAGTCTCTCATCTCCAGATAAACTGTCAGCATCAGTTTGGTTTTTGCTTTCCTGGGAAAGCTCCATATCAAGGGATATATTCTCTTTTGTCAGGTATCCTTTTCCTGTCCCCGGAAAGCTTCCCGACCAGGCCCCCTGTCCGATGGTCTGCCGATGAATTGCAGGCCTGGCTGTTATCATATTCATCTCTTCCAAGATATCTTCCAGCCTGTTTACCATAACAGCGCCCTGAGCGATCAAGGCATTGGTACCTATGCTACAGGAATCGGTAATACGGCCGGGCAGGGCAAAAATTGTTTTTCCCTGATTAAGGCCAAGGTCAGCCGTAATCAGACTGCCGCTGTGCTTTCCGGCCTGAACTACAAATACACCATCAGATAGGCCGCTGATAATACGGTTTCTCAGGGGAAAGAGTCCCTTGTGATTGGGCACACCAATATTGTATTCAGAAAGGACACCCCCTTTTTCATAGAGGTCGCGATAGAGATTAAAATTCTCCTGGGGATACATGGTATCGATACCTCCTCCCAGCACACCCATAGTATAGCCCCTGCCATCTAAAGCTCCCCGGTGACCGGCACTGTCTATGCCAGCGGCCAGACCGCTGACAATCTGTACCCCTTGCAGGGCCAGGTCCCTTGATATACTGTAGGCATGTCTAAGACCATATACAGTGGCCTTCCTCGAGCCTACTACTGCCAGGACAGGTCTGGAAAAATCCGGCATTCTACCTATAAGATAGAGACCCAGAGGGGGTTCATAGATATGTCTGAGCCGGTCAGGATAGAGTTCAGAATCCCAGGAAATGAAAGTTATCCCTCTCTTAACAAGAGAATTCAGCTCTCTTTTACACCTGTCCAGGTCTTTTGACCGGATCAGGGCTGCCGCCTTGCCTGCAGGCAGCAGATCTTTCAGATCTTTCTCACTCAGGTAAAAAATCTGCCGGGGTGACCCGGCCAGGTCCAGCAGCCTCCTGCAATAAGTCCCGCCCAGGGAAGGAATATTCAAAAGCCAGTACCAATATAATTCTACTTCTTTTTCTGAAGCAGGGTTTGGACTGGCTGTTTTCCGTCCTGTCTCATCTGTCATCTTTCTTTCCTCCTTCTTTACAACTGTCATGAACACTACTATTCCTCCTGTCCCATCATGCAGCCTTAATACTTCCTGTCAGTCTCTTATCACATGGGCAGTCAAAATATTTTTCTGCCTGTTTTCCTATCCCATCATGCAGCCTTAATGCTTCCTGTCAGCCTCTTATCACATGTGCAGTCAAAATAATTTTTCTGCCTGCTTTCCTATCTCAATAGGTAGTCGAAATACTATTCTGCCAGCTATCCTATCCCATCAGGCAACCATAATACTATTCTGCCGGCTCTCCTATCCCATTAAGCAACCATAATACTATTCTGCCAGCTCTCCCACCCCATCAGGCAGTCATAATATTCCCTCTAGCCTTTCTATTAATGGGGCAGTCCCGGCAGTTCCTGCCAGTTTATATATGATCAAAGCTGGTCTGAACAGTAAAGATTATTGAAAGATTCCCCGGGGCAAGACCGGATTGACCAGGATTTCCCTGAAGTGGACAGCTTCCTCCAGATGGTCAAGAAGAATCTTCTCTGACCCTTCCAGGTCTGCTATGGTCCTGGCCACTTTCAGCAGCCGGTAGTAGGACCGGCCGGAAAGGTGGAACTTGTCAAAGACCTTTTCCAAAAACCGGTAGGAGTGGTCATCAAGGGCACAATAATCCTGGATCTGCTGTCTGGTCATCCTGCCGTTAAAAACTATAGACCCCTGACCGAACCTTTCTTTCTGGCAATTCCAGGCCCTTAAGACCCTGGTCCGGATCTGGGCTGAACTCTCTTCTTTCTTATGCCCGGAAAGGACTTGGAAGGGTACTTCCTCACAGCGGACAAAGAGGTCTATCCTGTCAAGGATGGGGCCGCTTAACCTGTTATGATAACGGATAATCTGTCTGTTGCTGCAATTACAACGGCTCCTGTCCGGATAATATCCGCAGGGACAGGGGTTGGCGGCAGCCACCAGAAGGAAGTCGGCCGGGAAATAAAGAGACCGTTCCTTCCTTACAATATCAATATAATGGGACTCTAAAGGCAGGCGGAATCGCTCAATCATCTCCCTTCCAAATTCAGGCAGTTCATCTAAAAAGAGGACTCCGTGATGAGCAAGGGAGATCTCACCTGGTTTGGGAATCATTCCACCTCCAAAGAGGCCCGCCGGAGTGGCAGCACTAGAGACTGCCCTGAAGGGCCTTCTGTCCATGAGCCGGAAGCCCTTCTTCATCAGGCCTTTGACACTGTATATCATGGTTGTCTCTATACATTCTTCCCTGGTCATCTCTGGCATAATGCCAGGCAGACAGGAAGCCAGCATGGTCTTGCCCACGCCAGGTGGTCCATCCAGCATCAGGTTATGAAAACCGGCAGCCGCAATCTCCATGGCCCTCTTGGCATCCTTCTGGCCCCTTACATCTGAGAAATCAATCTGGGGCCTGGACCAGTCTCCATAGTCTCCAGCCTGGTCCGGATTACTTGTAATATTATCCTGGGAAGATGCCAGCTGGGCCAGGCTTGCCTGGAGATGCTCTGACTGGCCCACATGGCTTAAGATCTCACCATTCTCATCTAAGAGGGTCTGGCCGTTCAAATAATTTCTCACATCCCAGAGATTCCTGACACAAATGATCTCAATTCCCTCTAAAAGAGAGGCCTCGTAATAATTATCCACAGGAACCATGCAGTAACCGTAGCCCTGGGTGATGGCTTCCCTGACTATAGACAGGACCCCCTCTACAGGAGACAGAGTACCGTCTAAAGCCAGCTCTCCCAAAAAAACAATTTCTGGGGTCAGCTTCTTTTTTACAATACCCGCGGCCTCCATGAGGGAAACTGCTATAGCCAGGTCGAAACAGGTGCCGGTCTTTCTTATGTCAGCCGGTGCAAGGTTGATGGATATCCTTTTAGGGGGGAGTATGAAGCCAGCATTCTTCATGGCTGTCCTCACCCTCTCTTTGGCCTCCTTTACTTCATTGGAAAGATAACCTACCATATAAAATACTGGCAGTCCGTCTGAAATATCAGTCTGTATCTTTATAAGTATTCCTTCGATGCCCTGGATCATACCACTCATTACTTCAGCAACCATATATCCTCCACTTCAACCATATATCCTCCACTAATTATTATAAATAATAGAAAATACACAATATATAATTTACATATTTTTCCAGTTCTATTAATAGATACCATGACAAAAGAAAAATATCAATATGAAATTTACATATTTTTCCATTTTATATTAAAAAAAGTCTGCATGACTTTCCCCACTCTTGCGGGGTCATCATGCAGACTTTGTGGATTCTATGGAGTCCTGATCGGGGACTATGCTTGTCTCATTTATCTTGCTTGTCTTTACTGTCTTCTGAATTATCAAAAACCTTCTTCAATTCGTTCATGAAGGTTTCCACATCCTTGAATTCACGGTAGACAGAGGCAAAACGGACATAGGCCACCTGTTCTAATTGTCTCAGGTGATCCATAACGATCTCACCGATCTTGCTGCTCTCAATCTCTTTGTACTCAAGATTATAGAGTTCATTTTCAATATGGTTAACCGTGTCCTCAATCAGGCTGATGGACACAGGGCGCTTATGACAGGCCCTCATGATTCCCGATAAAATCTTTGACCGGTCATAGGCTTCACGAGTACGATCTTTTTTTATCACTGTAAGAGGAAGGATCTCCACCCTCTCATAGGTGGTAAATCTTTTCCCACATTCGTCGCAGAGCCTTCTCCGGCGGATCGAAGAATTCTCATCGGCTGGTCTTGAGTCGATTACACGCGTATTATCAAGGCCGCAAAAAGGACATTTCATTCAGCATTCCTCCATATTATTACAGGGTTTCTCAAGCATACTTGATGATGATCTTGGACGGACACTTTTCTGCACAGGCGCCGCATCCGACACATTTCTCATAATCGATCTTTGCGATATTGTTCTCTACATGAATAGCATCAAACTTGCAGACTCTGGTACACATCTTACAGCCGATACATCCAGTGGAGCATACTTCTTTGACAGGCTTTCCAAACTCTTTGGAGGAGCACTGTACTTTGTATTTCTGCTGGTAGGGAACAAGCTCAATAAGCTTCTTGGGGCAGGTATCCACACATTTGCCGCAGGCCACACACTTCTCCTCATCCACCTGGGCTATGCCGTTATAAACGTGGATGGCATCAAAGTCACAGACCTTGACACAGCTGCCAAAACCTGTACAGCCAAAGGCACAGGCTTTGGGACCGCCTCCGGGCACGCTCATGGCTGCCACACAATCCTCAATACCGCTGTACTCATACTTGGACTTGGCCAGCTCACAGGTACCGGCACATTTGACATAGGCGACTTTTTTCACGCCTGCCGCTGCCTCAACACCCATGATGGCTGCGATCTGGTCCGCTACGTTGGCTCCTCCCACCGGGCAGGCATTTACATCGGCCTCTCCGGCAGCGATAGCCTTGGCCAGGGCATCACAGCCCGCATAGCCACAGCCACCACAGTTATTACCGGGCAGACACTCTCTCACTGCCACCTCTTTCTCATCGATGGGGACCTTAAACTTTTCGGAAGCAATGCCCAGAAGAACGGAAATAACCAGTCCTGTTCCTCCGACAACTGCTGCCGCAAGGACAATTCCTATCATATTCATATTCCATTCCTCCTGTTAAATAATACCCGAAAAACCGAAAAAGGCGATGGACATAAGTCCTGCTGTCACCATTACAATCGGCATGCCCTGCCAGGACTCGGGTATATCATTATATTCGATCTTTTCCCGGATTCCGGCAAGGATAATGATAGCGATCGTGAATCCCACAGAGATTCCAAAACCATAGATGACTGATTCGAGAATATTGTATTCATACTGAACAGCATTCAGGGCCACACCCAGAACGGCACAGTTGGTTGTGATCAGGGGAAGGTAAACACCCAGGGACTCATAGAGTGAGGGTATGGACTTCTTCAGGAACATTTCCACAAACTGTACCAGGGCAGCGATGATCAAAATGAATACGATGGTCTGCAGGTAAGTAAGGTCCAGAGGAACCAGAATAAACTTGTTAATCAGTGCTGTTACAAAGGCGGCGATGGTAATAACAAAGATTACGGCCGCACCCATGCCGGCGGATGTGTCGATCTTCTTGGAAACACCGAGGAAGGGACACAGACCAAGGAACTGGCTCAGGACAACGTTATTGACAATCGCAGAGCCGATGATAATCAAAATTAAATCCTTAATCATAATCTATTTACCCTCCTATTTGTCAATCGTCTTTTCTGACTTGTCTTCAGTTGCTGTCTCTTTTTTATCTTCCGCTTTGCCTTCGGCCTTGACGGCTGTCTTAGACTCTGCTTTATCAGCTTCCTTGGCTGCTGGTTTGGCTTCCGCCTTGTCAGCTGCCTTAGCCTCTGCTTTGTCGGCTTCTTTAGCCGCTGGTTTGGTTTCGGTCTTTGCGGCCTGCTTGCCAGCCGCTTTCGCTGCCGGTTTCTCAGCTGCCTTGACACCTGTTTTCTTTTCAGGGCCTGCCAGCTTGCCGGCTGCTGCCTCTGCCTTGGCGGCCGCCGCTTCTGCTCTGGCCGCGGCATCCTCTGCTCTCTTCACAGCCGCCTCAATCTTCTCCTCCGCTGTCAGCTCTTTGGCCTGTTCCGTCGGGGCTGCAGTGTCGGACTTTTGATTGTCCACACTCATGTCAAAGAAACTTCTGCTGGCACAGCTCATATTACCACACTTAGAGCAGTCGCCACAGCCGATGGGCATGTCTTTTCTTTCCTCAACCGGCTTGCGGTTGTTTAATTTATTGCGGACAGCCACCAGACAGGCCAGAACCAGGAAGGCTCCCGGTGCCAGGATAAAAATAGTCGCGGGGGTGTAGACCTCCTCGGGAAGGATGGTTACGCCAAACATACAACCGGATCCTAAAAGCTCACGGAAGGCACCGAGGATGGTCAGGGCCAGAGTAAAACCAAGGCCCATACCCAGTCCGTCAAAGAAGGAGGAAACGGGGCCGTTTTTGCTGGCGTAGGACTCGGCACGTCCCAGGATAATACAGTTTACAACGATCAGAGGAATATAGACACCCAGGGCCTTGTTCAGGCTGGGCACATAGGCCTCGAGTACGAACTGGACGATGGTTACCAGGGAGGCGATTACTACGATGTAAGCCGGAATCCTGACTCTGTCCGGAATAAAATTACGGAGCATGGAGATCAGGAGATTGGAGAACATCAGAACCGCTGTGGTGGTCATACCCATACCAAAGCCATTGATGGCCGATGTGGTAACGGCCAGGGTCGGACACATACCGAGAATCAGGACCAGGGTCGGATTCTCTTTCAAAATACCATTATATAATCTTTCAACAGGGCTGTTTGGTTTCATCTTATTTACCTCCTTCTAAAGTCTGGAAATAAGCAAGACAGTTGTTCATCAGACCTGTAACTGCTTTACTTGTAATAGTCGCACCGGAGATGGCGTCGATCTTTTCGTCGGCGTCAGAGCCACTGCCATCCTTGACCACGGAGAAACTGTCAACTTTCTTCTCTGAGTACTGGGAGGACCATTCATCGGTGTTGGCATTCATACCAAGACCGGCGGTCTCACCGATTTCCAGGACGGAGTAGCCGGTAACCGTACCGTCAGTCCTGATACCTACTGTCAGTTCGATATCCCCGCCGTAACCCTTGTGGGTTGTAGCACCAAAAATATATCCTAAGTCAGCACCAGAACCATCTTTGGCCACAACAACGGAGGTAATTTCATCACCCTCATGGTCATCTACGGTGTTATCCTTATTGGCTGCGATCACCTTGGAAGCTTCCTCTGGGGAAAAGCCCTCCAGGTCTTCGAATTTCTCTGCCTCAGGAAAGACCTTTTTGTAGGCTTCCATCTGGGTTTTTTCCTGCTGAATCCTGATGGGTTCCTTGGTCACTTCATAGATGACACCAAGAAGGATACCTGCGACCAGGGTGATGACAATCAGCTTCAGACAATCTTTAATCAAAGCATTCATTTATTCTTGCCTCCTTTCCCGAAAGCGACCGGAGTCGTATATCTCTCGATCAGAGGAACAAGCAGGTTGCTGAAGATGATCGCGTAGGAAACACCCTCAGAGGATCCGCCGAAGATTCGGAATAAACCGGTCAGGATACCGAGAATGATTCCAAAAATAATCTGTCCCTTAGGAGTGATGGGGGAAGTGACATAATCTGTAGCCATAAAGAAGGCACCTAGCATAAGGCCGCCGCCGAATATATGGGCAGCCAGATAATTCATATCAAAGCCATGTCCTCCGAAAAGGAGTACAAAGACAGCCAGTGTGCCGATATAGCAGACAGGAATCCGCCAGCTGATAATCTTGCGGGCAATCAGATACAGGCCGCCCAGAATCAGCAGCAGGGCGGAAGTCTCACCGATGGTACCTGCTGTGTTACCAAAGAACATGGCCCGCAGATTCACAGCCTCGCCAGCCTTCAGGGCTGCCAGAGGTGTGGCTCCCGTGGTCGCGTCAAAGCTTCCTCCAAAACCTTTGTAGGAGAAATTCGTCATAAGACCCGCATAGGATATGATCAGGAAGCATCTGGCACCCAGGGCAGGGTTCATAAAGTTCTGTCCAAGTCCACCGAAGATCTGCTTTACCACAATAATGGCAAAGATACCACCGATGACCGGAATAAAGAATGGAACCTCCGGCGGCAGGTTCATGGCCAGAAGAAGACCGGTCAGGGCTGCCGAGCAGTCCATGATGGTAATCTTCTTATGCATGAAATGCTGCCATGCGTACTCTGCTATGATACAGGTAGCAACGCAGAGGATCGTATTAACAATGGCTTTCCAGCCGAAATTCCACCATCCCAGTAAAGTTGCGGGAAGAAGTGCTATGATCACATCCAGCATAATGCTGTGGGTCGTCGCTTTATCCCTGACATGAGGATTGGCAGATACGTTATAGAATTGTTCGTTCATCTTTCACCTCTCCTTATGTTTACTTTCTTCTTCTTAGAGCCAGGGCCTCACGACGGCCTGTCTTCATGGACTGGGTCAGTCTTCTCTTGGCAGGACATATGTAGGAACAGCAGCCGCATTCCACACATTCACAGCCATCGAGCTGGTCAAAGAGTTCAAAATCTCCCCGGTCTGCGATCTCAGACAGCTTGGTGGGCATAAGACCGGCGGGACATACTTCGATGCATCTGCCGCAGCGGATACAATTGCTGGGCTCGCAAGCCCGGACCTCATCCTTTGTGAAGCAAAGGAGAGAGGAAAATGTCTTGCCACAGGGAACGTCAAGAGTCGAGAGGGCCATACCCATCATGGGACCACCGGAGATTACTTTTTCCGGCTGTACCTTGAAGCCGCCTGCCGCCTCGGCAAGCTCGGCCGCGTTGGTGCCGGCCTTGACCTTGTAATTGCCGGGATTAACCACGGCATCTCCAGTCACGGTAACCACTCTCTCATAGAGAGGCTTTCCGAGGGTCACTGCCTCATGGATGGCGATGGCTGTGGCCACGTTATCCACGATACAGCCGGCATCAGCCGGCAGCATGGAGGAGTTGATCGCCCTGCCGGTAACCGCAAAAATCAGGGAACGCTCAGCACCCTGGGGATATTTGGTCTTCAAGGCGGCCACCTCAATCCTGTCCTCTGACTTGCAGAGTTCAGTCAGTTTAGCTATGGCCTCAGGCTTATTGTCCTCGATTCCGATGACACCCTTTGCCTCAGGAAAGAGGGCCAGGATCAGGTTCAGACCTGAGATCAGCTGGTCTGGTATTTCCATCATGCAACGGTAATCGGCGGTGATATAGGGTTCACACTCTGCCGCATTGATGATGATTCTGTCAATCTTTTCCGGTTCCTTGGGTGTAAGCTTTACATGGGTGGGGAATCCGGCTCCACCCAGGCCGACAATCCCTGCCTCTTTTACGGCATTAATAATGGCTTCCCTGTCCGGATTCTCAACCGGCGTGAACTCCGCCTGTTCATAAAGGCCGTCATTCTCCACGATGATACAGTTGACCTTATTGCCTGAGACAGTCATTCTCTGCTCAATTTTCTTTACCTTTCCGGATACCGAACTGTGAATATTGGCAGATACAAATCCTCCAGCCTCCGCTATCTTCTGTCCGACCAGAACCCGGTCCCCCTTCTTGACACATGCCACAGCCGGGGCACCTATATGCTGGCTCAGGGGAAAGACCATCTCTCCCTTTGGAAGATACTCGGTAATGGGCCGGTCTTTACTCAGCTCTTTACCGTCGTAAGGATGGAGGCCACCTCTAAATGTTAGCAGTCCCATTTCTCTACCTTCTTTCTATAATCTTTAGAAAACTAATGGTGTGGGCCAGTCTGTCACAAGACCTTGCATAGACCCTCTTTGCCTGCCGCAAAATACTGTAGAAAGCCTGGTAACCACACTAAATCATCCTAATATTATAGGAAAAAAAAAGAGAAATCAAGATGTGTTAAATATATAACATATCTTATTTTCTCATTTTTCTTGTTAATCCTTATAATTTTGTTGAAATTGCTAGAATATCAAGCTAAAAAATTGTACTAAAAATCAGATTGTATAGAAAAGAAAACAATATACTATATCAATTTCAAAAATATATGTTGTAAAAATAACAATATAATTCTGGTACCAGAATCCAGTAATAAGGTTTTTCATTTACTTATCAGATCAAAATCCTGATATTTTTCTGTGGAAGTCTCCCTGCCCGGGTCACTAGGACCAGAGTCTTTCCCAGTCACCTCCACCACCAGCTTATGAGGCAGGCAGACTATGGTCTCCCCCTCCCGGGATACCGGCTTGTGGTGGACACAGATCAGGTCCGGGCAGTCAGCCTCCGTCATGGAGGCCTGACCATCCTTGATCAGCAAGACATTATACCAGCTTCCACTATTGAGGTCAGTATTATTCCTGGTCAGCTCTTCCTGATCATCAATGAGTGGACCGGCAGTATTCTGCAGGTTCTTCTCCCTGTCCTGGTCACCGTGGATGATTCCCGTAGGACTTATGATGATCTCCTGATCCTCCCGGAGATCATAGACCCCGTAAAGGCTGCCATCCACCGTAACACGGACCTGGCTCCCGGTCCTGACAGAAAATGCAGTGATCAGCCAGGCCAGGCCGGCTATGAGGACCATAATCCCCGCCAGGATCAGGTCATTTTTTTTAAATTTAGTTGAATCCGAACCATTTCTGGGCAATCTTATATCCTCCCATTGTCAGCTTATGCTTAAACTTGCCGTGGGATGTGGTCAGCTTGCCAATCAGGGACCCCTCACAGGACTTGTAGGCATCAGGAGATTTATCGTCAAGATAATGCCAGAGATCATCCCTCAAACTGTCTGCTTCTTCCGTATTCATCTTCATAAGCAGCACAGAGGATACCATAAGAATGGTCTGCAGGTAATGGATCATATATTTCTTAAGCTTTTCAGAAGTAAAGGATGCCTCATGATGAGCATAGGTGTCAATCATGATCTTGTTTACCCTGAGCTGCTGGTCGATTCTCGAAATCATGACCTTCTCATTGACCGACTGGTCTTCCCTTCCGATGAAATACCGGTAGAAATCCACATCCAGGTAATACATCTTCTTCACATAAGGCAGGGGTATATAGACAAACAGATTATCCACGTAGAAGGTATGCTTGGGTAGTTCCATGCCTGAATCCCTAAGCATCTGGGTCCTGTAGATGACAGAATGCATCAGGATATTCTGGCTGGGACCAAAGCTGCCGATATCTTCCCAGCTGAAATATCTGCCCTGGGGCAGGATGGAATGATATTGGATCACCTTTTTGTGGAGAGCTCCCTGCTTCTCGTATACATAATTTGACAAAAGCATATCCAGAGGTTCCTCTTTGTGGACAGCTTCTCTTAAGAAATCCAGGATCCTGGCATAAGCTTCCTGGTCTACCCAGTCATCGCTGTCCACCACCTTGTAAAAGAAACCTGTGGCATGGCGAAGGCCGGCATTGACAGCCTCCCCGTGTCCTCCGTTTTCCTGGTGGACGGCTCTGACTATGTCTGGGTAATTCCTGGCATATTCGTCGGCAATCTCCGGCGTATGGTCCTTTGAACCGTCATCGATGATCAGGATCTCCACATCTTCCCCGCCGGGAAGCAGGCTTTCTATACAGTTCCTCATATAATCCTGGGAATTATAACTTGGTATTGCTATCGATAATAGCTTCATACATTTCCTCCTTTGCCAATCAGCCGGCTGTCCTTGCTGGTCAGCTTTTTGATCTGATAAAATGCATGCCTGTCAGCAGGTCCGCAAAAAAGTATCAACAGTTGTGGATATCAGTCTCCACGATATATCCTTTAAATATATATCCTTTAAATATAGAACATGAAGGTGAGAATATCCCACCTTCATTCATTACCTTATTCATATGAGCTTCTGTGACCAGCAGGCCGGGACCTATTTCTCAAAGCCCCTGTAGATAATCTCATCCCTGCCAGGTCCGTTAGATACCAGGGTGATGGGATAACCCAGTTCTTTTTCGATAAACTCGATATAAGCGCGGCAGTTGGCCGGAAGGTCCTCGTAATTCCTGATTCCCCGGATATCTGACTTCCAGCCGGGCAGAACCTTGAGAACCGGTTTTGCCTTTTCCAGTTTGGAAGTTACAGGGAAGTCTTTTGTCACCTGGCCATCGATCTCATATCCGACACAGACAGGAATCTCATCCAGATAACCAAGTACGTCTACGACAGTGAAAGCCACGTCAGTAGCACCCTGCAGCCGGCATCCGTAACGGGAAGCGACACAGTCGAACCAGCCCATACGGCGGGGTCTTCCTGTAGTAGCACCAAACTCTCCCTTGTCTCCTCCTCTGATGCGAAGCTCCTGAGCCTCATCCCCGAAGATCTCACTTACAAAAGCCCCGGCGCCGACAGCAGAACTGTAGGCCTTGACCACTGTGATGACCTTCTGGATCTCATAGGGGGCAATACCAGCGCCGATCGCTCCATAGGCAGCCAGAGTGGATGAGGAAGTTACCATGGGATAAATTCCGTGATCGGGATCTTTCAAGGTTCCCAGCTGGCCCTCAAGGAGAACATTCCTGCCATCTTTTAAGGCCTGGTCCAGGTAGAGGGAGACATCACAGACATAGGGACTGATCATTTCTTTATAGTCCATCAGGGTATTATATATCTCATCGGCGTCAATAAGAGGCTTATGATAGAGGTGTTCAAGAAGGGTATTCTTCTGGATAAGAACCCGTTCAATCTTTTCTCTTAGCTCCTCTTCCTCCATAAAGAGTTCACTGACCTGGAAGCCGATTTTGGCATATTTATCAGAATAGAAGGGTGCGATACCGGACTTGGTAGATCCAAAGGACTTGCCGGCCAACCTCTCCTCCTCATACTGGTCAAATAAAATATGGTAAGGCATAACGATCTGTGCTCTCTCGGATACCAGCAGCTTAGGTGTGGGAACTCCCTGGCTGACAACCTGCTTGAGCTCCTTGATCAGCACCGGAATATTAAGTGCTACACCATTGCCAATGATACTGGTGGTGTGATCATAGAACACACCGGAGGGCAGAGTGTGCAAAGCAAACTTACCATAGTTATTGATGATGGTATGACCTGCGTTTGCGCCACCCTGAAAACGGATGATAATATCGGAATTCTCGGCGAGCATGTCAGTAATCTTGCCCTTGCCTTCGTCTCCCCAGTTTGCTCCTACAATCGCTTTTACCATGAATAATTCCTCCCAGCTTACCTGGGGCTGTCCCCTCCTGGCAGGAGGGATCCCCTATATGCTTACAAATTAAACTGATTTCGTACTTACTGTCGGCCTGTCCTGCCATTCTTGCCGGCCGGCAGCCCATAAAAGCACCCACAGCCACAAGAATCCAGTCCAAAACAGACCAAACAGAGTTATTATATCTTATATCCTTCAATAAGTAAAGTTATATGTCTTATTATTTTGTCTCCTGCTCCTGGCTTTCCACAGGAAAAAGCTTGAACTTATTGCCAAGAGAAACCAGCCTTGTTCCCATAGGGAACTGCTTTAATTCCTGTCGGGATACGCCCCTGAGTCTCAGGACAAAAGCAAAATAAACCAGAACTCCCACCACGATCGATGCCCCAAGACCCAGCAGACTTAAGAGCCTGTAAGAGATATAGTGCATGAGATATCTTCTGAAGACCAGATCCAGTCCCTGATAGAAGCCATAACAGGCCAGCCCCATGACAGCCGCCGACAGGAAGGGAATAAAAAATGTCTTCTTAAATTCCTGCCTGTAATGGAGGTACTTCCTGACACTTACATTATTGAGGAAGCACATCATAAAGGCGTAGAACATGGTAGCAATCACCAGGGCATACAGGTCCAGGTCTGTAAAATACAGCAGCGGGGTCAGCACCATAATATGGAAGACCAGGGAAAGAGCCGCATTTCTCAGAGGAATATTTACCTTGCCTATGCCCTGGAGGACTCCGTTCGTTACCGTGGAAAGACTGTAGAAAACAACGCTGATACAGCCGGTCCTCAGCAGGGAAACTGCCAGGTCTATGGTCTCCCTCTGGGGGAAGAGAACCTCCATGATGGGGTAGGCCAGAGTTCCCAGGCCTATGGCACAGGGAATGCTGATCAGCATGGTAAATTGGACTACCTGGTGAACTTGCCTGTTGCAGCGGTCATAATCCCTCAGGGTGTAGTAGGTGGACACAGCAGGAATCATGGCCGTGGATGAAGAGTTGGCAAGGGCTACGGGCACATTGATCAGTACCCAGTATTTTCCTGAAAAAACACCGTAGAGCTCCGCGGCCAGCTTGCTGTCCATCCTCTTGAAGGCCATGATATCCATAAAGAGTGTCTGGTCCATTACCGGGTTGATATTGTAGACAAAAGTGGATAGGATCACAGGAGTGACCATGAAGAAAATGATCCGGAAGATTTGTCCGTAGCTGCTCTCCTGCCCGGTCACATCCCTCTTAGTCCTGGCCAGGAAAAAAGACCTGTTAACACCATATAAAAGAAGCATAAAAAGCAGGCCGGTCACAACTCCGGCCCCGATGCCGGCGGCACTTCCCATGGCACCGAAGACAGGAACCTTGACCGGGTCTCCCCCGGCAAAAAGCCTGATAAAAAGGATGGCGGCTCCTATACTTACGATGGCATTGGCAATCTGCTCCACAATCTGGGATATGGAGGTGGGAAGCATGGTTCCGTGGGCCTGGAAATAGCCCCTTAAAACTCCCAGAAATCCAGAGAAAAAGATGGTGGGGGCCAGAACCCGGAGAACCGGTACTGCCATCGCCTGACTCTCAGGAATCAGGTAGGAAGCTCCGAAAAAGGTAATCATGCTGGCAACACTACCAACAATAAATACATAAATTACGGCACAGCGGAAGACCTTGTGGGCATCCTTATACTGTTTTAAGGCTAATTTACCTGATACAACTTTAGACACAGCCATGGGGATACTGTAGGAGGAAATCAGCAGTACCATAGTGTATATATTTACAGCGATACCATAGTAACCGTTTCCCTCATCCCCAATGATACTGGTGACAGGGCTGCGGTAAAGAACACCGATAATTCTGGTTATGATGCCGGCAACCATCAGGATCGTCGCCTGTGCCAGCACATTAGACGACGACCTTTTTTCTTCACTCATAATATGTACAACTCCAAAATGCTTCAGATACCGGCATCTGTAACTGATACCGGTATCCTGGGTTTATTCTTATTATTAATCACTTAGTAAATCTGTCTGGAATACAAATCCGGACCGTCCTATACGTTGATTTCCGCTTTCATACCAAGAAGCTGCCGGTTCTCATCCAACAGAGGTTTGACGTAATCACGGAGGAACTCTTCCGTCTGTTCCGGGGACCTTCCCACAAAGTTCTCAGGCTTCATGATGGCCTGCAGCTGGTCTCTGGTCATGCCAAAGGCCGGGTCTGCCGCGATGCGGTCAAGGAGGTCGTTTTCCTTGCCTTCTTCCTTGACAACGCGGCCGGCTGCCATAGAATGGATACGGATCCTCTCATGGAGTTCCTGCCGGTCCCCGCCTGCCTTTACCGCGTCCATCATAATATTTTCCGTGGCCATAAAGGGCAGTTCTTTCAGCAGGTGGCTCTCAATCACCTTAGGATATACGACAAGACCGTCAACTACATTGAGATAGAGGTCCAGGATACCGTCGATTGCCAGGAAGCCCTCGGGTACGGACAGTCTCTTGTTAGCGGAATCATCCAGAGTTCTCTCAAACCACTGGGTGGAGGCCACAAAGGCCGGGTTCATGGTATTGGACATGACAAAATCTGCTAAGGAGGCGATTCTTTCTGATCTCATGGGGTTTCTCTTATAAGCCATGGCGGATGATCCAATCTGGTTCTTTTCAAAGGGCTCC
>DLBH01000080.1:25581-26479 GCA_002494165.1 Lachnospiraceae bacterium UBA7026 | reverse complement strand
CCAGGGTCTTGAGGACTTCTTCGGGGACATGGATTTCAAGGTTGCCGGTACCCATGACGGTATCACAGCCATCCAGATGGATATCAAGATCCATGGTCTTACACCGGCCATCATCAAGGAAGCCATCGCCAGGACCAAGGAAGCCAGAGAGTATATCCTCACAGAAGTCATGGAGCCGGTTATTTCTGAGCCCCGTGATCATGTGGCAGAGTACGCGCCCAAGATTCAGCAGATGTGGGTTGATCCTGAGAAGATCAGCGAGATCATCGGTAAGCAGGGCAAGACCATCAACGGTATCATCGATGAGACTGGTGTTAAGATCGACATCAATGATGACGGCCGTGTGGATATTCTCGGCGTAGAGCAGGATATGATCGACAGAGCCCTCGAGCTCATCCACCTGATTGTTGATCCGGTAGAGCCGGGCGCTATCTATGACGGTGAGGTTGTCAGAATCATGAACTTCGGTGCCTTTGTACAGATTGCCCCCAACAAGGATGGTCTGATCCATATCTCCAAGCTTGCTAAGAAGAGAGTGGAGAAGGTTGAGGATGTAGTGAATATCGGCGACAAAGTTAAGGTTAAAGTTCTTGAGATCGATAAGATGGGACGTATTAACCTTCAGCTTCGTGAAAAGCTCAGCTAAAGTCTTTCTACTTTAGCGGGATTGGCAGAGCAGGGCCCAGCCTGGCTGGCCTGTTGCCGGACCAGACTCTGGTGGAATGTTCAGTTGAATACCAGGAAATGATGAGAGACCCTTCAGGTGACCGGTCAGCCGGCTGCCTGGGGTTTTTTTATGTGCCAGACAGCTCCTGCTTATCATATAAGTCCTGGTCATCATATAAGTCCTGGTCATCATATAAGTCCTGGTCATCATATAAGTCCTGGTAACCATATA
>DLBH01000080.1:0-25404 GCA_002494165.1 Lachnospiraceae bacterium UBA7026 | reverse complement strand
TGGTAACCATATAAGTTCTGGTAATCATATAAGTTTTGGTAATCATATAAGTTCTGGTAATCATATAAGTTCTGGTAATCATATAAGTTCTGGTTATCATATGGTCCTGGTTATCAGACAGTCCGGGCAGCTGTCATATCCCGGGACAATCTGTTGGACTGGCAACTTACATGTTGGAAAAAGAAAAAGATTTTTTATGTTATTTGAATGTATGACAAATATTTTTGCATTTTATATTGAAGAATTATTTAAAATTAGGTATAATTGTTTCTAATAAATGAATTTTTGGGGATGGTTTGCCTTGTTTTGTCCTGAGGGCTATGAAAAGCAAAAAAGATTCCCTTTTTGGGAGGAGAAAAGCTGTGGAACTGTTGTTGGAGCAGATTAGCGAGATCACTCATGGTGTCGTACTCAACAGAATAAAACCTAAAGTCCAAAATGAAGGAGTCGAATATCCTATTTTATCGATCAGCCAGCTGCTCGATGAAGAAAATGGTATTCAGGATTATGAGGTTCCTTCTGTTTTTGTTGACAAAAAAAAGGTGAAAAATCTTAATCTGGCCCGGGAAAACAGTATCGTAATCGGCTTGACTTCTTTTCATCAGGCAGCTGTTTTGGGGAAGCAGCATGTTGGAAAGGTTATACCGTCCAACTTCGTTTCCATCAAGTTCCATAATGGAATCATGGACCCCTATTATTTTGCCTGGTATTTTAACGAGCACCCGGAGATCAAACGACAGCGGCTGATTGCCATTCAGGGTAATTCCTCTGTCAAGGTATTGTCCATACATATGATTCGCCAGCTGATGATCGATTGCCCCGACCTGTCGACACAGATGTCCATCGGTAAGCTCTACTATTATCAGAAGAGGAGACAGCTTTTGCTGATGGAGAAGCTGAGATTGGAGAAATCTGTATTGACGGAAGAGATGAAACAGCATCTGGAGAGCCTGTGACCAGGAAGATGAAACAGATGGAAAGGACAGGATGATGGATAAAAAGCAATTGCATATGGAATTTATGTCAATTCTGGGTGAAAGCCATCCTGGATTGACCTTCGAGGAATACCGGGATAGCTGTGTGTTCCTCCTGTTTTATAAATACTGTTGTCTCCGCTTTGACAAGGAACTGGATGACGCCTACAAGTTAAAAGAGATGGTCCGCATGGCTGTGAGGGGCAAGCTGCAGATACCATCTTTTCTTAAGTTTGTGGAGTCTGCTTCAGCTTATATCCACCGGGCCTCCAGCCAGTTTGAACTGACAGAGTTCTCCTATTATCGCCGGATGGCCCAGAACAAATCCCAGGAAAAGCAAAAGAGCTTTGCCCGTTTTATCCGGAAAATTATTAAAAAGATAGACGCATGGGACTGTGACCAACTGTTATTTGACCAGTATCCTTACCTTTTGGAAGAACTCCTCCGGGAATTCTCCAAGATGAAGAAAGAAACCTTCATATCCCAGGGGGTTCAGAATCTCTACAGGCTCTTTTTTTCCTACAGTGATTCTGAGAGTAAGCGGGTAATCCTGCCGGACTTCCAATACGGTATCCTCTTTAAAACCATGTTTGAAGATGAGAGTAACGTTGAGATGTTCGGCTATGATGAAAATGAAGAATATATTGAGATCATTAACATCCTGGCTTACATGAAAAGGCTGCCCTTTACCGCTGTCCACCTTTACCCCAAAAAGGAGTGGACCAAGCAGTCAGGTCTGGGTGGTACTGTGGACAGGATCGGTGTCTTCATGCCCGATGGAATTGACGGCGGAGAGTATATGATGAATCTCAGTGACCTGCCCTGGGACCGGGAGTTTATGACATCCAAGACCAAGGGGGAATTCCCCTTTATCCTGTCAGGCCTGCCCTATTTAAAGAAAAAGGGCGCCATGGTCATCATTTTCCCCAGTGCCCTGCTCTACAGAGAAGGCAGGGAGGTCCAGATCAGAAAATATTTTCTGGAGGAGCTGGACTGTCTGGATACCATCATGCTGTTGCCGGACCAGATCTTTAATTCCTCCGGCCAGAAGGAGGTTCTTCTTTACCTGCAGATGAACCGGCAGCGGGAAGACGTCATGTTTTTCGACTGTAGCGAGCTGGACCGGATGGACGAAGACCAGATCAGCAAGATCAGGGAGGCCCTGGAAGAAAGAAAGGATATCCCGGGTTTTTGTACCAGTGCCAGCAAGGCCCGGATCAAAGAAAATGACTATAATCTTAACCTTCCTCGTTACATCGCAAAAAGCGTAGCGGACATCAAGCTGGATATTGAAGCCAGAAGAAAAAGGATTGCTGAGATTGACAGGGAACTTAAGGAGATCGACGAAAAAATAGCCATGTACCGCCGGGACCTGGAACTGTGAGGTGACCTGGCTTATGAGAACTTATAAATGTCACAAATATATATTGATTTCCCTGCTTTTTGCCCTGGTCATAGCCCTGGCTTCCTGCATGAATGACAAGGTGAAGGCCCCTGAGGACCAGACCGAAAGCCAGAAGCCTGTGGATGTGACCGTGGGTGTGGAAAAGGACAACAGTCCCTGGTTCTATGCCGGAGAGGATGGCAAGGGGAAAGGAATCTATGCCGACCTGGTCAGAGAGATCATGAAAGACCAGGGTCTGTCCTACAGGTTCCTGGAACTGGATCCGGTGGCAGCCAGGGAGGCCCTGGAGGCCGGATCCATCAACTGTTATCTGGGCAGCCTTCTGGCTCCTGTAGGTGAGGAACTGGGCCTCTGGCAGTCCCAGCCCCTGTTCCAGTCGGCCCTCTGCCTGGCAGTAGCAAAGGACTCCGGGCTCAGTGGACCGGAAGACCTGGCAGGCCGGCAGCTGGCGGCAGCCAAGGGAGGCAGTGAGGAAAGATACGCCCTTGCTCTGGCAGGAAAATATCAGGCTTTCCTGGTGACATTTCCCAGCAACAGGGATGCTCTGGCTGATACAGACCAGGGCTTATCGGCCGCGGCGGTCGGTGATTACGCCTGGCTGGCCAGCAAGGGAGAGGCTTACCGCATCCTGGCAGTCAGCGGTGACCAGGTAAAGGTTCATTGTTTTTATAGCTTAGACCAGGCCCCTTGTGCCGGCAGCTTAAGTGAGGGGATTAGCCGCCTGACCGATTCGGGCAGGCTTAATGACCTGGCCGCCCAGATTCCCCAGCCCTGACGGCTTCTATGACAGGACTCAATCATTATTGATGGCTTTTTAGGGAGAGAAGGATCCGCTTTGACGGCTCCTTAGGGAGAGAAGGATCCGCTTTGACGGATTCTTAGGGAGAGATGAATCAGCTTTGATGGCTCCTTAAGGAGAGAAGGATCCGCTTTGACGGATTATTAGATAGGGCTTGATCAGCTTTCATGGTCCTATTTAAAGAAGGATTGGTTTTTCCCGTATAGCCGGCTGCAGGCTGGCAGGCCCATAAATAATAGTAACAGATTAATCAGAGAGGCAGGTGCCCTATGGCAAATACAAAAGCAAATAAATCAAAAAAGAAGAGTGGGAAGAAGGCTGCTGCTTCCCGGGCCAGGACCCGGTCAGTATCGGTGAAAAAGTCTTCCACCAAAAATAGCAGGACCAGGACCTCCGCGGTCAAATCCACAAAGAAGCCCCTTGACAAAAACCATGGGGATACGGTGGCACTGCGCCAGCAGGAAGGAATTCCCATGAGTGATGAGATTGGTCTGGTTTTATCCTTCGGTCTCATGATTCTGATGATGTTCAGCAATTTCGGACTTTGCGGTACTCTTGGCATGTGGCTGTCCAGCTTTTTCTTTGGCATATTCGGGCTGGCCCAGTATGTTATGCCTGTAGCTTATTTCGCCGGTATGACCATCCTTCTGGCCAATGACTATTCCAATCTGGCTATGAAAAAATGTGCCGCGGCTTTTGCCATGCTTATGACCATCTCCGGCTTTGCCCAGCTGGTCTACCCAGACCCCAACGTGGCCGTATCAGAAGTATTTTCCCTGTCAGTAAACCACAGGGAGTGCGGCGGCATCATCGGTGGCGGAATGGCCCTGGCTCTGAAGTCAGGCTTTGGCACAGTTGGAGCCGCAGTGATTCTGGTCTGCATTTTCCTGCTTTCTGCCATACTTCTGACCCAGAAGTCCCTGGCTGGTTTTTATAAGAATCTGGTCGACTGGTTCAACCGGTTCCGGGCTGACCAGAAAGTGAAAAGGGCCCAGAGAAGCGAGGAGAGAAAGCAGTGGAGAGCAGAGGAGGCGGCTCTTGAAAGAGAGCGGCTTATCCTGGCCCAGGCCCAGGCAGCCCAGGAGGCGGCCGTGGAGGAAGTCGATGAAGAAGAGGATGAAGATTATGGTCAAGAGCCTCGCCGGCGGCCTCCGGAAAAAAAGAGGAAAAAAGGCTTCTTATCCAGATTGAGAAGAAGCATGTCCCCAGGACGAAAAAGATCAACCAGCAGCATTGACGATAAAGTAAAGGAACTGGAGAAGCGGAAAAAAATGCAGAATACTTCTGCCTTCCATTTTGACAGCAAGGAGATCTCCAGGAAAAAGACAGGGACAAACAGTCCGGTCTTTACTTCTACTGAAAGGCTGCTTCGCAAGGATTCTGTCAGAGAACTCCATCCCCAGGCTTATCCCTTCACGGAAGAGGATGGCAAGACCCAGCCCTTTGATGGCGAACTGGACTATAGTGCCTTTGCCCGCCATGAGGGCAGCGGCCTCGATGATTATATAGAAAGAAACCGTAAGGATCAGACTGGGAAAGAGGCAGCCTCCCCGGGAGGCCTTACCCAGGAGATCCGCATTCACAATATGTATGATGAAGACAGCAGTCCCGAAAGAGAAGACCTGACCCAGGCTGAGGCTCCTAAGGAGCTGACTTCAGGCACTGAGGTCAGACCCCGGCTGGATGAGGCAGACCAGGGCCTTAAAGTGACTGAGATTCCTATGGAGGCAGTGGCCCGGCCGGATGAGACTGGTCAGGGTCTTGAGTTGACCGGGGCAGTTATGGAGGCAGAAACTCAGCCAGATGAGGCTGGCAGGAGCCTTAAACCGGCGGAGATCAACAGGGAAGAAGGACTTTTCCAGACCCAGGAAAAGGCTGAGGAAAATAGTTTCAGCTTCATGGATGCTGTGACAGAGGAGCCTGGTGCCCTGTCACCGGACCAGCTTTTACAGCAGGCAGGGGAAAGCAGCCAGGAGGGTAAGACCTTCGCTGCCAGCCGGACTTCTGCTGCCGCCCAGCCAGCCCCGGCTAAAGCAGCCCCAGCTAAAGCAGCCCCAGCCAAAACAGTTCCGGCCAAAACAGCTTCTGCCCAGGCAGGACCTGAGGCTGACATCCGGATTAACCGGGCTGTAGAACCCAGGGCTCTTTCCGAGAAGAAGGGACCAGCCAGGGAGCAAAAGAAAAAAACTTATGTTTATCCTCCGGTCAACCTGCTGGTAAGAGAAGAGCAGAGCTTTCCTGCCGACCATGACAGAATCCTCAAGGAGACTGCCATAAAGCTGCAGGATACCCTTAAGAGTTTCGGTGTAAATGTTACGATTACGGATATCAGCTGTGGACCTACGGTCACAAGATATGAGATGTTCCCCGAGCAAGGAACCAAGGTGAGCAAGATCGTGTCCCTGACTGACGATATCAAACTGAATCTGGCAGCTGCCGATATTCGTATTGAAGCGCCTATTCCCGGAAAATCGGCCATCGGTATCGAAGTGCCCAACAAACACAACCAGATTGTGCATTTCCGTAATCTGATCGATAACAGGACTTTTAAAAAATTCAAATCCAGGCTGGCCTTTGCGGTGGGCAAGGATATCGGAGGCAAAATTGTGGTGACAGACCTGGCCAAGATGCCTCACCTGCTCATAGCAGGTGCCACCGGCTCTGGCAAGTCTGTCTGTATCAACACCCTGATTATGAGTCTGATCTACAAGGCTTCCCCCGAGGAAGTCCGCATGATCATGGTAGACCCCAAGATGGTGGAACTGAGTGTCTATAATGGGATACCCCACCTGCTGATTCCTGTGGTAACAGACCCCAAAAAGGCAGCCGGCGCTCTCAACTGGGCTGTCACTGAGATGACCGAGAGGTACCGTAAGTTCTCCGAGACCGGCGTCCGTAATATCGAAGGTTATAATAAAAAGGTGACAGACCTGATCGCCAGCGGCAAAGCGGTGGAAGGGGACCTGAAGAAGATGCCCCAGATCGTCATCATCATTGATGAGTTGGCAGACCTGATGATGGTTTCACCCGGTGAGGTGGAGGATGCCATCGTCCGTCTGTCCCAGCTGGCCAGGGCCGCAGGTATCCATCTGGTTATCGCAACCCAGAGGCCTTCTGTCAATGTCATCACCGGCCTCATTAAGGCCAATGTGCCTTCCCGTATCGCCTTTGCCGTATCCTCCGGTGTTGACAGCCGGACTATTCTGGATATGAACGGGGCAGAAAAACTGCTGGGCAAGGGAGATATGCTTTTCTATCCGGCAGGACTCCAGAAACCTGTCCGGGTCCAGGGAGCTTTTATCAGCGATGAGGAGATCAACAGTGTGGTTGATTTTATCAAGGATAAAGCCGGGGACACCGAATATGACAGCAGTGTTTCAGAAAAGATTGAAAAGAAGATCCAGTCCGGCAACGTTTCCCAGGACAGGGATGAATATTTTGAGGCGGCAGCCCGCTTTATCATGGAAAAGGATAAGGCGACCATAGGTATGCTGCAGAGGATGTTTAAGATAGGCTTTAACCGGGCGGCAAGGATCATTGACCAGCTGGCTGAGGCAGGAATTATCGGTCCCGAAGAGGGGACCAAGCCCAGAAAAATCCTTATGTCTCCCGAACAGCTGGACCAGTATTTTGAAGAGTACCTGTAAATATTTCTCTGCTGGGATCACTGGCCTGGTCTCTTTTCCCAGGCCGGAAGCAGTATTTTCCAGGACTGGAACCGGCGGAATCCGGCCGGAGTCCGGCCCGGACCTGCCTGGTCTTATCCATGGAAATGAGAGTGGTCTCTTTACGAATCCTGGAAACTGATGTATTATAGTTTAAAATATATCAGAAGTGGCAGTCCGGCTACCGGCGCCGCCTTGGCAGGCGTTCACAGCCAGAATTCATAGAAAAGAGAGTTTTATATGCCTTATATTATTGACGGTAAGAAGATTTCAGCAGAGATTAAGGATGAATTGAAGCAAGAAGTGGCCAGACTTAAGGAGCGGGGGATCACCCCCTGTCTGGCAGTCATCCAGGTGGGAGAGGACCCTGCCTCCACGGTCTATGTGAATAACAAGCAGAAGGCCTGCGCCTATATCGGTATGGAATCGAGGGCCTGCAGGCTGGCGGAGACTGTGACCGAGCAGGAACTTTTAGAGCTTATAGACAGCCTGAACAAGGATGACAGTGTCCATGGGATTCTTGTCCAGCTTCCTGTTCCCGGCCACATTGATGAGAAAAGGGTTATTGATGCCATTTCCCCCCAAAAGGATGTGGATGGCTTCCATCCCCAGAGTGTGGGTGCCCTCTCTATCGGGGAGCAGGGCTTTGTTTCCTGCACACCTGCCGGGATCATCCAGCTGCTCAAGCGGTCCCATATTGAGATTTCCGGCAAGGAATGTGTGGTTGTCGGCAGGAGTAATATTGTAGGTAAGCCTATGGCTATGCTGCTTCTCAGGGAGAATGGTACGGTGACAGTCTGTCATTCCCGCACCAGGAATCTGAAGGAAGTCTGCAGGAGAGCGGATATTCTGGTGGCTGCCATCGGTAAGCCCCGCTTCTTTGACGAATCCTATGTAAAGGAGGGTGCGGTGGTTATTGATGTGGGCATCCACCGGGATGAGCATAACAAGCTCTGCGGGGATGTGGACTTCGACCGGGTTGCCGGTCATGTATCCGCCATCACCCCGGTGCCTGGCGGTGTAGGTCCTATGACCATTGCCATGCTGATGAATAATTGTGTGGAAGCCGCACAGGGTAATATAGTAGATGAGTAATATTTTATTTATATCCCTTGGCTGTGATAAGAATCTGGTGGACAGTGAGAAGATGCTGGGTCTGTTGGGAGATTCGGGACATCAGATCGTCCAGGAGGAGTCCCAGGCAGACGTGATTGTAGTCAACACCTGCTGTTTCATCCATGATGCCAAGGAAGAGAGTATAGAGACCATCATTGAGATGGGTCAGTGGAAGGACCAGGGCAGACTTAAGGGACTTGTTGTGACAGGCTGCCTGGCCCAGAGATATGGAAAAGAGATCGAGGAGGCCCTGCCTGAGGTGGATGCCATCATCGGAACCAGTGGTTACACAGATATTGTGGAAGTCATCGACCAGGTGTTAGACCAGGCCGGCAGAAAGGAAAAAGCCCTATTGTCCCGGATGCCCTCTCTGGACCTGCTGCCGGACTCTCTCAGTGACAAGAGGGTGGTGACCACCGGCGGCTACACGGCCTACTTAAAGATAGCGGAGGGCTGCGACAAGCGCTGCAGCTATTGTATCATCCCCTACATCAGGGGTCACTACCGCAGTTTTCCCATGGAAGACCTGCTGGCTGAAGCCAGATACCTGGCCCGGGGCGGTGTCCGGGAGCTGATTTTGGTAGCTCAGGAAACGACGGTTTATGGTCAGGACCGCTATGGCCGCAAGGCCCTGCCTGATCTTTTGAGAGGTCTTTGCGCCATCGATGGAATCGATTGGATCCGTCTGCTCTACTGTTATCCGGAAGAGATTACAGATGAGCTGATCGATGTTATGAAAGAAGAGAAGAAAATATGTCATTATCTGGATATTCCAATCCAGCATAGTGAGGACCGGATTCTCAGACTTATGGGAAGAAGGACCAGCCGGGCAGAGCTTGAGGACCTGATCGGCAGGTTGCGCCGGGAGATTCCTGACATAGTTCTGAGGACGACCCTGATCACTGGCTTTCCCGGGGAGACAGAGGAGGATTTCCAGCATTTGCTGGACTTTGTCGATGAGATGGAGTTCGACAGACTGGGTGTATTTCCTTACTCGGCAGAGGAGGGAACCCGGGCAGCTCTCATGAAGGACCAGGTGCCGGAGGAGACCCGGATTGCAAGACGTGATGAGATTATGGCTCTCCAGCAGGAGATATCTGCGGAGTTGTCCGCCGCAAGGATCGGACAGAAGATGCCAGTTCTTATAGAAGGTTACTTGTACGAAGAAGATGTTTATATTGGCCGTACCTACATGGATGCGCCCAAGGTCGATGGTAATGTGTTTGTCAGTGCGCAGGAGGAGCTGATTTCGGGGGATTTCGTCCCTGTCCGGATTACCGGGGCCAATGAATATGATTTGATGGGAGATGTTTTATATGCCGATGAATTTACCAAATAAGCTGACAATAACACGTGTTTTGCTTGTTCCCTTCTTTGTGTTTTTTATGCTCTACGAGGGGATTCCCCATGATATTTCAAAATGGATTGCCTTATTGATTTTCTGTGTTGCCAGCCTTACAGACTTATTTGACGGAAAGATAGCCAGAAAGCATAACCTGGTGACAAACTTTGGAAAGTTTATGGATCCTCTCGCTGATAAGATCCTTGTGTCGTCTGCTTTTATCTGCCTGGTTACGGTTAGCTGGAACAAGGTGCCGGCCTGGATCGTAATTATCATCATAGCCAGGGAGTTTGCCATCACCGGCTTCCGTACCTTGGCCAGCGATAACGGCGTAGTCATTGCCGCCAGCTACTGGGGTAAGTTTAAGACCAATTTCCAGATGTTTGCCATTATCATGTGTATAGCGGATCTTGGTAATGTATTCCCATATGCTCATCTTATAGAACTGATTCTGGTTTATATAGCACTGATTCTTACTATCATTTCCATGGTAGATTATTTTGCAAAGAACCTTGATGTATTAAAGGAAGGAGGCTCGGATAAATAATGAGTTCAGGTCGGAGAATTGAGGAAGAACCTATCGAGAGGAAGATCGCCCGGATATTAAAGTATAAACAACTTAATGTAACAGTTGCTGAATCGTGTACAGGCGGCCTTGTCGCAGGTACTCTTGTCAATGCCGACGGGATATCCGAAGTCTTTAAAGAAGGTTATGTGACCTATTCCAACGAGGCTAAGATCAGGCTGCTGGGAGTTTCAGAGGACACTTTGAAAGAAAAAGGGGCCGTATCCAGGCAGACAGCAAAGGAGATGGCTGAGGGGGCTGTAAGAAAGGCCGGAACCCAGGCGGCAGTTTCCACCACCGGCATAGCCGGACCTGACGGGGGCAGTGAGGATAAGCCGGTAGGTCTTGTCTACATCGGCTGCACCCTGAAAGGCCATACTGTAGTGAAAAGATGCTTTTTCGGAGGAGACAGGCAGACCATCCGCCACAAGGCGGTACGGGAAGCCCTGGCCCTGCTTTACTGTCAGCTGCTTGCAGATGACAGCGAGAAGCCGGTCACAGATGATACAGAATAATTGAAATTAATTATGGGCTGCCCTGCCGGCCCCGGGAGGAATCCACAGATAGGGATTTCCTCCCGGGGCCGGGGGCAGCCCTTTTATTTTGATACCGGCAGGTCCGGGGGCAGCCCAGATTTGCTGGTGGAAAAAATACATGGGCCGGTAAATGTTTTCCGGCCTTTCCTGAATTTTTCTGCTGCCGGGCCCGGCTCTTGTTAAGGCTTGAAATAGTGGGACATTTGATATATAATCTATAGAACAGAGTCAGGGACAGCCTGGCTGCCGGAGGATTTCCGGCATGGCTGAACAAATGCAAAGGGGGTATGACCTATGTTGATAGAGATAGATTTTAACAGTCCGGAGGCCATTTATATACAGCTGCGCAACCAGATTGTTATGCTCATAGCCCAGGACAGGCTTCGGGATGGGGATTCCCTTCCATCCGTCAGAAATCTGGCTACCCAGCTGGGTGTAAATATGCACACGGTCAATAAGGCCTATGCCATGCTCAGGCAGGAAGGTTATCTTAAGCTGGACAGGAGAAGCGGGGCAGTCATCTCCGTTGAGATTACGGATAAGCAGGATGAGATGACCAAGATCAATGATTACATGGAAATGATTGTAGCCCAGGCGATCTGTAAGGAGATCAGTAAGGATGAGATGCTCCGGATTGTCGACGAAATGTATGATAAGTTTTTTTAGATGGAATAATAGATGGATTAATAGATAGATTAATAGATAGCTTGATAAAGGAAGATACTAATTAATAAAGGAAGATACTATGAAAACAGACTTTAATCAATACGCCGCCGCGGCTCTCAAAAAAGCCGGAGAGGACGCACTGGCATGTAAACAAAGCTATATCGGTACAGAGCATATTCTTCTCGGGCTCCTTGACCAGAAAGACTCTCTGGCCTGCCAGGTTCTCTATGCCTGCGGCCTGACCTATGAGATGCTCCTGGAATCTGTTCTTGCCGAATCCGCAGCCCTGGGTATGCCCCGGAAGGAGACTGACCAGCCAGGCTACAGTCCCAGAGCAGAATCGGTCCTCCGGGCCAGTGCCCTTGAGGCCGAAAGGATGGAGGCCGGCTCCATAGGCAGTGAACATCTGGTCCTGGCCATCATCAAAGAGAAGGACTGTATTGCCCTGAGACTCATGAAGGGTCTTGGCATTGACTTGAAAAAGCTTTATCTGGATCTGATGACGGCCAGCGGAGTGGATCCGAGAACGGCAGCGGCAGAGTATAAGCAGCTGGCCGGAGGAGCGGGCAAAGAAGCTGCTTCCATGATCGAGACCTACTGTCTGGACATGACAGAGAGAGCTGCCGGTGGCAATACCGACCCGGTCATCGGCCGCCGGGAAGAAATATCCCGCCTGATCCAGGTTCTGAGCAGACGGACCAAGAACAGTCCCTGTCTGGTGGGTGAGCCGGGCGTGGGCAAGACAGCCATCGTGGAAGGCCTGGCCCAGTGGATTGTCCGGGAAGAGGTTCCCCAGACCCTCTGGCATAAAAAACTGATGAGGATGGACCTGTCCGGCATGATTGCCGGTTCCAAATACCGGGGAGAGTTTGAGGAAAGAATCAAGGGACTCCTGCAGGAAGTCATATCCCGGGGGGATATTCTGCTTTTTGTTGATGAGATTCACACCCTGATCGGTGCGGGAGGCGCCGAGGGAGCCATGGATGCTTCCAACATTTTAAAGCCCTTCCTGGCCCGGGGAGAGATTCAGCTGATCGGGGCCACAACCCTGGATGAATACAGGAAATATATTGAAAAAGATGCAGCCTTTGAGAGAAGGTTTCAGCCGGTTACCGTGGAGGAACCGACGGAGGAGGAGTCCATTGCCATATTGAAAGGCCTGAAGCCTGCCTTTGAGGACCATCACCATGTCCGCTACCAGGCAGGGGCCCTGGAGGCGGCGGTCAACCTTTCCAAACGCTATATCAGTGACCGTTTCCTTCCTGACAAGGCCATTGACGTCATGGATGAGGCGGCTGCCCGCAAGAGGGTAGATCTTTACACCATGCCCCAGGAGCTGAAAGACCTGGCTGACCAGTATGAGAAGCTGGGAGCCAGGAAGGAAGAGGCCCTCATCGAAGGAAACCTTCGCCGGGCCCGGCTCAATAATACAAAACAGAAGACCGTGGAAGATAAGCTTACCCGGCTGAGAGAGGAATGGGACAGGAACAAGGAAGGTAACCGGTCTGCGGTGACTGCCCAGGATGTGGCAGCGGTGGTGTCTTCCTGGTCCGGCGTCCCGGTAACCAGCCTGACCCAGTCTGAGTCCGGCCGCCTCCTTAAGCTGGAGGCCAATCTGAAAAAGCGGGTGATTGGCCAGGATGAGGCCGTAAATCTGGTGGCCAAGGCCATCAAGAGGGGCCGGGTAGGTCTGAAAGATCCCCACCGGCCTATTGGTTCTTTCCTTTTCTTAGGACCCACCGGCGTAGGTAAGACAGAACTTTCCAAGGCCCTGGCTGAAGCCCTTTTCGGGGATGAGAATTCCATGATCCGTATCGATATGTCCGAGTACATGGAAAAGCACAGTGTGTCCAGACTGATCGGGTCTCCGCCCGGTTATGTGGGTTATGAGGAGGGAGGCCAGCTCAGCGAGCAGGTGAGACGCCACCCCTATTCCGTCCTCCTTTTCGATGAGATAGAAAAGGCCCACAGCGATGTTTTTAATGTCCTGCTCCAGGTCCTTGACGACGGCCGGATCACCGATTCCAGCGGCCGGAAGATTGATTTTAAAAATACAGTGATCATCATGACTTCCAACGCCGGAGCCCAGAGGATCATGGCTCCTAAAAACCTGGGCTTCAGCTCAGGAAAAGACCCGGCCAGGGACTACGAGCGTATGAAGGACCAGGTCATGGAGGAAGTGAAGAAGATCTTCCGCCCGGAGTTTCTCAACCGGATCGACGGAATCCAGGTTTTCCATGTCCTCGACAAGCCGGAACAGAGAAAGATAGTAAAGCTTCTCATGGACCAGCTGGCAGAGAGGGTCAAAGTCCAGCCGGGATTTATCCTTGAATATTCTGAGGAAGTAGTGGATTATCTTCTGGACAAGGGTTACAATCCCCAGCTCGGCGCCAGACCTCTTAAGAGGACGATCCAGAATGAGGTAGAGGATTATCTCTCAGACCAGTTCCTGATGGGAAATATTAAAAGCCGGAAAAAAGTTAAACTTGTAATGAAAGATGGCATCTTGTATAATCAAAGCAGGTAGCTTAATAGATAAGTTTGGGAGGAAACAACATGGCTAACGTAAAGGAACTAATTGTGGCTCAGGAGAATGGAACCCTTGATTTTGGCGACTACAGTCTCGATCAGAAGACCAAGCTGTCTGACTTTCCTTTTGAAGGTGACAGGTATAAGGTGAAGACCTTCAGGGAGATTACACGACTGGAGAAGAATGGCGGAGTTGCCTATGAGTCTGTTCCTGGCTCGGCTGTCCATAATTACAGGAGTACAGAGCGTCAGATTACCTTTGAAGTGGAGTCGGTGGATGATCTTCAGATTACTTTAGAGGTGGAACCCCAGAAAGAGTACAAGGTACTGATCGATGATACCAACATAGGACGTATCAAGTCCAACCTGGGAGGAAAGATTAGTTTCGGTGTGGAGCTGGACCCGGGAGAGATTGCAAAGGTGAAGGTTGTCAGACTGTGACCATTTAAGCTGTAAAGTATACAGACCCGAAGGAGTAATCTTTCGGGTCTTTTTATCTGGCATAACTTTTTTATCTGGCATAGCATTTTATATTATTAGATTTAGAAAGAAAAGGTATTATATGGCAAAGGGAAAGACAAAAACGATATTTTTCTGTAAGGAATGCGGCTATGAGACCTCCAAATGGTCCGGCCAGTGTCCGGGCTGCCGCCAGTGGAATACCTTGGTAGAGGAAAAGGTCTCCACGGCAAAGACTTCCGGGCCCTCCAGGTCTTCCTCCGCCAGGGAAGGCAGGCCCAAGGTGACAGGGCTCTTCTCCGTTTCCATGGAGGCAGAGGACCGGATCAGCTCAGGGATTCCCGAGCTTGACCGGGTAATGGGGGGCGGTATCGTCAAGGGGTCCCTGACCCTGGTGGGAGGAGACCCGGGCATAGGTAAGTCCACCCTCCTTCTGCAAGTCTGCCGCCACCTGGCCAATGAGGGCAGGAAAGTAATCTATGTGTCCGGTGAAGAGTCCTTAAAGCAGATCAAGATGCGGGCCGACCGGCTGGGAGGTTTTATTGGTGAAGTATACCTGCTCAGTGAGACGGATATTTATGCAGCTGCTGACGCGGTCCGGGCCTGGAAGCCGGACATGGTAGTGGTCGATTCGGTCCAGACCATGTACAGTGAGGAAATCTCTTCTGCCGCCGGCAGTGTCAGCCAGGTCAGGGAAGTGACCGGAGTCATGATGCAGCTGGCCAAGCAGGAGGGCATCGCTGTTTTTCTGGTTGGTCATGTGACCAAGGAAGGCGTGGTGGCCGGCCCCAGGACCCTGGAGCACATGGTGGATACTGTCCTTTATTTTGAGGGAGAGCGGAGTGCCGTCTTCCGTGTCTTAAGAGGTGTAAAAAACCGTTTTGGGTCTACCAACGAGATCGGGGTTTTTGAGATGAAGGAGGAGGGCCTGGTGGAGGTGGCCAACCCCTCCCAGATTATGCTGGACGGCAGGCCGGTGGATGCGGCTGGGTCGGCCGTAGTCTGTTCCATGGAAGGGACCAGGCCCCTCATGGTCGAGATCCAGGCCCTGGTATCGCCTACCAGCTTCAACCTGCCCCGGAGGACCAGTGTGGGTATTGATTTTAACCGGGTCAACCTGCTGCTGGCCGTTCTGGAAAAGCGGGCTGGTCTGCAGCTGGGCGGCTGTGATGCCTATGTTAATCTGGCGGGAGGTGTCAAGGTTACCGAGCCGGCCATGGACTTAGGTATAGTCAGTGCCGTCATCAGCAGCTACCGCAACAGGCCTGTGACCGAAGGCAGTTTCATTTTCGGTGAGGTGGGCCTGACCGGGGAGATCCGGGGGGTCAGTCATGTAGACCAGAGAATCCGGGAGGGTATCAAAATGGGCTTCTCCCGCTGCATCCTGCCTGCCAGTAATCTGGAAGGCCTGCCGGAGGGCCTGCGCAGCCAGATCAGCCTTTTTCCGGCATCCAATGTGAGGGAATTGACAGAGATTTTGTAAAAAAATGTTATATGAATGGGGCTCCGGGCCAGTTTTTTTATCAGAATAGCTACTTTACGGATTTGAGAGACCTGTGTTATAATTTTCTCTGATTATTTGCCCCCAATTGTGTAGATGATATTTTTCGTGGATTAGCGGGGTGGAAGGGATATAATCGGCAGATACAGTGCACCTATTTATATATGGAGGATATACAGATGTTTAGTTTTGATTATGTAAAAGCGGCAGATCCGGCAGTAGCTAAGGCCATGGAGGACGAGCTTCGCCGTCAGAGAGAGAATCTGGAGCTGATCGCTTCTGAGAACATGGTCTCTCCTGCCGTTATGGCAGCTATGGGCAGCCACCTGACCAACAAGTACGCAGAGGGTTATCCGGGTAAGAGATACTACGGTGGATGCCAGTATGTGGACGTGGTTGAGGACCTGGCCCGCGACAGAGCCAAGGAGCTCTTTGGCTGTGAGTATGCCAATGTCCAGCCCCATTCCGGAGCCCAGGCCAACATGGCTGTGTTTTTCGCAGTGATGGAAGTTGGCGACACCTACATGGGTATGAATCTGGACCACGGCGGCCATCTGACCCACGGCAGCCCTGTAAATATGTCCGGCAAAAACTATCACTGTGTTCCCTACGGCGTTAATGATGATGGAGTTATCGATTATGACGAGGTCAGAAAAATTGCCCTGGACTGCCAGCCTAAGATGATTATCGCCGGAGCCAGCGCCTACGCCAGAAAGATCGATTTTAAGAAGATGCGCCAGATTGCCGATGAGGTAGGTGCTGTCCTCATGGTGGATATGGCCCATATCGCCGGCCTCGTGGCTGCCGGCCTTCATGAGAGCCCCATCCCCTATGCCCATGTTACCACAACAACCACCCACAAGACCCTTCGCGGTCCCAGGGGCGGCCTGATCCTTTCCAGTGAGGAAGTGAATAAGAAGTACAACTTTAACAAGGCTATTTTCCCGGGAATCCAGGGCGGCCCCCTCATGCATGTGATCGCTGCCAAGGCAGTGTGTTTTAAGGAAGCCCTGACCCCGGAATTCAAGGAATACCAGCAGCAGATCATCAAGAATGCTTCCGCTCTTTCCCAGGCCCTCATGGACAGGGGCTTTGATATCGTATCCCACGGTACCGACAACCACCTGATGCTCCTGGACCTGAGAAAGATGGACCTGACCGGCAAGGATATGGAGAAGCTGCTTGACTCCGTTCATATTACATGTAATAAGAACACAGTTCCCAATGATCCCAAGTCACCTTTCGTTACCAGTGGACTGAGACTTGGAACACCGGCAGTGACTTCCAGGGGTCTTAAGGAGGACGATATGGAAAAGATTGCCGAGGCCATCAAGCTGACCATCGTCGACGGTAAGCTTGAGGAGGCAGAGGCTATCGTCAAGGAACTCACAGACAAGTACCCCATCTACGAAGGCCAGTAGGACAGATCCTGTCCCGCAGACCCCGGGAAGACAGTAAAGCCTGTTTTCCCTGCCATTGATTCATGGTTTTTGAATAGTAACCCGCTCTTCAAGCGGGGCATTTCCGATTGACAGGAAAGAAAGATAAGCCGCCCACAAAAACGGAGACCTTCCGGCATTTTGTGGGCGGATGCTGTATCAGCGGGGAGAACACATTTTCCCGGTTGTAACTCTGACCCGTTCCTTCAGTGTATATGTAAGGATGGTGACATCAATGAAAAAACTGATTATAGCAGAGAAGCCTTCCGTGGCAAAGAATATTGCCGACGCCACCTCCTGCAGCAGACGCAGCGGCTATTTTGAGGGGGAGTCCTATGTCATTACCTGGGCCTTCGGCCACCTGCTCCAGCTCTACGATGCCAGGGATTATGACCCCTCCATGAAGGTCTGGCGGATGGAACGCTTCCCCTACATCCCGGAACATTTCCAATATAAACTGAAAACTGACTCCTCTAACCGTGATAAGGCAGACGCCGGCGTGGTCCGCCAGATGGGGATCATCCGCAGTCTTATGGAAAGGCAGGATGTTGAGACCATCATATCTGCCACCGATGACGACCGGGAGGGCCAGGTGATCGCCGATGAGATTCTGGATTACATTGATCCCGGTAAGCCGGTGGAAAGGATTCTTTTAAATGAGTGGACCGCCGAAGAAGTGAACCGGGGCCTTAGTAATCTCAGACCCAACTCGGAGATGAAGCCCCTCCATGACGCAGGTTTCGGCCGTCAGCTGGCTGACTGGCTCATAGGTATTAATCTGACCTCGGTGGCCACTCTCAAATACAGGTCTATGGCCGGGTCCAAACTTCTTAATGTGGGCAGGGTTCTCATGCCCACCCTCAAGATTATCTATGACCGGGACAAGGAGATTGAGAATTTTAAAGTGACAAAGTATTACCGGCTCAAGGCTACCTTTGAGACCGGGGAAAAGAAGCACTTTGACGGTTTTTACCATGAAAAAGACCAGGAGGGCAAGGAGACTGACAAGTTTGACAGCAGGGAGGACCTCCAGGAGATCAAAAAGCAGATTGATGGCAAGGAGGCCCGGGTCACTTCCAAAAAAGTGACTCAGAAAAAGGAATATCCCCCTTACCTTTTTAATCTTTCCGGGCTCCAGGGCTATATCACCGGCAAGTACAGGGGCTGGACCTCTGACAAGGTTTTAAAGACAGCCCAGGACCTCTATGAGAAAAAGCTGATCACCTATCCCAGGACGGCCAGCGTGGTCCTGGATGAAAGTCTGAAGGGTAAGGCGGCCAAGGTGCTGGGTGTCCACAAGAAGGGCCATCCCCTGGAGGACCAGATGAAGTTCCATACCGGCAAGAGACTTTTTGACAGCAAAAAAGTGGAGAGCCATTCGGCCATTATCCCCACCTATGTCCTGCCAAAAAACCTAAGTGACCAGGAACAGAAGGTTTACGATGCGGTCCGCAACCGCTTTCTGGCCCAGTTTATGCCCCTGGCTGTCTCTGAGGACACGGTTCTGCGGCTCAAGGTAAAAGAGACCCCCCAGGTCAAAGGCTTATTCATCGCCAAGGGCAAGGTCCAGCTGCAACCCGGATGGAAGCTGATAGAAGGTGTGGACTCCAGGGAAGTCCTCCTGCCTCCTGTGGAAAAGGACCAGGTCCTGCCCATCGTCAAATCTGAGATCAATGAGGTCGAGCGCAAGCCGCCCAAGCCCCATACGGAAAAAACCCTCTTAAAGGTCATGGAGACCTGTGGCAAGAAGTATGAAGAGAGGGACGAAGAAGAGATGATGATGGCCATCTTAAGCGGTTTTTCTATCGGTACCCCGGCCACCCGGGCCGAGACCATCAAGAAGCTTAAGACAGCCGGCTATATCAAGGCCAGGGGAAAGAGCCTGACCTGTACGGACCTGGGCCGTATGATGGTGGAGCATTTTCCGGCCCAGGAGCTTTTTGACCTGGAATACACAGGCCGGCTGGAGAAAACCCTTGCAGATATCGAACGGAAAAAGTATACTCAAGATGACTTCCTTTCGCTGATTAAGGATTTTGTAGTCGATGCCGTCGCCAAGGTGAAGGCCGATGACAGCCTGGGAGATCCTGCCCAGACAGAACCTCTCCACAAGGAACCTGTGGGAATCTGTCCAGAGTGCGGCAGTCCTGTGGTGGAGACGGCCCGGGCCTTTGGCTGTTCCAACTGGAAGTCCGGCTGCAAGTATGCCGTCTGGAAGAATGACCGGCTGATTAACGGCCTGGGCAAAAAGGTCACTTATGACATGGTCAAGATTCTTTTAGAGCATGGCAAGGTGGGCCTCAGAGGCTGCGTCAGCAAGAAGGGAAATAAGTTTACAGCATATTTCTATTATGAGAAGGATCCCAAGGATGAGAAGGGGCGCTATCACTGGCGGCTGGAATTCCTGGATGACCGGCCCCAGGCGGGCGGCCGGACCCAGGGCCGAACTGACAGTCAGGATCAGAGCCAGGCGGGCGGCCAGTCCGCAGGCCAGGCAGGGGACCAGGGTCAGACAGGCGGCCAGGCAGGGGACCAGGGTCAGACAGGCGGCCAGACGCAGGGTCAGGACCAGGGGCCAGCTCCCCACAGCTCATGATGGAAGAAGAAGGTTTTGGATACCCGATGGAAAGGAGAGGCTGTCTGCAGCCGGAATAATTTTAATGAAGAGATTAGAGAATAAAGCTTTGTTCGCAGATTTTAACCATACCATTGCCTCAGTTTTGTTTGAGGAATCCACCTATCCCTGGGAGGTCCTTTCCCAGATCCATGATTTCATTCTGGAGATAGGCATGCTGCTGGATCCGGCAGAATATGACCAGGTCGGGGAGGATGTATGGATACACAAGTCGGCCACTGTGGCCCCCACAGCCTACATCAACGGGCCGGCCATCATCGGGCCGGAAGCCCAGATCCGCCACTGCGCCTTTATCCGGGCAGACGCCATCGTCGGAGCCGGAGCCACGGTGGGTAATTCCACAGAGCTTAAAAATGTGATTCTTTTTGATAAGGTGGAAGTCCCCCACTATAATTATGTGGGCGATTCCATCCTGGGCTACCATGCCCATATGGGTGCCGGGTCCATCACTTCCAATGTCAAGTCGGACCGCAAGCTGGTGGAGATCCATGTGGAGGGTCAGAATATCGAGACCGGCCGCAAGAAGATCGGAGCCCTCCTGGGTGATTATGTGGAGGTCGGATGCGGGACCATCCTGAATCCGGGTTCTGTGGTGGGTAAATTTACCAACATTTATCCTCTTTCCAGCGTAAGAGGTTTTGTGCCGGAACACTCCATTTATAAGAACCGGAATGAAGTCGTGGAAAAGAGGGACTATTGACTGGAGTTACTGATGATAGAGGAAAGAAGGTAAGCCTATGACAGAGCCAAAGAAAAAAAGAGCAGGCAAGCGTCTCCTGCTGCTGCTTGCGGTTTTAAGCCTCCTGCTGCCTGCAGGATGCGGGGTCTCCAGGGAGGACGTGGAGGAATCTTCTTATTATCAGGACCTGGTCAAAAAGAATAAATCTTTGAAAAAAAAGGTGAAAAAGCTGGAGGCAGAACTGGAGGATGACAATAACCAGTCTGAGGATTCAAAGAGAGCCAGTGACTATCTTGACAGAATTGCCAGAGACTGCCTGGCCAAGCTGGAGATCGGATTTGCCGATGACATGGAAAGCAGTGAGTTCATAGAGGAGAAGGCGGCCTTTTCCATGGCTACCCTGATCGGCTGCCGGGCCGACAAGACCAGCAGGTACAGTCCTGAGGAGGTAGCGGCCATTCCTGGTACCAGCTATGAGTATGTGCTCTATGATGAAGATAATGCCGTCTATGAGATCATGGTTTACCCGGGAGACTATGTGGTTTTCACGGACCTCCCCAACGACGTCTATTACTGCCGGGGTGCCAGCGCCTTAGGCGATGCCTTCCTCCATTACAGGGCGGGCTACCCTAATTCGTCCCTCCTGCACCGTTTGGCCGACTCTCCCATGGTGGTTGATGGCCAAGGTCATTACTTTGAAAATGACCAGGCAGTTGCCGTGGCCAACTACATAGACCAGATGTCCAAGGACAAGTCTAGCCGCAAAAAGGCGGAAAAGAAGTGGGGATCCGGGCAGGAAGCCATAGAGGCGGCCGCCCTGACCTATACCTTCTACCACCATGGCAACACCATGACCATGACCCTTTATGACAACTATATCAGGCTGGAAAATATGGACAAAAAGGCGGTGTGGTACAAGGTTGCCAAAGAGGATATCACGGCCATAAAAGATCTTCTTACTGTGGCTGAGGACAAGGCGGCGGCCCAGGAATCCAGTGAGGAAGAGGATACAGCCTCCTCTGAGGAGACATCGGAAGATGACCACTATGATGAGATGGAGACAGAAAGCCAGTAGCAAGACCAGATTGTCCCAGAAATTTGGTACTTGATTTCTTTCAGGAATAATGCTAGTATGTTTAAGAATACTTTTAGTGATAAGAGTGGGCGTCCGCCCACTCTTATGTTTTTATTCGGCTGTCCGGAACGTTTCAGAGGAAAGAAGGTGAGATACAACATGAAAAATACAGAGATTGTTGCCAGAACGGAAGAATTAGTCAGACCGATTATAGAGGAGAACCATTTCGAACTCGTCGATGTGGAGTATGTAAAAGAAGGAGCTAACTGGTATCTGCGTATCTATGCGGACAAAGAAGGCGGCATCAACATTGATGACTGTGTTCTGATCAGCAGGGCCCTGGAAATCAGACTTGATGAGGAAGATTTCATCAAGGATGCCTACATACTCGAGGTCAGTTCACCCGGTCTTGGAAGACCACTGAAAAAGGACAGGGATTATGAGAGAAATCTTGGCAAAGCTGTGGAAGTGAAGCTTTACAGGGCTCTCGAAGGCTGTAAGGAGTTTGAGGGTATCTTAAAGAATTATGACAAGGACACGGTCCTTGTGGAGACAGAAGACAGGGAATACACATTTTCCAGGAAAGATATCGCAGTGATACGCCAGGCAATAGAATTTTAGATTTTTCGGAGGAATACAGAAAATGAGTGAATTAATTGAGGCTCTCGACCAGCTTCAGAAAGAAAAACATATCGAGAAAGAAGTCATCATGCAGGCCATAGAAGATTCACTGGTTGCAGCCTGCAACCGTGATTTCGGAAAGAATGCCCAGGTCCGTGTCAACATGGACCGCCAGACTGGTGACATAGCAGTTTATGTGGACAGGACTGTCGTGGAGGAAGTGGAGGATCCGGTTACGGAGATCAGCCTTGCCGACGCCAGAATGAAGGATGTCCATTATGAGCTGGGCGATGTGGTGAGCAGGGAGGTCACTCCGAAGAATTTCGGCAGGATTGCCGCCCAGCACGCCAGAAGTGTTATCGTCCAGAAGATAAAGGAAGAAGAACGCCGGGTTGTCTTTGAGCATTTTGCCCACAAAGAGAGAGACATCGTAACCGGTGTTGTCCAGAGATATAACGGCCGCAATATCAGTGTCAGCCTGGATGATAAGACTGACGCCGTACTCCTTGAGAAGGAGCAGGTGAAGGGTGAGGTCTACCAGCCCACAGACAGGATCAAGCTTTTTATCGTGGAAGTGAAGAGCACCAACAAGGGGCCCAAGATCCTGGTGTCCAGAACCCATCCGGAACTGGTGAAGCGACTCTTTGAGAAGGAAGTTACCGAGGTCTTTGACGGGACTGTGGAGATCCGCAGCATCGCCCGTGAGGCCGGCTCCAGAACAAAGATTGCCGTCTATTCCAACAATCCTAATGTGGATCCCGTGGGAGCCTGTGTAGGTGTCAACGGATCCCGTGTTAATGCCATCGTCAATGACCTGAAGGGGGAGAAGATCGATATCATCTCCTGGGACGACGACCCGGCTATCCTGATCAGGAATGCCTTAAGTCCTTCCGATGTCATTTCCGTTTCCATCGACGAGGAAGAGAAGAGTGCCCGCGTCGTGGTACCGGACTACCAGCTGTCATTAGCCATCGGAAAGGAAGGCCAGAATGCCAGACTGGCAGCCAAGCTGACCGGCTATAAGATCGATATCAAGAGCGAGAGTCAGGCGGCAGAGCTGGAGGAAGAGCTTTCCTACAGGGATGACTATGACGATTACGATGATGATTACGACGATTATGACGGGGATGGTCCCGACTACTATGACGAGCCCGGAGACGACTATGATGATTACGACGACAGGGAAGGTGACCTGGAGTTTGATGATAGTCCCAGGAAGGCTCCGGACCAGTTAGAGGACCAGCCTGAACCGGATTACGCAGAGTAAGACCAGAGGATAACTATGGCTAAGAAGATACCGACCAGGCAATGTGTCGGCTGCCGGGAAGCCCGCGGTAAGCGGGAGCTGATCCGTGTGATCCGCAGTCCCCAGGGAGAGGTAGTCCTGGATGAAACCGGGAGAATGAACGGAAGAGGGGCCTATCTCTGCCGACGCGTGGAATGCCTGCAGAAGGCGAGACGCTCCAAAGGTCTGGAGCGCTCTTTAAAGGTGACGATCCCCGATGAGATTTACGATCGTCTTGAGGAGGAATTAAAGGATATTGACACAGAGGGATAAGATTTTGTCCATGATTGGAATGGCCTCCAAGGCCGGCAAGACAGTCAGCGGAGAGTTTTCCACCGAGAAGGCTGTCAAGTCCGGCAGGGCTTACCTGGTGCTGGTTTCAGAGGAGGCCTCTGATAACACCAGGAAAAAGTTCACAGATATGTGCAGCTACTATGAGGTCCCCATGGAGATCTTTGGAACGAAAGAAGAATTAGGCCGGTGGACCGGCAAAACATACAGGGCTTCCATCTGTATCTTAGATGAAGGTTTTGCACGTGCTTTAACAAAAAAGATTAGTCTAAATATGGAGGTGTAGCTTATGGCGAAATTGAGAGTACATGAACTGGCTAAGCTGGTGAATAAAACAAGTAAAGAAGTTCTTGCTGTTCTCAGACAGCAGGGAGAAGATATACAAAGTCACATGAGTACAGTAACAGATGAGCAGGCGTCTCGGATCAAGGCACGGTTCTTAAAGCCTGAATCCGCGAGGCCGGCCACTCCGCCGCCGTCGGCCGCCAGGACAGAGCCGGCAAGGAATACCCAGGTCAACAGTCAGCCCCAGGCCAGACCGGAGGGAAGCACCCCTGCAGCCAGGAACCCTGAGGGCGGCAGTGACAGCCAGGAGACCAGGCAGCAGGCCGGTACAGACGGTGGACGCCGCCAGGAGAGGACCGGGGACCGTCCCCAGAGAAGCGGCCGCCAGGACCGGAATCCGGACCGGGCAGGAAGAAGCGGGGACCAGAGAGGCCAGCGTAGGGACAGCCGCGGCTTTAACCGGGATGGCAGCCGTGAGGGCAATCGTGACAACCGTAATTTCAACCGTGACAGCCGGGATGGCAGCCGGGATAACAGAAGCTTTAACCGGGACGGCAGCCGAGACCGCCGGGATAACAGGTCTGCCGAAAGCAGAAGTGGTGAAGGAAGGACCCGTGACAATCGTAATTCCAACCGTGACAACCGTGACGGCAACCGTGATAACCGGAGTTTCAACCGTGACGGCAATCGTGACAACCGCAATTTTAACCGGGATAACCGGGATGGGAACCGGGATAACCGGGGCTATAACCGTGAGGGCAATCGTGACAACCGTAACTTCAACCGCGATAACCGTGACGGCAACCGTGATAACAGAAGTTTTAACCGGGACGGCGGCCGTGATAACCGAAGCTTTAACCGGGATGGCGGCCGTGACAACCGGGGCCAGAGAAATGACCGCCGGGATAACCGGTCCGGCCTGTCCTATGTAGCAGAGCCTGTGAACGCGAAAGAGACCAGGAGCGGTAAGGAGAACCGCCACGAGATCAACCGCGAGCACAGCCGTGAGAACCAGAACAAGAGAAACGGCGACAACCGCGGCGGCAGGAATAATAACCGCAGGAATAATAACCGCACAGATTTCAACAACAATAACAATAACCAGAGAAGGCAGAAGGGCAGAAAGCCCCAGCCCCAGCCGCAGGCACCTAAGAAGCAGGAGCCCAAGGAGGACGTGATCCGCAATATCACCCTGCCTAATCCTGTATCCCTGAAAGCCCTGGCCGAGGCCTGCAAGGTGACACCTGCAGTAATCATCAAGAAGCTCTTTATGGCCGGCCAGATGGTTACCATCAACACAGAGTTTGACTTTGACCAGGCAGCAGAGATTGCCCTTGACTACAACTGTATCGCTGAGGAAGAGGTCAAGGTTGATGTGATCGAAGAGCTGTTAAAAGAGGAAGAAGAGGACCAGGACCAGATGGTGGGAAGACCTCCTGTTGTCTGTGTCATGGGCCATGTAGACCATGGAAAGACCTCCCTTCTCGATGCGATCCGGTCTACCAATGTCACAGCCGGTGAGGCTGGTGGTATCACC
>DLBH01000074.1 GCA_002494165.1 Lachnospiraceae bacterium UBA7026 | reverse complement strand
CATCTCGGCGATACGGCCCTGGTGGAGTACGATTCCACCGATCAGCTGCACCCGGTAGTGCTTCATGCCAATGGACCGGACCGCGGCCTCCCTCACTGCAGCAAAAGCCTCTACAAGAAGATCATCGAGGGTCTCTCCTGCCGCCAGCCTGTCCTTAAACTCCTGGGTCTTGCCCCTGAGTTCCTCATCGGTCAAGGCCTGCATCTGCTCATCAAGAGCCTCGATGGCATCGACATATTTTATAATCCTGCGAATCTCCTTTTCGCTTTTTGAACCGAATATTTTATCAATAAATCCCATATATACCTCCTCATATGGTCTTTTATCATGTCATATGAAAGAACCGACCGCAAATCCGTATCAGCGGGATACAGACCGGTTCTACTGACATACATTCCCCCAGAATAAAATCAGAGAACATACGAATTATATTGTAGCATTGATATATCATCATTTCAAGGAAAGAAATCTTTAAATATTCTGACACCTGCGGGCTATTCCCCCAAAAAAAGAGCTGCCGGACCTGAAGGTCCGGCAGTTCAGTACTGCTATTATAATAAACCAATAAAAGGGATGGGCTTCTTCCACAACCATCGGGAAAGCCTGCTTCATTCCCTGTATTATTTTAGAACTCAGGCTCGATCAGGCCGTAGGTCTTGTCCTTTCTGCGATAAACTACATTAACTTCAAAGGTATCCGCATTGCGGAAAACGAAAAAGTTATGTCCCAGAAGCTCCATCTGTACACAGGCCTCTTCCACATCCATAGGCTTGATGGCAAACTTCTTACAGCGGGTGATCGTCACGGTTTCCTGCTTGTCCACATCCTCCTCAAGAAACTCCTCTGTAAATGTTCCGATACCCTTTCCGTAACTGGAGATCTTGGTCTTATACTTACGAATCATGCGCTCTAAAACATCAACCGCTGAATCGATGGACGCGTACATATCCGTACTGGTCTGTTCCGCACGGAGTATGTGCTTCTTCATGGGGATGGTAGCCTCCACTGTCTGGTTCTCTCTCTCAACACTTAATGTGATCTGAACTTCTGTCTCCGGGGTAAAAAACTTCTCCAGCTTATGAAACTTATCATGGATAGCCTGCTTGAGACTCTCAGATACCTCCAGATTCTTACCGTAAATAATATAACGCATACGATCACACTCCTTCTATATATATTCAGATTCCGCCAGTAATTTCCGGCAATCTGTTACCTGTATTATAACAAGTTTCATGCTTTAAGGCAATGAATAACCACATTAAAGGGAAAAAAACCTAAACTATCTACACAATTTAAGGCCCTCCCGGTCATCCGGAAAATGGAAATTCATTAATTTTTACAAAACAAATGTTTTCTATTGACTGAATTTAATTCCACTTTGTAAACCGTCTCAAATGTGGATAAAGTGGATAACTTGGTGGATAAGTTGATTTTCCCTCTTTTTTTCACCCTTGAAAATGTGGATAACTCAGAAAATATTCCACATACAATATTTTCCATTTTGCAATTTAGAAAATTATGACATATCTTTCATGCAAAATTAACAAATCTAATACATTTTCACTGTTATTATTGACATAAAAATAATCTGACAATTCTCTGAAAATTTCCGACATAATATGACTACTTTCACAATCCATCAGAAAGCTGCAGCGGTAGTCAGGACTCCCTCCCCGGCAGCAGGGACAAAACCACTCCCCCTATGATACAGAAATCACTGAAATTAAAGACCAACTTGCCGGCCAGTCCAGGAAGTCTGGGAAAGCGGATATAATCTGTCACCGTTCCCCTGGCCAGCCGGTCTGCCAGGTTGGACAGGCCTCCCCCGGCAATCAAGGATGCGCTGATTCCCCTGAGGGAAGAATCCTTCCTGCTTCCGGCCCTGACAGCGGCCAGCAGCTCCCAGGCAACCATCCCTCCTGCCAAAAAGGATATTTTTTCCCTCTCCCCCTTGAACAAGCCGCCTGCCATGCCGGCATTTTCCAGGTGGGTGAGGACAATGCTGCCTGACTTATTTATGGGTCTCTCCTTCCGTCTGGCAGAGGAGTCTCCAACTCCCGGACCGGCAGACTTGCCGCTGTCCCTGGTTTCCGGCAGAAGCTGCCGCAACCCTCTCTCAAAAAGCGGGATGGAAGCTGCCGCCGTAAGATAAGTCTTTGTCATGGACATGGAGTCCTCCTTTCTACTGGTCAAAGGTCCAGCTGCCGTCCCCGTTTTCCTTAGCACCGAAAATAGTCTGGACATCATGGCTGTCCACCAGGATAATCTCGTCTGACTCTGTCCTGAAGAAATAGTACTCTGTCCCGTCAATCTCCTCTGTCTTATCATACTTGACACTTTCACCGGCATATTTCCCAGCCGCTTTCCTGGCCTCAGATACAGGAACCTGCTGGCCGCTGTTGCCGTAATCCATGGCAGTTTCCATCTGGTCCTCTGTGCCGGCAGTATTCTGGCTGCTATCGTATATGCCAGTCATGTCATCCTCGCCCATGACCTTCATATCAGAAACAGAATAGGCGAATTCATTAACCTCTGCTATAAAGGAGGTAGGCAGCAGGTAGAATAAATACTCTCTAAGGAAATCATCCCCGTTGTAGAGGCTTGCTCTTATGACATACTGGTCGCCTTCCTTGCTGCACTCTGTAATGTGGACCATCATATCCCCCACATCACCGATAATAAAGGCATAAGAGTCTGTATCTTCATCATAAATAGCATAAGTACTGTTATCGCTCAGTTCCGGAAACTCCATATTACCCTGGCCATAGGCGTCATAGAGGGCAGACGCATACTTGTCCACCGTATCCTCTGACAGATAGTAATATTTCCCCGATACCACGCCGTCCCCAAAAACTGTCTTCTGCTCAATGAGGCTTGTCAATACAGCCATAGAGTAATAAAAGGAATCGGCATACTGATCCGACATATCCGGCGTGAAGTAAGGCATATTCTTGGCATAGTCCTGGATCATAAGGGCTTCCATAACATAGGGCATATTGTCAAAATGGGCAGGCAGCCGGACACCGTCTGCAACTACGGCACTTTCCCCAACGGTAGCTTCCGTAATAATCTGGGTAGAGGCCTCAGCAGCCTGGTCTGTTTCTGTTTTTTTTGGACTTTTGCCGCATGCTGCCCCTGCAAGAAGCAGGGCTGTCAGGGCCGCGGCCAGAGTCCATCTCTTCCATATATGATTTCCTTTTGTTCTGAATCTCATCATATCAGCTCCTTTCTGATCACAGAACTAATCTGCCATAAATAGTTCAAATCCTTCTGCCTGCAGGAAATCCCTGATCTGGTCACGGCCGGCCCTCAGGGAACCCTGGACGAAAAAGGCCTTGCCACCTCCCCGTCCCTGCAGGGCAGCTCCCAGTCTCTTATTCATCTCCCGGACGTCCCCGTCCCTCTCTCCCATGGCATATTTATAGCTGCCCTCCTGGCCGGCCAGGAGGATACAGGGTCCCTGGGCAAGGTCCAGGATCTGATCCAGGGTCTTGCGGATGTCGGCCGGATCCATAGGGCCTGCCAGCACCGCGGGCTTATTCTTTCCCCGGCACATGGAAGCAATCTGGCTCTGAAGCCGGCCTCTTGCCTCCATCAGGTCACCCTTGAGCCGGTAGATCTCCTGGAGCAGGTGATCCACAGCCCTTACAGTGTCATCAGGCTTTACAGACAGACTCCTGGCATTAAGGCTATTCTGCCCGTAATGGACCGCCAGGATCTCAAAAGCCCTCTTGCCCGAAACCATCTCGACCCGGACCCCCTGACGGAAACGATGACAGGACAAAAGCTTGACCAGGCCAATCTCTCCTGTGAAAGCCACATGGGTTCCACAGCAGGCACAAAGGTCTGCCTCAGGGAAGCCTACCAGCCTAACCTGACCCGTCAGTTCCTTTTTGCTGCGGTAGTCTGTCCGGCTGAGCTCTTCCTGGTCTGGAAAAGTAATCTGGGTAGGATGGTTCTCCCACAGGTAGGCATTAACCCTGGCTTCTAAATCACTGAGCTGGTCCTGGTCAAGCAGACCGTCAAAATCAATGGTGATCAGGTCTTCTCCCATGTGAAAGCCTACATTGTTATAACCATAAAGCCTGTGGACCATGCCGCTTACTATATGCTCACCGGAGTGCTGCTGCATCAGGTCAAAGCGGCGGGGCCAGTCGATCTCACCCGTCACCTGCTCTCCCTCAGCCAGACTGCCCCTGACCAAGTGGACAATCAGGTTTCCCTCTTCCTGGACATCAAGAATCTCCAGGCCACCCAGCCTTCCCAGGTCACAAGGCTGACCGCCTCCTTCGGGGTAAAAAGCTGTCCTGTCAAGGACCAGCTGACTGGTCCCCTCCCCACAATCCCGGACCTCAAGAACCCGGGCACTGAAGGTCTTCCTGTAGGCGTCCTCATAATATATCTTTTCTGTCTTAAACTTCTCTGTCATTAACCTTTCTTTCATAAATCCAACCTTCCCATATTTCTTTCTCAAGGCAGCCTCATCCTAACATAATCCGGGAGAATTTCCATTGGCAGCCTTTTCCGGTATTTTCGGCTGTCCCGGTCCCGTCCGCCATATTTTGGCCACTTTATACATATATAGAGAAGGCCGCTGCGCATTGGCAGCGGCCGCTTATGTATTCCATATCCTTCTACTTCTGGTCATCAGGGAGAATATAAAGGCTGATGGGAGCCTCCACATTCTGGGTCGCCAGACTTAGCTCTGTGAACTCATCTCCTCCCTCTTCATCCAGGCAAACCTTATAGCCCGGCCGGTCCTCCACAGTGAAATACACTTCATAAGGAACCCGGTATTTGTAGGACTTGCCATCATCGTCATCTACCCAGGAATAGACTGTGCAGGTCCTGGTATCCTCCGTCTTTTTGACAGTGGAATAGAACTTGGGCGTGATCTTTTTGCCGTCGAACTCCACCGTATAGCTGTAGAAAACCTCGTCGCCGCATTTCTCTTCTACACTGGTAATATACTTGGTCTTACTTTCCATGGTAATGTTCTTGATGATCTGACTGCCTGCCGGGAATCCATACCTCTTCGAGTACTCGTCTCCCTCTTTCACATTATACAAAAGACGCATGGTAGTGACGTCTCCCCGGTCCTTGGTCGTATCCACTGTATCTTTCAGCTCACACTGATAGATCTGCTGACGCAGCTTGGCAAGAAGATTAAAATAATCATCACCTATGAGGGCATAATACTTCACTGCCTTCTCATCATAGCGATAAAGGGCCTTGCCCGCGACTACCTCCTTGTAATCCTCCATGGTCCCTTCCACCTTGTAGTAGGCGAAAATGTCACCGTTTTCCGGACGGATCTGCCGGGTAGTCTTATAGTCAGTACCATCAACCAGGTGGGAGTAATTCTCCACTATAGTCATAACTCTGTGATTCAAAAGCATATCATCTATAGTATTGGCCGCATTCACCGCCTGTATAGCCTCTGTGTTCATCTGATCCCTGTGGAAAAGAGAAGCACAGGCCACGCCGACAGCGATAAAGGTCAGCAGAAGACTGATCAAAAGCACCTTCCAGAACCAGGGCTTGTTTCTCTCCAGATTTTTGGCGGCCTTCCGGTCCAGGTCATAGCCCTGGTAAAGCTGGTCTGTTCTATTTGCGGAAACCTTTTTGGCAGATGTTTTCTGACTTTGAGCCCTTCCTTTCCTGACGCTGCCGGGAGTTCCGTTCCTGGAAACCTTTTTCTTTGTCATTGTTTTCTTCTTTGTTAAAGAGGACTTCTGTCCGCTTTGTTTATCAGACATTATGAGACTCCTTCCCTTTATTCTGCGAGCCATATTCTATCTATCCGGTCTAAATATTACACCATGATATTATAAGCTATCTCTCCCAATGATTGCAAGAACTTCATAGAGAAATTTCCTGAATTCCTCAAAAAGCCACAAAAATCATGGCCTTCAGCCTCCCCTGGCCTGTCTAACCCAGGTCCGCACCCAGAAAATAATCAAGGGTCAGCTGGTCAGACTGGGGAAGGTCCTTCAGAATGCCAAGTTCCACCAGCTTGTCTATGCTGGTCTTACTGACCTTGGTCCGGTCGCGGAAATTATCCAGGGAGGAGAACTCCCCTTTGGCGGCGGCCTCTTCCACCTGCTCACAGGCCTTGTCTCCCAGGCCTTCCACACTGGACAGGCCCGGCATAATCTTGCCATCGATAATCTGACAGTCCCTGGCCTTGACCCTGTAAATGTCAATGGGCATAAATTCTATGCCCCGGGCATACATCTCCTGGGCGATCCGGCCGTCTCGGATGCTGTCCTGGTCCTTTTTGGTCTGCTCGTCCTTGGGGAGCTTCTGCAGCTCTTCCAGCATGGCAGCCAGCCTCTCAGGGCCCCTGCACATGGTCTCATAGGAGAAGGCTGAGGCTCTGATGGAGAAATAAGCGGCATAGTAAGCGATGGGGATATGAACCTTGAACCAGGCCACCCTCCAGCCCATCATAACATAGGCTGCCGCATGAGCTTTGGGGAACATATATTTTATCTTTTTACAGGACCAGATATACCAGTCCGGAACGCCGTGGGCCACCATCTCGGTCTCCCATTCTTCTTTCAGTCCCTTGCCTTTACGGACCGCCTCCATGATGGTGAAGGATAATTCCTTGTCCAGACCCATATTAATCAGGTAGGTCATAATATCATCACGGCAGCAGATAGCCGTAGAGATCTCAGCCTTTCCCTCCTCAATAAGAGTCTGGGCATTACCCAGCCATACGTCGGTACCATGGGACAGGCCGGAAATCCTCACCAGGTCAGAAAAACATTTTGGCCTGGTATCTTTGAGCATGCCTATAACGAAGTCGGTTCCGAACTCCGGTACCCCCAGAGACCCCAGCTCCACACCTCCGATATCCTCAGGCCGGATGCCCAGGACCTCCACACCGTGGAAAAGCTTCATGACATCCGGATCATCCAGAGGAATCTCCGTAGCCTTTTTGCCCGTCAGGTCCTCCAGCCGGCGGATCATGGTAGGATCATCATGACCCAGTATATCAAGCTTGAGCAGGTTATGGTCGATGGAATGATACTCAAAATGGGTGGTGATAATATCCGTATTCACGTCATTGGCCGGGTGCTGGATGGCCGTGAACTCATAGATATCATGTTCATGGGGTACCACGATGATACCTCCCGGATGCTGGCCGGTGGTTCTCTTGACACCGGTGCAGCCCTCCGCGATTCTTTCCATCTCACATCTCCGTTTGTGAATCCCCCGCTCCTCAAAATATTTATAGACATAACCGAAGGCAGTCTTCTCGGCCAGCGTACCAATGGTACCGGCCCGGAAAGCCTTGCCCTCGCCGAAAATAACTTCCACATACTTGTGGGCCTTGCCCTGGTATTCGCCGGAAAAGTTCAGGTCAATATCCGGCTCCTTGTTGCCCTTGAAACCCAGGAAGGTCTCAAAGGGGATATCGTGGCCTTCCTTAAGCAGGGGGCTGCCACAGACAGGACAGTCCCGGTCAGGCATATCACAGCCGGACATACCTTTCATCTGATAGGGCTTTACCGCCTCAGAATCAAAGTCCACATAATGGCAGGCAGGGCAGATATAATGGGCCTTTAAAGGGTTGACCTCCGTGATTCCCGACATGGTGGCCACGAAGGAGGATCCTACCGATCCCCGGGATCCGACCAGGTAACCGTGGTCATTGGAATCCCATACCAGCTTCTGGGCGATGATATACATGACGGCGAAACCATTGGATATGATGGAATTCAGCTCTCTTTGCAGCCTCTCCTCCACGATCTCCGGCAGGTCCGGCCCATAGATCTCATGGGCCTTGTCATAGCAGATCCTGGTCAGGGTCTCATCGGACTTGGGAATGACCGGAGGACATTTGTCCGGGTGGACCGGGGAGATCTTCTCAATCATATCGGCGATCTTATTGCTGTTGGCAATGACCACCTCTTTAGCTCTGGCCTCTCCTAAATAGGCGAACTCATCCAGCATTTCCTCAGTGGTCCGGAAATAAAGAGGGGCCTGTTTGTCCGCATCGGCAAAACCTTTGCCGGCCATGAGGATCCTCCGGTAGAGTTCATCCTCCGGGTTGAGGAAATGTACATCACAAGTGGCCACAACCGGCTTGTGGTAGCGGTCACCCAGTTCCACAATCCTGCGGTTGTAATCCTGCAGGTCCTCTTCTGTCCGGGCATCATAACGGTCACTCTCCAGCATAAAGGCATTGTTACCGATGGGCTGGATCTCCAGATAATCATAAAAACGGACGATCTCCGAAATCTCTTCCTCGCTCTTCCCCCGGACGATGGCCTGGAAGAGCTCGCCGGCTTCACAGGCGGAACCCAGAATCAGGCCCTCCCGGTACTTCTGGATAAGACTCATGGGCATCCGGGGCCTCCGCTGGAAATAATCCAGGTGGGAGGCGGAGACCAGCCGGTTCAGATTGACCCGCCCTGTCTCGTTCTGTATAAGAATAATACCATGGTAAGTGGGCATCTTCTTAATCAGGTCAGGAGAAACCTGCCCCAGGTCATTGAGGCCCTTCAGGTCTGTAACTCCCCGCTCATCCAGCATGGCCATAAAGCGGAGAAAAACCTCCGCCGTCACCCTGGCGTCATCCACAGCCCTGTGATGATGCTCCTGCTTGATTCCAAGGTACTTGCAGACTGTATTCAGTTTAAAACGGTTTAAATCTGTGAGCAGGAGTCTGGCCATCTGAACCGTATCAAGAACGGTAAAATCAGTGGCCAGTCCCATTTTCCTTGCCTTATCCTCCACAAAGCTAACGTCAAATTCCGCATTGTGGGCTACCAGGGCACAGCCCTGGCAAAAATCCAGGAATTCCGGAAGAATCTTTTCGATAGGGTCAGCCCCGGCCACCATGGCGTCATCGATGCTGGTCAGCTCTGTAATTCTTAAGGGGATGGGCCTGCCGGGATTAACGAAAACACTAAAGTGATCCCTGATCTTACCGGCAGAGACCTTGACAGCCCCTATCTCGATAATCTGGTCTTGGGATGGACTGAAACCGGTAGTCTCCAGGTCGAAAATCACATAATCATCCATGAGAGTCTGGCCCTTCTCATTGATGACCAGCTTCTTAAGGTCATTGACAAAGTATCCTTCCACTCCGTAGATGATCTTAAAGGGATCATCTTTACTGATACAGTGGTTGGCAATAGGAAAGGCCTGAAGTACACCGTGGTCTGTGATCGCTATGGCCTTATGGCCCCAGGCCTTAGCCGTGTTGATGACTTTTTTGATATCCACCACACTGTCCAGGTCGCTCATCACTGTATGAAGATGGAGTTCGACCCGCTTGTCAAGGCTCTTGTCCATCCTCTTCCGGGTGAAATCCGCTATGGGCTTGATGCCGGTGACCGAAGACATGACCAGGTCATGCTCAAAGGTATCCATCCGGGGCATACCTTTTACCTTATAAAAATGCCCCTTCTCAAAGTGGTCCAGAAAATCCCCCAGCTGGTCGTTACCGATGAAGATCTTCCCGGTAATGGTATCGGTAAAATCCGTAATCGTAAATGATACGATGGTTCTTTCCCTCTTGATCTCCCTCAAATCTATGTCAAGAATCTTTCCCCTGATTACGATCTGGCCGATCTCGTCCTGGACCTCAGTAAGTGGAACCACTTCCCCATTACAGTCTCTGCCGTAAATGACATCCGGATCCTTGGCATTCCTCCGGCCAAAAGCCTGGGACCTGGCCCTCTCCTCGAAATAGTTGCCGGCATATCTCCTGCTTCTTCCAGGGCCGCCGGCCTTGTCCTGGTCGTCCCTGCCGCCGGAAGTATTGGCAGTGGAGGATCCGCCAGCCTCCTGGCCGGACCCGGACTCTTCCTGGCCGTTCTGGTCCAGAACCATGGCTACCTCCTGATTGAGCCGGTGGTCCCTGGCCCTGCGGAGGGCTTCAGCCGATTCGTCAGTGTAGCGGAAACCCACATGAATCTTCCTGGAAAAGCGGTCCTGGAAAATGTCTTCAAAATAGTCCTTAAATTCCCTGGATTTGTTTCTGGAGATAAAAGAATCCTCCAGGGACAGGGTAAGCACATCCTCCTGGCAGTCCCAGCTGCAGGACTGGATGATCGAGTACTCCACCATCCCCTTCTTCTTCATATCATAGAGGATGCTGTCCCAATACTGGTCAGTGATCTCCTTCAAACTATAAGTATCAGGAAGATCATATCTGTCTTCTATGGAGACAAAAAGCCGGACCCGGGGAAACAGGGTCTTTTTCAAATCATATGCTATTTTATTCAAAAGGGACCTTTTCATGATATAAGATCCCCGGAGTCTTATAAGAAGCTCCCTGGTCTGCTTCCTCATGACCACCTGCTCCACCTGGGTGTGGGAGAGCACATAGGATAAATGGTCGGGAACAGTGAAATCAGGAAATACCTCAACAAATGTACGAGCCATATCTTCCTCACCTGTCTGTAATCCTGTCATAATTTCTGAAAACATAATTTCCGAAATCATAACTCCTGAAAAAAAAGAGGGAAAACTGCCTGTCAGAATAAACAGATAGCTTTCCCACTATTTTAATCAATAATTAAACTTTTGGCAACAGCAATGGCTGACAGATCCAAATCCAGGTCCTTCCTCTACCGGAGATGGACCGGCCTGACAGTCCCTGGCCCGGGGAGGTCTTAGTCCAGGAAATCCTTCAGCTTTCTGCTGCGGCTGGGGTGACGGAGCTTACGGAGAGCCTTGGCCTCAATCTGACGTATTCGCTCTCTGGTCACCTCAAATTCCTTACCCACTTCTTCCAGGGTCCTGGTCTTGCCGTCGTCTAAGCCGAAGCGCAGACGGATAACCTTCCGCTCTCTCTCTGTCAGGGACTCCATGGCAGTCTCCAGTTCTTCCTTCAGCATAGTGGCTGAAGCGGAATCCATGGGGGAGAGGGAGGAGTCATCTTTGATGAAATCTCCCAGCTGGCTGTCCTCTTCTTCTCCAATCGGGGAATCCAGGGAAACCGGGTCTCTTGATGTCTTCAGGATCTCATCGATCTTGGAGACAGGCATATTCATCTTCTCGGCAATCTCTTCGTTGGTGGGTTCCCTGCCCAGCTCCTGAAGAAGCATACGGGAAGTACGAAGGGTCTTGTTGATGGTCTCAACCATATGGACCGGGACACGGATAGTCTTAGCCGTATCCGCAATACCCCTGGTTATGGCCTGACGGATCCAC
>DLBH01000031.1:18316-22419 GCA_002494165.1 Lachnospiraceae bacterium UBA7026 | reverse complement strand
GCATGCCATGGGTCCCAATGTGGCCGGCGTTATCGGAACAGCCGTGGCAGCGGGAACCTTTATGGCTATCTTTGGCGTCTGACCGCCGGATAGCCTGGATGATAACAGGTTTAGAATAATCACCTGATTACTGAATGATAAGAGGCTTAGAATAATCACTTGATTACCTGATTATTTCTATCCTGGAGTAATCATCTGATTACAGAGGATAAGTGCTGTCCCCCGGGACGGCAGCCGGAAACCGGCCTGGCCGGCCCGGCGACTGCCTTTAGAAATAAATGCGTATAGATTGATAACGGTGGAGTAGAGAAAGGAGATTTTTCCGAATGGCTGATATAAAGAAACCGGTAAAAATAACTGAGACCGTTCTTCGTGATGCTCATCAGTCCCTGATTGCGACCAGGATGACCACGGAGGAGATGTTGCCGATCATCGACAAGATGGACCAGGTAGGCTACAATGCGGTGGAGTGCTGGGGCGGTGCTACCTTTGACGCCTGTCTCCGTTTCCTGAAGGAAGACCCCTGGGTGCGGCTCAGAAAGCTGAGAGACGGCTTTAAGAACACCAGGCTGCAGATGCTTTTCCGGGGCCAGAATATCCTGGGTTACAAGCCCTACCCCGATGATGTGGTAGAATATTTCGTGCAGAAATCCATAGCCAATGGCATCGATATAATTCGTATTTTTGACTGCTTGAATGACCTGAGAAACCTGCAGACTGCAGTCAATGCCACCAAAAAAGAGGGTGGACATGCCCAGGTGGCCTTGTCCTATACCCTGGGTGACGCCTACACCCTGGAATACTGGGCAGACACAGCCAGAAAGATCGAGGAAATGGGAGCCGATTCCCTCTGTATTAAAGATATGGCCGGACTTCTGGTGCCCTATGAGGCAGCCCGGCTGGTCAAGGCACTGAAGAGTTCTTCCAACATTCCGGTGGAAATGCATACCCACTATACCAGTGGTGTCGGCGGCATGACTTATCTTAAGGCTGTCGAGGCGGGAGCGGACATTATTGACACGGCCATTTCACCCTTCGCCATGGGAACCAGCCAGCCGGCTACGGAAGTTATGGTGGAGACCTTCCGGGGAACCGAGCATGACTCCGGTCTTAACATGGAGCTCCTGGGCCAGATTGCTGACTATTTCAGACCCCTCCGGGAGAAAGACCTGGAGAGCGGTCTCATGAGTACCAAGGTTCTGGGCGTAAATATCAAGACGCTCATGTACCAGGTGCCCGGCGGTATGCTGTCCAATCTGGTGTCCCAGCTGGACCAGCAGGGAGCTTCTGATAAGTTCCAGCAGGTGCTGGAGGAAGTACCCCGGGTTCGTAAGGACTTCGGTGAACCACCTCTGGTTACCCCGTCCAGCCAGATTGTCGGTACCCAGGCTGTCTTAAATGTCCTGACCGGCGAGCGTTATAAGATGATTACCAACGAGTCCAAGGCCCTCCTTCGGGGAGAGTATGGCCAGACCGTTAAGCCTATGGATCCGGAGATTGTCAAAAAGGCCATCGGTGATGAAGAGAGAATCACCTGCCGGCCGGCAGATCTTCTCGAGCCCGGCCTGCCTGAGTTTGAGAAGAAGGTGGCCCCCTGGAAGCAGCAGGAGGAGGATGTTCTCTCCTATGCCCTCTTCCCCCAGGTGGCAGAAGAATTCTTCAAATACCGCCAGGCCCAGCAGACTAAGATTGACCCGGCCAAGGCCGATATGGAAAACGGAGCTTATCCGGTATAAAAGGATTATTCCGGAGTCAGCCGGGACAGCATTTGCAAGGCTGACAGATAAGATCATATGATAATAAAATGCATTGGCTGCCGCAGGCCCGGCGGGGGATGAAAAACCTCTGCCCTATCCTGCGGCAGTTTTCTATACCTTGACGAATCTGAAAGCAATGTGTTATGTTAAATAACTGAGTCAAAACAGAGATTATAATTTGCGCAGATGGATTAGAGGCCCGGGAAAAAGCCGCAGTTTACGCGGTGAGACTATAATCCTGCAGATATACATTCCTGATCAGGAGAGGAGCAAATCACGATGTCAGAAATATATTTTGACAATGGGGCAACCACCAGACCTTTTCCGGAGGTGCGGGCTATTATGGCCCAGGTCCTGGATGAAGATTATGGTAACCCGTCATCCATGCATAAAAAGGGTTTTCAGGCAGAAAGATATGTGACCGGGGCAAGGGAGATTATTGCCCGATCCTTAAAGGTATCTCCCAAGGAGATTTTTTTTACATCCGGAGGTACCGAGGCGAATAATCTGGCCCTCCTGGGCAGTGCCCTGGCAGGACGGAGGCAGAGAAAGCATATCATTACATCCTGTATTGAGCATGCCTCAGTCTATAACCCCCTGTCCTTCCTGGAGGATGAGGGCTTTGAGGTAACCTATCTGCCTGTGAATGAGAAGGGTCTCATTTCCCTGGAGGACCTGCAGGCTGCCCTGAGAGAGGACACCCTGCTGGTGTCTGTCATGTGTGTGAATAATGAGATTGGAGCAGTGGAGCCTGTGGAGGAGATCGGCAGGCTGGTCAAGGCCTTTGATCCGGCTATCCTTTTTCATACCGACTGTATCCAGGCCTACGGCAAGATGGACTGCAGGCCAAAAGCCTGGAAGGCTGACCTGCTCTCTGTCAGCGGCCACAAGATCCACGGGCCCAAGGGAATCGGTTTTCTCTATATAAAAGAAGGGACCAGGATCAAGCCGGTACTCTGGGGAGGAAATCAGGAGAAAGGCATGAGGTCCGGCACGGAAAATGTACCCGGCATCGTCGGCATGGGTAAGGCGGCTCAGATCATTTACCAGGATCACGAGGAAAAAGTTGCTTCCATAAGGAAGGTGAAGGATCATTTTATCAGCCGGGTCATGAAGGAAGTGGACCAGGTCAGGGATAATTCGGGTCAGGCTCCCCATGTGGCCAGCATCAGCTTTCCGGGAGTCCGCAGTGAGGTCCTGCTCCATGCCCTTGAAGATAAGGACATCTTTGTCTCTGCCGGTTCCGCATGTTCCTCCAACAAACCGGCGGTCAGCGGCACCCTGAAAGGCATCGGTCTTACAAAAGACTACTATGAATCTACTTTGCGTTTTTCTTTCAGTGTTTACAATACTGTGGAGGAGGCCGACCTTTGTGTGGAAGCCTTGAAAGAACTGCTGCCGGTTCTCCGGCGTTTCCGGAGAAGATAGGGGATCATCTAAGATAGGGGAATTATTATGGAATATAAGGTATTTTTGATCAAATACGCCGAGATCGGCGTTAAGGGTAAGAACAGGCATCTTTTTGAGGACGCCCTGGTCAGACAGATGAATTATGCTCTGGAGCCGGTGGGTGACTTCCGCATGCGCAAGGAATCAGGCAGAATCTTCGCTGAGGCAGAATCTGATTTTGATTTTGATGAGGCGGTGGAGGCCCTGAAGACGGTTTTCGGAATCTCAGGAATCTGTCCCATTATGGTGGGAGAAAAAACGGACCTCAAGGACCTGCGCAGGCTGGCAGCTGAATATGTCGGCCAGGAGTATGAGAAGAAGGATTTTTCCTTTAAGGCTTTTGTGAGACGGGCGGACAAGCGTTTTCCCGGCACCTCTGCCGAGCTGGCGGCGGAGATTGGGGAGGCTGTCCTCATGGAGTATCCGGACCTGACGGTGGATGTCCATAATCCCCAGGTTAAACTGACCGTGGAGATCCGTGATCATATTTATATTTATTCCCGGGAGATTCCCGGGCCCGGTGGTATGCCGGTGGGTACCAATGGCAGGGCCATGCTGCTCTTATCCGGCGGCATTGACAGCCCGGTGGCCGGTTATATGATCGCCAAGAGGGGCGTCAGCATTGACGCGGTTTATTTCCATGCTCCCCCTTACACCAGTGAGAGGGCCAGGCAGAAGGTGGTGGACCTGGCCAGCCAGGTGGCCCGCTACTCTGGTCCCATCAACCTACACATCATTAATTTCACAGATATTCAGCTGGCAATCTATGAGAAATGTCCCCACGATGAACTTACCATCATCATGAGAAGATACATGATGAAGCTGGCAGAACATTTTGCCACGGAGCAGAATTGTCTGGGACTGATTACCGGTGAGAGCATCGGCCAGGTGGCCAGC
>DLBH01000031.1:319-18266 GCA_002494165.1 Lachnospiraceae bacterium UBA7026 | reverse complement strand
GGCCAGGTGGCCAGCCAGACCATGCAGAGCCTTTTCGTGACAGACCATGCCACCAGTATGCCGGTTTACAGGCCCTGTATCGGCCTTGATAAGAATGAGATTATTGCTATTTCCGAAAAGATCGGAACCTATGAGACCTCCGTCCTGCCTTATGAGGACTGCTGCACCATATTTGTGGCCAAGCACCCGGTGACCAAGCCCAGGCTTAATGTGATTGAGAGGTCGGAGAAGAAATTGAAGGATTGTATTGATGACCTGATGAAGGAGGCCATTGACTCAGTGGAAGTGGTGAAGATCCACGCCCACCAGTAGATGCCTTTCCCCTGGGAGAGAGGAGGAGAACTTATGTCCGCATCCGAATGTGAATATATAGTAGCCTTTCCTCTGGGAGAGAGGACAAGAAAGAGTGAGTGTCCCCGGAGAGTTTTTTATGGGCGGGAGATTGGGGATTATCCTATGAATTCCTATGAATAAAAAAAGAGCAGCTGTCAGATTCCCTGGGAATCTGATGCTGCTTTTATAAAAACTATGGATACGGAGCCACTGCATGACTCTGTGTCTGCTTGATAATATAGGACTATGAATTATTCTTCTTCTACCAGATAAGGCTCTAATTCAGTCATGATTTCATCAAGATTATCTGCGTTATGGATGTTCAGGTCAATGGGTTTGGAAATATCTAAACTGAAGATTCCCATAATGGACTTCGCATCGATCACATAACGACCGGAAACCAGGTCAAACTCTGCGTCAAAGCGGTTGATCAAATTGACAAATGTCTTAACCTTGTCGATGGAATTCAGAGAGATTTTCACGGTTTTCACAGGTAATACCTCCTTCAAGAATATTGTCAAATATTAATAATATACTACCTTTTTGACCTGGAAAAGTCAATGAGGTTGGAATAAAAAGGAGAATAATTTATGGGCCTGAAACGTAAAGCGGCTTTTCTGACCCTGGGCTGTAAAGTAAACCAATATGAGACCGATGCCATGAAGGAACTGCTGGCCGACGCCGGCTATGAGATCGTGGAATTTAGCGACCGGGCAGACGTTTATGTTATTAATACCTGTTCGGTGACCAATGTCGCCGACCGCAAAAGCAGGCAGATGATCCACCGGGCCCGCAGGAAGAATCCTGACGCAGTGGTGGCCGCGGCCGGCTGCTATATCCAGACCGGGGGCCGTAAAATGCTTGATGACGGCCAGGCGGACCTGCTGATTGGCAATAACAGGAAAAAGGATATCGTGGCCATCCTTGACAAGTATTATTCTGACCGGGAAATAAAAGAGCAGGAAGACCGGGCCCGGGCTCATGAGCCCCAGGACTGGTGTTTCGTCCATGATATAGCCGGGGATAAGGATTATGAGCCCCTGGCTCTTCATAAGCTGACTGGCCATACCCGGGCCTATCTGAAGATCCAGGACGGATGCAATCAGTTCTGTTCCTATTGCATCATTCCCTATGCCCGGGGCAGGATCCGCAGCAGGGATCCCCAGTTGGTAATTGAGGAAGTGAAGAGGCTGACAGGTCAGGGCTTCCGGGAGGTGGTCCTGACAGGAATCCATTTAAGTTCCTACGGCCTGGACCTGGCCCAGGCCGGCCAGAAAGAAAAGACTGAGTGCCAGGGAAAAACGGATATGGTCAGGGTAGATGGTGCAGAGCTGACTAAGAATCAAGTGGCAGGAATCCTGGAAAAAGCAGCTGAGCCCCTGGAAAAAGCAGCTGAGCCCCTGAAAGAAACAGCTGAGCCTACGGAAAGAGTGGGCAGGACTCGTGAAGAAGGGGAAAGCCGCAGGGATAACCCCTATCTCAAGGGACCGGTTTCCCTCCTGACCCTCATAGAAGATCTGCAGAAGATTCCGGATCTGGACCGGATCCGGCTCAGCTCCCTAGAGCCCCGGATCATCACGGAGGAATTTGTCTGCCGGCTCAGGGCCTGCGACAAGGTATGTCCCCATTTCCACTTGTCTTTGCAGAGTGGCTGTGATGCCACCCTGCGCCGGATGAACAGGAAGTACACCACGGCTGACTACCGTGAAGCCGTCAATCTGCTTAGGACCTACTATGACAGGCCTGCCATCACCACTGATGTCATTGCCGGCTTTGTGGGAGAGACGGAGGAGGAATTCCAGGCGACCAGAAGCTTCCTTGAAGAGATCAATCTCTACGAGATGCATGTGTTCAAATATTCAGTGAGGGAGGGAACCCGGGCCCAGAAAATGGAGGGTCACCTGCCGGAGGAGGTCAAGGCGGCCAGGTCGGCGATACTGATTAAAATGGCCTCTGACCACAAGAGGGCCTATGAGGAAAGCTTTATCGGCAGCCGGGTCCAGGTGCTCTTAGAAGAGGAGACTGTCATTGACGGCAGGCACTACTGGCAGGGATTTACAGATTGTTATGTGAAAGTATTTGTGGAAAATGATGAACAACAGAGAGAATTTTCACGAAATACTCTAGTAAATGTTTCAATTATCGGATTTCTTTCTCAAAATAAGTCTCAGGACGGTCTCTTTGGAAAAGTTTCAATTGAATTTTGAGGACAGTCATAGTAGAATAGTAATGATTGTATATAGGCGCAAGGAGGCTTACATGGGTAAAAATAATACACAGTTTTTTCAGGTAGTCAAAGAGCAGCAATATGACGTTGAATCTATTCTTAGAGATGTGTATGTAGCTCTGACAGAGAAAGGCTATAATCCTGTATATCAGATTGTAGGCTATATTATGTCCGGAGACCCGACCTATATCACCAGCCACAAGAATGCCAGAAGTCTTATTATGAAGGTTGAGAGGGACGAGATTCTTGATGTCCTTTTCGAGAATTATATTGAGACCAGGCTGAAGGATGCGCATTCAGGCGAAACAGAGAGCCAGCAGTAATGAAGCAGAGATGGATGGGACTCGATTACGGGACAAAGACGGTCGGTGTTGCGGTCAGCGATGAGCTGGGCATTACGGCACAGGGGTTAGAGACCATACCGAGAAAGTCAGAAAAGAAGCTGAGACAGACACTGGCGCGGATCGAAGCGCTGAGTAAGGAGTACAAGGTAACCCGGATTGTTCTGGGTCTGCCGAAGAATATGAACAATACACTGGGAGAACGGGCTGAGGCGACACAGGAGTTCAAGAAGGCTCTGGAGCGGAGGACCGGTCTGCCTGTTGTGTTGTGGGATGAAAGACTGACGACTGTAGAATCAAACAGAATTCTCATGGAGGGCGGTGTTCGCCGGGAGATGCGCAAGGCACGCATCGACTGGATGGCAGCCGCTCTTATTCTGCAGACCTATTTGGATGCCCACAGGGAAGAGCTGCCTTCCGGGCATGCCGATGAGGCCGATTAACTGCTTGTCTGTGACAGATGAGCCTGGTATATTTTATGGAGCAGGCAGGAGCCTGCAGGGTAATTTATGAAAAAGATGGAAAGTATTCCCTTTGTGACAGAAGAGGGAGAAACGATTGATTTTTATATTCTCGAGCAGACTACGGTGAATGGCGTGACTTATCTGCTTGTCGAGGAAGGCGGACAGGATTCTGAGGAGGCTGAGGTCTATCTCATGAAGATTCTTCCCGGCGATGACGGGGATGATATGGAGACATGTGTGTTCGTGGAAGATGAGACTGAGCTCACATCCGTATCTGCCATTTTTGAGCAGCTGCTGGAGGATACAGATATTGTCCTTTCCTAGAAGCTGGCTTTTGTGATGATCTTTTCTGCTGTCCCCGTCTGCCTGACAGAGGGGAAAAAGCGGGAAGGATCTGACTGGCAGCTGCCGGAGAGAGACAGTGAAGTGGAAGAAAGAGACCCGTCCCGCCCTTGAGAGAAAGGTGGGCGGGGTGGTTTCCTGCCGGGATATGGCAGCCGGAGAAGGGCTGGCCCGGAATAGTAAAGGCTGACAAGATTATTTACGACATTTGAAGAAGTTCCGACCCTGGCGGTCTGGATTTGTGTGAGGGGGGGCTCCTGCCGGGCCGGTTCTTTCAGAGGCAGGAGACAGATCGATAATCCAGACGGCATGGAGAAGAACGGCCAAAAATTGAACATTGTACGGAGGTAACAACTTGAAAAAAACGGCAATTAAACCGGTTAAGATTATACCTCTCGGCGGATTGGAACAGATCGGCATGAACATCACTGCCTTCGAGTATGAGGACAGTATTATTGTGGTGGATTGCGGTCTGGCCTTTCCCGACGAAGAGATGCTGGGAATAGATCTGGTTATTCCCGATATTACTTATTTGAAGGAGAATGCTTCCAAGGTCAAAGGCCTGGTGATTACCCACGGCCACGAGGACCATATCGGAGCCATTCCCTATACATTAAAAGAACTAAATATTCCCATCTATGCGACCAAGCTGACCATGGGTCTGATCGAGAATAAATTAAAAGAGCATAATCTGCTGAGGACGACCAGAAGAAAGGTAGTCAAACACGGCCAGTCCATCAATTTAGGCTGTTTCCGCATAGAGTTTATTAAGACCAACCACTCTATTTCCGACGCGGCGGCCCTGGCCATCTATACCCCGGCAGGAGTCATCGTCCACACCGGAGATTTTAAGATCGACTACACCCCGGTATTTGGTGATGCCATCGATTTAGGACGCTTTGCCGAGCTGGGTAAAAAGGGAGTTCTGGCCCTCATGTGCGACAGCACCAATGTGGAGAGGACCGGCTATACCCCCTCGGAGAAGACTGTGGGCAGGACCCTTATGCATATTTTCGAAGAGTACGAGGACCACAGGCTGATCGTGGCTACCTTTGCTTCCAATGTGGACAGGGTGCAGCAGATCATCAACTGTGCTTACAAGACCAAAAAGAAGGTGGTCATTGAGGGCAGGAGTATGGTCAATACCATATCCACAGCTTCGGAGCTTGGTTATATCAAGATACCGGATAACACTTTGATCGATATTGAGGAGATGAGGAATTATCCTGACAATAAGGTGGTACTGATCACGACAGGAAGTCAGGGAGAGACCATGGCGGCCCTGTCCCGCATGGCCAATTCCACCCACCGCAAGGTATCCATCATGCCCAATGATGTGATTATTTTCAGCTCCCATCCCATTCCGGGTAATGAGAAGGCTGTGACCAAGGTCATCAATGAACTGGCCAAGAAGGGAGCGTCGATCATCCATCAGGATACCCACGTTTCCGGCCATGCCTGCCAGGAAGAGATCAAGCTGATCTATACCCTGACCAAGCCCCAGTACGCGATTCCGGTTCACGGAGAGTATCACCATCTGAAGAGACACAGGGACCTGGCTATCTCTATGGGCGTACCCAGGGATAATGTTCTTGTGCTCCAGTCAGGTGATGTGCTCAGCATTTCCCCTGACCAGGCCAAGGTGACGGGGAAAGTGCCCGCCGGTGGTATTTTTGTGGATGGATTCGGTGTCGGTGATGTGGGTAATATCGTCCTCAGAGATCGGCAGCTTCTGTCCCAGAATGGTCTGCTGATTGTGGTAGTCACCTTAGACCGCTACAATGGCCTCCTGCTGGCAGGGCCCGACATCGTCTCCAGAGGCTTTGTTTATGTCCGTGAGAATGAGGACCTGATCGAGGATGCCAAAGAGGTTGTGACAGCAACCCTGGAGCAGTGCGCCAGAAAGAAGATTACGGACTGGACCCATATCAAGTCGGCCATCCGTGATGACCTGGAGAGCGTAATCTGGAAGAGACTTAAGAGAAGTCCCATGATTCTTCCAATCATTATGGAAGTTTAGGCGGACTCCTGTTATAATAGGGTATCTGGTCTATGCCTGACCTGAGGGCAGGCTGACTGCGGCCTGGCCGTCTGGCTATGGGCCGGGACCTGTTGATAGTAGATTGGAAATGGTTGGCGGTAGTGATGAAAGAAGATAGGACAAAGGCGGACGAGGCCTTCCGGAACATCCTTTTTAAAACAGAAGAGCTGGTGGATGCCATCAAGGAGTCCGAGGCCTATGCCTGTTATCAGAGAAGACTGGAAAGAATTCACAGCAGGCCTGAGCTCTATGCCCAGTTTAATGAATTCAGGGGCAAGCTGATGGCCAGGAGGCTGGAGGGATTTAGAGAGACTGTCACTGAAGAGGTGGAGGCCCTGTACAGAGAGTATTCAGCCTTGCTTAATGACCCTTTGGTGAATGGCTTCCTGATGGCTGAGCAAAGGGTGTGTGAGCTTATGCGGCAGGTCTATGGCTGCATAGCAGACCGGCTGCCTTTGGATTACACATATATGGATGGTAAGAATTATGAAGAATAATGCGGTCAAAGCGATTATAAAAATACTCATATACCTTCTGATCATCATGCTGCTGGTCTATATTTTTATGATTGCGAAAAATATAGGTTATAAAATATTTTCCGACCAGCCCAAGGACAGTGCGGATTCCTATGCTACCACAGCAACCATCGAGGTGAGGGAAGGCGAGACCATGCTGGAGGTAGGCAAGGACCTGCAAAGTAAGGAAATCATTGATAATGCCTATTTTTTTGACATAGCCATGAGGTTTGAGGAAAAATACGGCTATCTTAAGCCGGGCACCTATGAGGTGTCTTCTGCCATGAAGCCTACGGAGATCCTCGATATCATTGCCCATGTGGACGGTGATAACTGACCGGGGACAGCAGACCGGACCAGGGGAGCCCGTCAGAAAGCCGGGGCGGATTTCAGATGTCCTTTAAGCCGGCTGGCTGATGATGGCGGGAGGAACTTTGAGTACCTGTAGAGCAGTTTAGGAGTTTTTATGATAGAAAGACAGAGAGTGCAGGATTTTATCCGGTCCTTTGACCGGGACCGGGGATCGGATACTCTCAGAGCCATAGAGGAGGAAGCCCTGCGGGACCAGGTGCCCATTATCCGCAAGGATACGCAGGAGCTTCTTCGCATCTTACTTAAGATGAAGAAGCCGGAGAGAATTCTTGAGGTTGGAACAGCCATCGGATTTTCTTCGGTTTTTATGAAAGAGAATTCGCCGGATACGGTCCGGATTGATACCATTGAGAATTATCCTCCCCGCATTGCCAGAGCCAGGGAGAACCTGAGAAAGGCTGATCCCGGGGGAATCATAGTTCTCCACGAAGGAGACGCGGCCGGGATTTTGCCGGAGCTCATCAAGCCCTATGACCTGGTCTTTATGGACGCGGCCAAGGGCCAGTATATCCATTTTCTTCCAGAGGTGGTCCGCCTGCTTAAGCCCGGTGGTATACTCCTCTCGGACAATGTACTGCAGGACGGGGATATCTTTGAGTCCCGCTATGGCATCCGGAGGAGAAACCATACTATTCATGACAGAATGAGGGACTATCTCTACGCCCTGACCCATCATGACCGGCTGGAAACGGTGATCCTGGAAAGCGGGGACGGGGCGGCTGTCAGTGTGATGAACTGGGAATGATGAAGGAGCGGAAAGGATACTTATGAGAAACACAGAATTACTGATTCCGGCCAGCAGCCTTGAAGTTCTTAAGACGGCAGTCCTTTACGGGGCCGACGCCGTCTACATAGGCGGGGAAATGTACGGCCTTCGTGCCAAGGCCAGGAATTTCTCCATGGAGGATATGGCAGAAGGAATCCGCTTTGCCCACCAGAGGGGGGTAAAGGTATATGTCACTGCCAATATTGTGGCCCATAACGGGGACCTTGAGGGCATAAGAAAATATTTCCATGAGCTTAAAGAACTGGGAGAAAATGCTGTACCTGATGCCTTGATCATCTCTGATCCGGGTGTTTTTATGATTGCCAGAGAAGTCTGTCCGGAGATTGACATCCACATTTCTACCCAGGCCAACAGCACCAACTACGGGACCTATAATTTCTGGTATGACCAGGGGGCGACCAGGGTGGTCGCCGCCAGGGAACTGTCCATGAGAGAACTGGCTCAGATCCGGACAGAGATTCCGGAAGACATGGAGATTGAGGCTTTTGTGCACGGGGCTATGTGCATCTCCCATTCAGGACGCTGCCTGCTTTCTTCCTATTTTACAGGCCGCAACGCCAACCGGGGGGCCTGCACCCATCCCTGCCGCTGGAAGTATTACGTTATGGAAGAAACCAGACCCGGAGACTACATGCCGGTGGAGGAGACAGAGAGGGGAACCTATATCTTCAATTCCAAGGATCTGTGCATGATTGAGCATATACCGGACCTTCTTGAGGCAGGTGTGGACAGTCTAAAGATTGAAGGCCGGATGAAGACAGCCCTCTATGTGGCCGCGGTCACCAGAACCTACCGGAAGGCCATCGACGATTACAAGAAGGATCCGGTCCTCTATGAAGAGAATCTTCCCTGGTACCGGACAGAGATCGCCAAGTGTACCTACCGGCAGTTTACCACCGGTTTTTACTACGGGCCTACCGATGAGCATGCCCAGATCTATGATGCCAATACCTACATTAAAGAATATACCTATATTGGTATTGTGCAGAAGACGGACCAGGATAACTGGTCCATGATCTACCAGAGGAATAAGTTCTCAGTGGGGGAGGAGATTGAGGTGATGATTCCCGGCGGGGACAACCTGAATCTTAAGGTTCTGGCCATGGCTGACGAGGACAGGGAGCCCATTGAGTCCGCTCCCCATCCCAAATTGCCTACCTGGATTCGTTTCGACAGGCCCCTGGAGCCGGGCTGGCTATTGCGCCGGCGGGAGCAGAAGGCTGATGAAAAGTAGCTTTTTTCCTGGACTTACGGGTAAGAAGCTGAAAACATCTTTTCAATTGACCGTTGCGAAAAGCTGATATTTATTATACAATGATTACAATATAAGAAGATACAATAAGGAGGATATTCGGATATGATTTCTGCTGGTGATTTTAAGAATGGTTTGACCATTGAGAGCGAGGGAAATGTATTTCAGATCGTAGAGTTTCAGCATGTAAAACCAGGAAAGGGCGCGGCATTTGTCCGGACCAAGTTAAAGAATATCAAGAGCGGCGGTGTAGTTGAGAAGTCTTTCCGTCCGACAGAGAAATTCCCGCAGGCTCATATTGAGAGAAAGAATATGCAGTATCTGTACAACGATGGAGATCTCTACTACTTCATGGATACAGAGACCTATGACCAGGTTGGTCTGGGTGAGGACCTGATTGGCGATGCTCTGAAGTTTGTCCGTGAGAATGATATGGTGACAACCATCTCCCATAATGGTGAGACCTTTGCCGTTGAGCCGCCTATGTTTGTTGAGCTTGAGGTTATCGAGTGTGAGCCTGGTGAAAAAGGTAACACTGCTACCGGCGCAACCAAGCCATGTACAGTTGAGACAGGCGCTACAGTTTATGTGCCATTATTTGTGAATCTGGGCGACAAGCTTAAGATTGATACCAGAACAGGAGAGTATCTGTCCAGAGTATAAGGGACGGCTTTCACCTTACCATGATTATTATAGGCGAAAACCCTACGGTTTTCGCCTTATTTACAGTTTTATAGTTTTATTTTATTATTTTAGTTTACAGGAGGTAATCAAGAGATGAGCGGCAAAGACAAGCCCAGGAAGAATTCCCACAGGGAATCCGGCAGAAAAAAGAAGCAGAAGTCCGGAAGTGGAATCAGTCAGTATATTATAGGTGGCGTGATCGTGGCAATCCTGGTTCTGGGCCTATTTACCATGGGTAAAAAGATGTTCGGGGGCGGCAGTAAGAAGGCCGGGTCAGATGCCCTGGTCACAGAGGCTGATGCCAGGCAGACCACAGAACAGAAGGCCGACAACAGTGTGCCTATGACAAAGCTGGAGATCACAGTTCCCACTATGAATGTCCGGGTGGGAGAGCAGATTCCTCTGGATATCAAGACAGAGCCCGCTAATGCCACCAACACCAGCCTTACCTGGACCATCAGTGATGATAGCCTGGCAGACAGGTTTGCCATATCCGATTCCGATATGCTCACCATGCTGGATGGGGCAGAGAAGCACACGGTGACCCTGAAGGCGGAAGCCACAGACGGCTCGGGTCTTTCTGCCAGCCTGGACCTGCGTGTCTATCCTAAAATAGATCCTTCCAAGCCCATGGTGGCCATCACCTTCGACGATGGCCCCAACCCGGAGACGACCAATGTCATGCTGGATGCCATTGAAGAGAACTATGCCAAGTGTACCTTCTTTGTGCTGGGCCAGAATGCTAAGTACTATCCGGAGGTTGTAAAGAGGGAGTACGAGTTGGGTCAGCAGGTGGGAACTCACACCTACAGCCACCAGCAGCTGACTAAACTGCAGGGGACGGCCCTTACTCAGGAGATTGAAAAGGGAGTCAAATCCGTAGAAGATGCGACTGGTGCGGCTCCTGTACTCATGAGACCGCCTTATGGAGCCTACAATGACACGGTCCGCGCCGAGGCTAAGAAGTATGGTCTCTGCTGCGTAAACTGGTCCCTGGATACAGAGGACTGGAGAACCAAGAACGCGGATGCCACCTATCAGATGGTCATGAAGGCTGTAGATGGAGACGTGGTACTGCTTCACGATATCCATCAGTACAATGTGGATGCTGTAAAAAGATTTATCCCTGACCTGATGGAGCAGGGCTACCAGCTGGTTACAGTATCTGAATTATATGCTGCCCGGGGTGAGACCCTTGATCCCGGAACCATCCATTTCCGCACGGATCCCACAGAGGCTAAGGAAGAGACCGGTCCGGCCACAGAATCAGGAGGAGCAGGGACAGACAGCACCGTGGAGGCTGACGGTGCATCCCGGTAGCAGCCGCCACCGGCATCGGATTATCCGCCGGATAAAAGACAGGGAGGATAGGGAGGACCATTCAGGACGGAATGGCCTTCCGGGTCAAGAAGTCCTTAAGGGTAATTACCATAATGACTACAGTCCCAGATACGGGGAGCCCTACGATATCTATGATAAGGCCCGCCGCCATGCCAGAGATCTTCGTCGGAGAAGAAAAGACTCTATATAATTATGATAAGAAGCAGAAGGGATGACTTCCCATTGTTTGGAGAGGTCATCCCTGAATTATTTCTAATTATTTCCAATAATGAGAAATAAGGAGAAAAAATTAGAAAATAAGAGAATAAATGAGAATATATGATATTTTTATGGAATTATCATGTATTTTAGGAGTTTTAAGATTTGCAATTATAGACAAAAGAACATATTATATGTTCTAGTAATTAGCACTCGATATTGCTGAGTGCTAACAGACAAATCAGACAGATAGATTCCCAATATTTACAAGTCCCTATGAGAGGGGATGAGATTACTGCCTTCAGGCAGGGATGAGAGCCGGGGATCCGATATTAAAGTGCAGGAGGTTGATATTATGAAGTTAGTACCATTAGCAGACAGAGTTGTACTGAAACAGCTGGAGGCAGAGACTAAAACCCAGTCAGGAATTATTCTTACCAGTTCCGCCCAGGAGAAACCCCAGGAGGCTGAAGTCGTAGCTGTTGGTCCTGGTACTGAAGATGTTAAGATGGAAGTTACTGTTGGACAGAAGGTAATCTATTCCAAATATTCAGGAACTAATGTGAAGATGGGTGATGAAGAGTACATCATCGTGAAGCAGGGAGACATCCTGGCAATCGTAGAATAGGCCGGGAGCTTGCGGCAGGCATATTTTTAAAAGACTTATATTATAAAAGAAAGCTGACCGGCCAGACATGGCCCGGCAGCCAGACCAGATATCAGGAGGAATAGAAATCATGGCAAAAGAGATTAAATATGGTGTTGAGGCCAGAAAAGCATTGGAGTCTGGTGTAAACCAGTTAGCAGATACAGTACGTGTGACATTGGGACCAAAGGGACGTAATGTAGTCCTCGATAAGACTTACGGAACTCCTCTGATCACCAACGATGGTGTGACCATCGCCAAGGATATCGAGCTGGAGGATCCATTTGAGAATATGGGTGCCCAGATTGTCAAGGAAGTTGCCACCAAGACCAATGATGTAGCCGGTGACGGAACTACAACAGCGACAGTTCTTGCCCAGGCTATGATCAATGCAGGCATGAAGAACCTGGCAGCAGGTGCTAACCCTATCATTTTAAGAAAGGGTATGAAGAAAGCCGCAGAGGCTGCAGTTGAGGCTATCGGCCAGATGAGCCAGAAGGTTGGCGGCAAGGAGCAGATCGCCAAGGTTGCTTCCATCTCCGCAGGAGATGAGGAAGTGGGCCAGCTGGTTGCGGACGCTATGGATAAGGTTTCCAAAGATGGTGTTATTACGATTGAGGAATCTAAGACAATGATGACAGAGCTTGACCTGGTAGAAGGTATGCAGTTTGACCGGGGCTACATCTCCGCCTACATGGCAACAGACATGGAGAAAATGGTAGCAGAGCTCGATGATCCATATATTCTGATTACAGACAAGAAGATCAGCAACATTCAGGAACTTCTTCCTCTCTTAGAGCAGATTGTACAGAGTGGTGCCCGTCTCCTCATCATCGCTGAGGATGTTGAGGGTGAGGCTCTCACTACTCTGATTGTCAACAAGCTGAGAGGAACCTTCAACGTTGTTGCCGTAAAGGCTCCGGGCTATGGCGACAGAAGGAAGGCTATGCTGGAGGATATCGCCATCCTCACTGGCGGCAGGGTTATTTCTGAGGAAGTTGGTCTTGAACTTAAGGATACTACCATCGATATGCTTGGCCGTGCCAAGTCTGTCAAGGTTGAAAAGGAAAATACAGTTATCGTTGACGGCCTTGGTGACAAGGATGCCATCTCTGCAAGAGTGGGCCAGATCAAGACCCAGATTGAGGAGACCAGCTCTGAGTTTGACCGCGAGAAATTACAGGAAAGACTTGCCAAGCTGGCAGGCGGCGTAGCCGTAATCCGTGTCGGCGCAGCTACAGAGACAGAGATGAAGGAAGCTAAGCTCCGTCTTGAGGATGCTCTGGCAGCTACAAGAGCCGCTGTTGAAGAGGGTATCATCGCAGGTGGTGGATCTGCTTACATCCATGCGGCTAAATCCGTAAAGACCCTTGCTGACAGTCTTAACGGTGACGAAAAGACCGGTGCCCAGATCGTTCTTAAAGCTCTGGAGTCCCCGCTCTACCATATCGCTGTAAATGCCGGCCTTGAGGGTTCCGTAATCATCAACAAGGTTGCTGAGAGCCAGGCAGGCACAGGCTTTGACGTACTGACAGAAGAATATGTTGACATGATCGCTTCTGGAATCATCGATCCTACCAAGGTTTCCAGAAGTGCCCTGCAGAATGCCACAAGTGTCGCTTCCACCCTGCTGACTACAGAGTCTGTAGTAGCTGATATCAAAGAAGATACACCGGCACCCATGCCCGCAGGCGGCGGAATGGGCATGATGTAGTCAGCTGACTTGAAGAAGGCAGCCGGCTGAGGCCGGTCCGGACTTACGAGGCGATAAATACTTTATACTATCTTATGAAATGTCTATGACAAATCAAATATCCAGCCGGAGATTCACAGAGTGAGTCTCCGGTTTTTTTAATTCATAAGAGCTGTGCCATAGACTTGCCTTTGAAAATATGATAAGGTTTGCCTGTAAGAAAAAATGCAGCAAAAGGAATTCCTGAAAATAGATGATTTGGGAAAAGAATTACTGTGGCAGGAATCTGGGAAAAGAGGATACTCATGGGAGATGGTAAGGCCAGGATGGCTTCCTTGAAAATAATAGACCGGCGGGCCTTGAAATGGATCGCTTCAATCACTATGCTGTTGGATCATGTAGCCTACGGTCTAATCTACCAGGTATTTATGTTCCGCCTGTTTCCCCAGGTCCAGTGGCTTCCAGGTCTTTACAATGTTATGAGGAGGCTGGGCCGGTTGGCCTTTCCTCTTTATATATTTATGATGGTGGATGGCTTCTACTACACCAGGGACCGAAGAAAATACCTGGGCAGGCTGGCCCTGTTTTCCCTGATATCTGAGATTCCTTTTGATATCAGCATCAATATGACCCTTCTGTCCAAACCTCCTTTCTTTCTGGAGTTCGACAGCCAGAATGTATTTTTTACCCAGACCATAGGCTTTATGGCCATATGGCTTATGGACACTTTTCTGGCTGGCGGACGGGATTATGGAAGAGGTCACAGGAGAGAATGGATAAAGCTTCTGTTCAGACCCTCCTCCCTTCTGGTCATCGCCCTGGTGGGGACCGCCGGCGGATGGGCCGCCTGGGTCCTGAAGACAGACTACAGCTATTACGGGGTCCTGGCCATTATGGCCGCCTACCTGGTCAGACCCCTTGGAGCAGGCTGGCTTGAAACAGCAGCCACAGCCCTGGTCCTGACCCTGGGCCAGGCCTCCTGGATGATACCCAGGACAGGATTTGCCGGTTATCTGGCCAAGGGAAGTCTGTTTGAGGTTTTCTCCTTTCTGGCCGTTCTGGTCATCATTTTCTATAACGGCAAAAAAGGCAGGTCTTCCACTGCCGGTAAATGGGGTTTCTATTGCTTTTACCCTGCTCACCTGCTGCTTATTGGCCTGCTGGCCTGCTATTTTATGAAAATGTAAGCGGAAGAGGCCAAGTTGCCTGACAAGCTTCTTCATGTTAAAATAATAGACAAATATATATGTTAGGATTTCCACTGAAAGGGATTTAATTATAAAAGAATATTCTGTGGCGGAATAAAGACTGGATAGTATGTCCTGTGATGAAATAATGGCAGAATAGCATGTCCTGTGATGGAATAAAGGCAGGACAGTATGTCCCATGATGAAATAAAAAAAGGAAAGCATGTCCTGTAGAGGGATAAAGGCAGTGCAGTATGTCCTGTGATGGAATTAAGGCAGGACAGTTTATCGATGAATGACTTAGACGAGATGAAAGATGGGAAAGAAGATATTTAAGAGATATGGTTTTTGGCTTATGCTTTTTCTGGCCCTTGGGGCCCTTAGTGGCTGCTCCGCGGTCAGGGAGATAGAAGGAAGACTTGAGGAGGGTCTGGGTATAAACCTGTCTGGCCTGGAGGAAGATGGTTCCTCCATAGATGGCTTTGATGTCCTGGCAGAGGAAAAGGAGATCAATGACAAGGAAGAGCTTATCGATTATGTCCAGGAGGGTCTGGCCTCCGGTAAGACAGAGATTGTCTTTTCCACCAGCCAGCTGGAGGAGGATGACATCAAGGATCTGAATGTTTATATTGAAGGCTTCTACGGCACAGTAGACCAGTTCCAGATCACCGGCTTTAAGTTTTTAAACAGTTCCAGGGTGACCCTGTCCTGCCGGGTCAGTGACAATTATTATATTGAACAAAAGCTGCTCAAGGGTCTGGATATCCCCCAGGACAGGGAAAAGGCAGCCGCTACCGCGCAAAAATGCAAAAAGATCCTCAAAAAGATGGAGGGGGAGACTGACTACGAGAAGGAAAAATGGATTCATGATTACCTGGTTTCCCACATCGCCTACGGCTATCCCGATGATGACAGGTCTGCGGATGGAGATGCCTTTACCAGCTACGGGGCCCTCGTGAGAGGAAGCAGTGTCTGTAATGGCTACGCGGAGGCCATGAAGCTGCTTTGTGACTTGTCCGGGATCGACTGTAAGATTATTACAGGGACCGCCGGCGGGGAGAACCATGCCTGGAATCTGGTGAAGCTGGACGACTCCTGGTATCATACTGATGTGACCTGGGACGATCCATCACCGGATGTGGAGGGCCGGGTGCTTTACACTTATTTTAATGTGGAAGAGACATCCATCGACAGGTCCCATTCCTGGGATGATGAATGGTATCTGACCGCTGACGGTACAAAATATAATTATTTCCGCCAGACTGGAAAGTACTGCGAGACCTATAAGGAGTTCCGTAGTGCCTGTGAAGACGAGCTGGAAAGGACCGGTAGTCCGAAGGAACTCCAGTATCTGGTGAAGGACTATGACAAAGACAGGTATAATGAAGAGAGTCTCCAGTTTATCATGAGATACAGTGGGGCCAGGACCTTGAATTTCTCTTTGTCCGGCCAGGATGATTTCAGAGTATTATATTTCAGGTTAAAATACTGACAGGAAGCCGGACCTGGCTGGAAAGCGGCCAGGTGAGAGAGAATAGTTTACATAAAAGAAAGCGATAAGAAAGGATATCTATGACGAAACAGGAATTTTTAGATCAATTGACAGAATGCCTGCAAGGGGAGGTCACAGACAGTGAGCTCCAGGAATCCTTTATATATTACAGGGATTATTTTTCAGAGCAGGAGGGTCTGGGAAAAACAGACCAGGAGATCATACAAGAGCTGGGAAGTCCCAGACTGATCGCCCATTCCATTATCGATGCCAGGGGCATCGATGAGATGGAGGAGCGGCGGGCCCTCCGCGGCGGACGCTATGATTATGAAAGCGACAGCAACGCGGAATTTACAGTCAATGATGAAAATGATCCGGAGAGCGGCTTCACAGAAACCGGCTCAGGCCAGGGAAGCAGCGGCGGCTATTACAGGGAGGGGGGTAATTCCTTCGGCAATGGCAGGTTTTACAGCTATCAGTTTGGCGGAAGACCAAATAACCAGCCTGTAGATAACAGCACTTCCGGCAAGCTGAAAAGACTGGGAAGACAGGTTCTGGGCTGGACCATCGGTATCGGCGTGATGATTCTCTTCTTCATGCTGGCAAGAGCCCTTTTCCCGGTAATCCTGCTGGCCTTTGTAATTATCACAATTATCAGGATGATCCAGCAGTAGAACGGAGGATTTAAGGGTGCGGGAGTGTGACATACATGGAACTTGAAAGACTGTTCCGGGACCGGGTGGCCCGGAAAAAAGACTGGACCAGGGAGCTTTTTGAGGCATTTCACAGGATGCCGGAGCTCTCCATGAAAGAATATAAGACAAGGGACAGGATCGAGGGAGAGTTGGCCGCCATGGGAGTGGCCTCTCAGAGGCTGGATCCTACAGGCCTTGTGGCATATATCGGTCCGGGAGCCGGCTGGAAGCAGACCGGATCCAGGGCCGGAAGACCCTATACCATCGGTCTTAGGGCGGATATGGATGGTCTTCCCGTAAAAGAGGAGACCGGCCTGCCCTATTGCTCTCTCAATGAAGGGGTTATGCATGCCTGCGGCCATGATGGCCATATTACAGGACTACTCACCGCAGCGGCAGTTTTAAAAGAACTGGAAGACCAGTTGAGGGTCCGGGTCAAGCTGATCTTCCAGCCCTCCGAGGAGAATGCCCAGGGGGCAGCCCACATTATAAAGCAGGGTGTGGTGGAGGATGTAGATGAGATTTTCGGTCTACATGTATTTTCAGATATTCAAAGCGGTCTGATTTCTGTGGAGGAAGGGCCAAGGATGGCCCAGACCGACCGCTTTACCATAAGATTTGCCGGGACAGGAGGCCATGCGGCCAAGCCCCACCTTTGCAGGGATGCCACAGTGATGGCGGCAGACTTTGTCATGAGCCTGCAGACCATCATTTCCCGGGAGATTGATCCTGTGGAAGGAGCTGTGGTCACTGTGGGCTCCCTCCATTCAGGCAGCCAGTATAATGTCATATCAGATCTGGCTGTAGTGGAAGGAACCTGTCGGTCTTACAAGGAGGAGACGGCCGGCCACCTGCAGCAGGCTATCCGCCTGCGGGCCGGGGCAGCGGCAGATATCCACGGAGGCCGGGTAGAAATCGAATATGAACAGGGATGTCATCCGCCGGTGGTCAATGACGGGCCCATGGCCAGACGGATCTGTGAGGAAGCGGGCTTGCTTCTGGGCCAGGACAAACTGGGCCATGTGGCACCCTTGATGCTGGGAGAGGATTTCTCCTGGTACCAGACTCTAAAACCCGGGGTTTTTGCCTTTGTCGGATGTGGCAGACCAGGGACCCCCTGCTATCCCAACCACCACCCTGAATTTCAGGTAGATGAGGACGCCCTGGCTGACGCAGCCCTCCTTCATCTGGCAGCAGTCTTGTCTGCCCAAAAGATGGTTGGGAAATAATAAATTTATTAAAATCGCATTGACAGACAGCCCATTTTGTTATAAAATGTTATTCGTTGATGACGTGGGATCTTAGCTCAGCTGGGAGAGCATCTGCCTTACAAGCAG
>DLBH01000031.1:0-166 GCA_002494165.1 Lachnospiraceae bacterium UBA7026 | reverse complement strand
CTGGTTCGAATCCAGTTCCCGCTACTTAGTTTAATTTGAGCTGTCACAAACGTGGCAGCTCTTTTTCATGATACAGCGAGCCAAAGTCACAAACAAGCTGCATATTTATATGCAGAATTGTTTGTGACCTTGGCGAGCGAACAAAGATCGAATGCGACCGCTTCGG
>DLBH01000030.1 GCA_002494165.1 Lachnospiraceae bacterium UBA7026 | reverse complement strand
CAGCAGAAGGCTGTTGTCATTGTGGGGAACCAGCGAAAAGCTGTTCATTACAAGATGTCCCTTGCTCTCGAAGAAGTCCAGGAACATTTTTCTCAGTTCGTTAACACCATACTTTTTCAAAATCTTATCCTCCCTGTAAAATATATCCGTAATACCACGGAAAGGGTGTCCCGGGAAAAGTCCCCTGAACACCCTGTCAGATTCATTTATCCTGATTTATTGATTAGAAGTCTCTTCGGAAGCCTTTTTCCGTGACTTGTTATCACGGATCCTGGCGCCCCAGAACATTCCCGCGGCAGCTACCGCGACAAATACGATAAATGTAACCAGATACTGTACGAATGCAGCCAAAACCGCTGACATGGGAATCCCTCCTTTTCATTCAGTATAAGCTCTTGAATATAATGTCCGTCCGGTCTCATGCTCACAAAAAGCCTACGGAACAAACATACAACTAAGTATAGCAAAAACATCAAAAAAATGCAATCGCTAAGTCAAGGGTCAAAAAAGAGGATCCCCCCTCTTATAAAAATGTTCTGATCCGGCTCATCAGTGGTAAATGCTTTCCGCCGGCTTACCGATGATCAATGTCTTTCCGCCAGCTCTCCGTAGATTAATGCCTTTCCGCCAGCTCTCCGTAGATTAATGCCTTTCCGCCAGCTCATCGGTGATTTCCTTCCAGGTCAGGTCTCTCTCAGCCATGAGAACCATCATATGATAGAGAAAATCACAGATCTCATATTTAAGTTCATCGGAATCGGGATTCTTGGCAGCGATCACGATCTCCGTGGCTTCCTCACCGCATTTCTTAAGGATCTTATCGATACCCTTGTCAAACAGATAGTTGGTATAGGAACCTTCCTTTGGATGGTCCTTCCGGTCCTGGATGGTGGAAAATACCTGCTCAAATACTTCTAAAGGATTGTGACTGTTATATTCTTTTTCCAGCAAATGAGTGAAAAAACAGGTCTTATTGCCGGTATGGCAGGCGGCTCCCACCTGGGCTACCTTGGCAAGAAGGGTATCCTGGTCACAGTCTATAGTCAGGGATTTGACATACTGGTAGTGGCCGGAAGTATCCCCCTTGGTCCAGAGCTCCTGCCGGCTGCGGCTGTAGTAAGTCATCTTACCGGTCTCCACCGTCTTGTTAAAAGACTCTTTGGTCATATAGGCCAGCATCAGGACCTGACCGGTCCTGTAATCCTGGGTGATACAGGGGATCATGCCATCAGAATTCAGCTTGAACTCCTCAAATGACATGGAGGACTGGAAGCTGTTGACACTCAGACCCATCTTTTTCAGAACCTGCTTCATCTCCATAGCGTCAAATGTCCTGGAATCCATCAACAGGATTCCATCTGCCAGACTGCTCCTTGCCAGGTCCCCTACCACGGCAGGGTCTGATACAGCCGCTGTCAGCAGGACCGGTCCCTCAAGCTGGACCTTCAGATAGTCAGCAGCCATACAATAAGCATAGTCAGTCCCATCGCCGGAAAGGACGATGCCCCCAAAGCCCTGGATGGCCAGGGCCTCCTCAGCCAGCTTCAGGACTGCCTCCTTGGTCTGGTCCTGCAGACTGGCGAAATCGATAAAGCGGTAGAGCCGGTCGGGACCAAATCTCCCGGAAGCCTCAGAAACGGCCTCCAGGCTGCCAGCCGGGTCCACTTCCACAAAAACTCTCTTTGCACCGGCGTAAACCAGTTTTTTAATGTCTTCGAAACGGCTGACCGGAGCCAGCACATTCAGTGGCAGGTCACAAGCCCTGTATACCTTCTTTATGATTTTGATATCTTCATCCTGACCACCGGCTGTAAGGCCGGCCCTATAGAAGAGTTCATCGGCACCGCAATTGTCATAGTATACAGCCATCTCTTCCGCATCCTCCGGAATAAGACTGGGTATCAGCTTAATATAATCCATTTATTCTCTATCCTTTCAACATCAGTAACAATATCTGTTGTTCCGGTTATACCAGTGTCAGATATAGATTTTATTCTTTCTGGCCGGCCGGTGGTCTCTGGAAGAATCTCTTTAGAGAGACCCTTTTGTAGACAGGACACCCGTTACTCTGGGATCCATGGCCACCGCCTCATCCAGGGCCTTGGCAAAGGCCTTGAAGGCCGCTTCCATAATATGGTGGTTATTGCTGCCGTGAACCAGCTTCAGGTGGAGGTTCATCATGGCACTATAGGAAAGGGCATAGAAAAATTCCTTCACCATCTCCGTATCAAAGCCGCCCACTCTCTCCACCGTAAAAGGCAGGTCACAGACGCAGTAGGGTCTGCCGGACAGGTCGACGGCCCCAAGAACCAGAGTCTCATCCATGGGCAGAAGGAAATTGCCATAGCGGCGGATCCCCGCCTTGTCTCCCAATGCTTCTTTTATGGCCTGGCCCAGGACGATCCCCGTATCCTCTATGGTATGGTGGCAGTCCACATCCAGGTCCCCGTCCACCTGGCAATTCAGATCAAAAAAGCCATGGCGGGCAAAACTGTTGAGCATGTGGTCAAAAAAACCTATGCCCGTATCTACTGTACAGATGCCGCTGCCGTCAAGATCCAGGTCAATCACAATCTTGGTCTCTTTGGTATTGCGCACTATATGCGCTTTTCTATTCTCTTTCATGAGCGCTCCCTCTCCTAATTATAATCGAGTCCTGTCGCTAAAACAGAACCTAGTCATCCCCTTCAAAACGGACCCTGATGGAATTGGCATGGGCCGTCAGGTACTCTGCCTCGGCAAAGGTCTCTATATCCTTATGGATGGCTTTCAGGGCATCCCTGGAATAATAGATGATGCTGGACTTTTTGGTGAAATCATCCAGGTTAAGGGGTGAGAAAAACTTGGCTGTCCCATTGGTGGGCAATACATGGTTGGGACCTGCAAAATAGTCTCCCAGGGGCTCAGTGCTGTACTCACCGATAAAAATGGCACCCGCATTGCGGATCTTGGTCATAACTTCAAAAGGATTATCCGTCACGATCTCCAGGTGCTCTGAAGCGATCTCATTGGTAACCTCAATGGCATCTTCCAGGGAATCGGCCACTAAAATATAGCCGAACTGGTCTAAGGACTTGCGGATGATCTCCGCCCTGGACAGAGTCTTCAGATATTCTTCGATCTCCAGGGGTACCTCCCTGGCCAGCCTCTGGCTGGTCGTCACAAGGATGGCGCTGGCCATCTCATCATGCTCCGCCTGGCTCAGAAGGTCAGCCGCTACGAAATGGGCATTGGCCGTATCATCAGCCAGAACCAGAATCTCACTGGGACCGGCTATGGAATCGATACTTACATGACCATAAACTGCTTTCTTGGCCAGGGCCACATAGATATTACCCGGTCCTACAATCTTATCCACCTTGTCAATGGACTCGGTGCCGTAAGCCAGAGCCGCTATGGCCTGGGCCCCGCCCACCTTGTAAACATGGGTGGCACCGGCCTCATGGGCCGCCACCAGGGTCGCCGGGGTAACCTTGCCCTCCTTGTCGGGGGGTGTCACCATAACAATCCGGGGAACACCTGCCACCTTGGCCGGCAAGATATTCATAAGCACGGAAGAGGGATAGGCCGCCTTGCCTCCTGGCACGTAAACTCCTACAGCGGCAAGAGGGGTGATCTTCTGTCCCAATATAGTCCCGTCAGGCTGGGGGTCAAACCAGGAGTTCCTTCTCTGCTTCTCATGATAGGACCTGATATTAACAAGGGCCTTCCGGATCACATCCACCAGGCCCGGGTCCACCTGCTCATAAGCCTCCCGGATCTCCTCCTCGGTCACCTGCAGGCTGGAAGTGTCCAGCTTACATTTATCAAACTTCTCCGTATAGGCAAACATGGCCTTGTCTCCATGCTCCTTGATATCATCAATGATATCCTGGACCGCCCTGGCGTAGCTGTCATAAGAACTTGGGCTGCGCTTTAAGAGGTCCCTCTGGATATCTCTTGTATTTTCTTTGTTTACCTTAAGAACCTTCATCCTTGTATCCTTTCTCCAGTCATTTCCTATAGAAAATATTAATTATCCTGGGTCACATTTCTCAGGTCGCGGATCAGCTTACGGATCCTTTCCTGCTCCATCTTCAGACTCACCTGGTTGACCACCATTCTGGCAGACAGGTCACAAACCTCCTCCAGGACTGCCAGGCCGTTGGCCTTCAAAGTAGACCCGGTCTCTACGATATCCACGATAACCTCAGAAAGGCCAACGATGGGAGCCAGCTCCACAGACCCGTTCAGCTTGATAATCTCTACCGTCTGATACTTCTTATTATAAAAGTAATCCTTGGCAATGCCCGGGTATTTGGACGCTACCCGGATCAGCTCGCCATGCTGCAGCTTCTCCCTGGCCGATTCAGGACCACATACACACATCTTGCAGGCCCCGAAGCCCAGGTCCAGGACCTCGTAAATATTTCTTCCTTCTTCCAGGATGGTATCCTCACCGACTACGCCGATGTCCGCCGCTCCGTACTCCACATAAGTCGGCACATCTGAGGCCTTGGAAAGGAAAAACTTTAATTTCAAATCCTCATTGACAAAAATCAGCTTTCTGGTCTCTTTATCCTTCATCTCCTCACAAGTGATACCCAGCTGCTCGAAGAGGGCCATGGTCTTTTTGGCCAGTCTGCCCTTGGCCAGGGCAAATGTAAGATATCTCATATCAGTACTCCTCTCTTAATTGGGCCAGGGATGTCACCTGTACCATGGAGGTGGAAAAATCATGAATTACCACCTGGTCACCCTCCAGACGTAGCAGGCCGTCGGCCCCCTCGTCCAGCGCGAACTTCATATATTCTGCCATCTCCTTACCGTCATCCCTGCGTAAAAGCTGGGTTTTCATTCCTCCCCTGCGCAGGCCCATAACCAGGGAAATAGCATTGGCCAGGTCCCTGTCATCATAGAGCAGGATCATATAGCCATAGTCTTTTAAGGAAATGTCGATTTTTTGCCGGGACATGGCCATAAGCAGGTCATCCACCAGGATGGTAAAGCCGATGGCCGGGGCCTTCTTACCAAACTGGATGAGCAGGTTGTCATAGCGGCCCCCCTTGCCTATGGCATCCCCGGTTCCATAGGTATAGCCCCGGAAAATAATACCTGTGTAATAATCGTAATGGTTGACCATACCCAGGTCAAAACTGACATATTTCTCATAGCCGTACATCTCCAGGACCCTGTAAACCTCCTGCAGACGGCTGACGGCCCTGCGGCAGCGCTTGTTGCCTGTCAGTTCCTTGGCCCGGGATAACATGTTGACGTCACCATAGAGTTCATCATACTCCATTAGGACCTTGCGGTAGGATTCAGGAATATCCACCTTTTCAAGAAGACCTTCCATAGCCAGGGAATTCTTGTTCTCAATATATTCATTGATCTTAAGCTTGACATCCCGGTCCAGATCCAGGGCATCCATCATACCCTTGTAGAATTCGGCCTGGCCGATATCCACCCGGAAATCCCTGAGACCCGCTTCCAGAAAACACTCGATCATCATGACGATGGCCTCGGCATCTGCCGCGGCCGAGTCATCGTTGATATACTCGGCCCCCATCTCCGTCTTCTCCGTAAGCTTACCCTGGTAGCGGGGATTGTTAAGGAAGGTATTACCCTTGTAAGAGAGCTTCAGCGGGAAGTCAGAACCGCTGTAGTACTTGGCCACACTTCTGGCAATGGATGGGGTCATGTCAGGCCGGAGAACAAGAGTATTATTATTGCGATCAAAGAACTTAAACATCTCTCTGGAGCTTACAGTTCCCGTATCACTGTTAAATATGTCAAAAAACTCAAAGGTCGGTGTCTCAATCTGCTGGTAGCCGAACTGGTCCAGAACCCCTTTAAGTCTTTCTTCCACAGCCGCCTTCTCCTTGCATTCCCTGCTGTAGATATCCCGGACACCCTCCGGAGTATGGAGTAACTTCTCTATCATAATATACCTCCCGGTAAACAATTCACTAATTTCTTCTTAAACATACAATATAAAATTATATCCTATATTAAAAGAAATAGCCATAATTATTTTCTTTTACTTTATCACATTAATGCGTTACCTCTCTACTTTAACAGAGAAACAAGGGTTATTATACATTTTCCAGCGGTCTCTGTCAACACATAAGCCTCCCTGAAAAAAAAGAAAAACCAGACTATCATGACAAAATGACAGTCTGGCTGACGATACAAAAAAATTATTATTCCGGCTTAGGCTTCCTGAAAAAGCTTTTAAAAATGGGGCGGCGGGCCTCCCATACCATCCTCATCAAAGAGGTCGGGATCCATCTCTATGGGATCAATGTGGCCTGAGGACCCATACATATCCCGGCCAACAAGGTTGTGACGAACCCTGCTCTTCTCAATCAGTTCACTGATCAGCTGCTTAACATCCTTGCTCTGGCCGACATTCTCCAGGCGGATTACCGGTGTCGACCTGTCCTTGGTATTAAGCTCAATGGTCCCGGTTCCGAAGATTCTCTGTCCGAAAGACCTGGTCAGAGTGACGTCAAGAATACGGTAAAGCAGACATTCATCCTCTCTCGATGCCAGGAGCCCCTTATTGATATAAAGCCTCTCTGCGTCAATCTTATACTTTGTAAAGCTTAATGGGAACCAAAGATGATGCTTGCGGTCATTCCAAATAATAGGAAGCGCTTCTCTCTTCAGATCTTCGTTATTAATCCTGGACATAATGAATCTCCTTTCTCAAAATATACTGAGGGACCAACATGGAAACAGGCAGACAATAAAGAGGTCTGAAAGAACCATCCTGTGATCCTTTATTCTTCCCCAGAGTCTCCGGGCTGGCAGCCAGCGAGCCCCTTTTGCCTCATCGGAGGAATCTATGGTAATTATATCATTATTCTTCCCCAATATACAAGCTGAACTGAAAAATGGGTTTTTGCATTCTTTCCTATGATATGCTATCATGTTACGATATAAACTGCCTTGCGGCACAGACATTCTCTTCGGGGAAATAATGACTGATACCCCAGGCACACCCAATATAGAATTAAGAACAGGAGGGACCTCCTTATGGCCTTTGACGGCGTAGTAATAGCCAATGTTGTTCATGATATGAACCGCCTCCTCACCGGGGGACGCATCTATAAAATATACCAGCCGGAGCCGGATGAGCTGCTTCTGGTCATCAAAAACCAGCGGGAAAACCACCGGCTGCTGATCTCGGCGGGAGCCAGCCTGCCGCTGATTTATTTCTCCTCATCCAACAGGGCCAATCCCCTGACCGCCCCCAACTTCTGTATGCTCCTGCGCAAGCACATCAGCAACGGCCGCATCCTTAAAATCGACCAGCCGGGCATGGAGCGTATCGTGGAAATGACCATCGAACACCTCAACGAGCTGGGCGATGTATGCAGAAAGAAACTTATCATAGAAATCATGGGCAAGCACAGCAATATCATATTCGTCGATGAAGAAGGAACCATCATCGACAGTATCAAGCATATTTCCGCCCAGATCAGTTCTGTCCGGGAAGTCCTTCCCGGAAGGAGCTACCAGGCTCCGCCAAAACAGGGCAAGACCTCCATCCTTTCCCTCACACCGGAATGGATGGACCAGGTCCTTTTAAAGAAATCCGCTTCTGTCCAGAAGGCCATCTACGGCAGTCTTTCCGGCATCAGTCCTCTTCTGGCCAACGAGCTCTGCTACCGGGCCGGCATCGACGGAGGAGACGCCGTAGCCTCCCTATCTGACCATGACCAGACCGCCCTTTACGGAGAACTGGTCAGGATGAAAACCATCATAGAAGCCCGGGACTTCCAGCCTAATATCGTCTACCAGGGCAAGGAGCCTAAAGAGTTCGCCTCCCTGACCCTCACCATGTTTCCCGGTCTGGAAGCCCGGTCCTTCCCGACCATCTCCCAGGTCCTGGAAACCTTCTATGCCGAGCGGGAACTGGTAACCCGGGTCCGGCAGAAATCAGCCGACCTGCGGCGGGTAGTTCAGAACGCCCTGGAGAGGACCGCAAAAAAATATGACCTCCAGCTCAGGCAGCTGAAGGACACGGAAAAGCGGGACAAATATAAAGTATACGGAGAATTGCTCCACACCTATGGTTATGACATAAAGCCAGGCCAGAAAAGTCTCACCTGCATCAATTATTATGATAATCAGGAACTGACCATTCCTTTAGATCCCACCAAAGATGCCATGGCCAATGCCGCCAAGTATTTCGACCGTTACGGCAAGCTGAAAAGAACCTATGAAGCCCTGACCAGCCTGACCGAGGAAACCCATGCCCAGCTCCTCCACTTAGAATCCATCAGCAACTCTTTAGAGATTGCCCGGGATGAAAATGACCTGACCGTTATCCGCCAGGAGCTCACGAACTACGGTTACCTGAAAGGCCACGGCAGGGGAAAGAAGAATAAGAAGATTGCCGGCAAGAGCCAGCCCTTCCACTATATCTCCTCCGACGGCTTCCACATGTATGTGGGCAGGAACAATTTCCAGAATGATGAACTGACCTTCCGTTTTGCCAACGGTAAAGACATGTGGTTCCATGCCAAGCAGATGGCCGGCTCCCATGTGATCGTCAAACTGGGAACTGCCGACCAGCTGCCGGACAGGACCTACGAGGAAGCGGCCCGGCTGGCAGCCCATTATTCCAAGGGTAAGAATGCTCCCAAGGTTGATGTGGACTACACGGAACGCAGGAACCTGCGCAAACCGCCCCACGCCAGGCCCGGCTTCGTAATCTACCACACCAACTACTCCATGACCATCGAACCCGACATCACCGGCATCACAGAACTACCCTAATAACACGCCTTCCGGGGCTTTCTAAGCCCGTCAGTATAGATGCTCCCGGCAAATGGTTCTATTTGCCGGGAGCATCTTATTAACTGACTGGCCCTAAAAAGCCCCGAAAGGCATCTTTTGAAGGCCTATAAAGAGTTTGACGGCTTAGTAGGAAAGCCCGGAAAAGATTCTTTATAATTTTGCCATTGCCATAAAGATAAAGAAAACCTGTCAGCTATTCTGTGGGGATCATCAAAAGAAGCATGGGCGTAAATGGGAAGGGTTTTCCGAGTACAGCTTTCGCGCCGGGCGGCTGTCTGAGTCTGCGAAGCAGACGAGTTCCGCAGGAGGCGCGAATTATAAGCGACGGAGGAAAACCCTTCCCATAGCTGATTCTTTTGATGACCCCACAGAGTCTGACAGGTTTTCTGACAACCCGGGAAGGCATGGTTAAGAGTCGGGGTTTAGAGATCGATGACCATGTCGTGCCAGGTGGAGCCGCCCCAGCTGGAGTTACTTTCTCCCAGGTGGCGGTAACCCATGGACTGGTAGAAGGGAATCTTATCCTCGTGACAGGTCAGGAAAAGTTTTTTCCGGTCTCTCCCCTTCTCAATATCCATATATTCTTTCATGATCCGGCTACCCAGGCCCCGGTGCCGGTATTCGGGCAGGACATCCAGGCCTAAAATCATCACATTGGCTCCGTCTTCCTTGTGGAGGGTAGCATCCACGAAGAAGTCATCCCGGAAGGTCTCCTCATCGACGGCTATACCGGTGAGGAAACCGGCTATTCTTCCCTCTCCCCGGTCGAAGACTACCAGAAAGAGTTCGGAAGCCATGGCGACCCGGTCAACCATCTGCCGCCAGTTATTGGCCTCCTCAGGAGGAAAGCAGATTTCTTCTATTTCCACACATTCCTGAATCTCCGCCGGTCGGATCTGGCGGAATTCATAACGGTCTTTTTCTGTTACTTCTATCATTTTATGTTTTTCCTTTTGCTCTTATATAATATTAAATGCTTAATTGTATTATTTGTGACTATAGGGCACATATATTGTCTTTTGCCAGCTAATATGGACGACTGTCCGAGTTCTTCATTTCCTACTGGAGAAGATGGTCGTACATCCGCTGGTATTTGGCGGCGGAACTCTTCCAGGAGAAGTTCTTCTTCATGCCCCGTCTTATGATCTCTTCCCAATCCTGGGGCTGGTCTTTGTAAACCTGGTAGGCCTCCAGGACTGCTCCCAGAAAGGCCTGGCCGTCATAATCTTCAAAACCAAAACCTGTGGGCCTGTCGTCCTCTCCATAGAGGGCCACGGTATCCTTAAGGCCTCCTGTTTTTCTTACCAGGGGAACGGCCCCGTAGCGAAGGCTCATCAGCTGGCAGAGTCCGCAGGGTTCAAATCGTGAGGGCATGAGGATCAGGTCGCAGCCGCCGTAGATCTTTTTGGCCATCTGGTCGTTGTAGTTGGTCTGCAGGTAAACCTGGTCCGGATAGAGCTCCTGACATTTCCTGAAAAATGCTTCATACTGGGGCTGGCCGCCTCCTAAAATGAAGAGCTGGGCGGGCAGGTTCAATATTTCCCCGATAGTGTCCATAAAAAGGTCAAAGCCTTTCTGGTCTGTCAGCCGGGATACGATGCCCATGGTGAAATAGTTCTCCCCCTGGGGAAGGCCTGCTGCCTTCTGCAGGCCAAGCTTGTCCACCGGTCTGCCCTTGGCGAAGGTCCTGTAGCTGTAGGTCTGGTCGAGATTCTCGTCTTTAGCAGGGTTATACATATCGTAATCGATACCATTGACGATGCCGGATAAATCTTTTTTACGCCAGGAAAGGATGCCTTCCAGACCTTCTCCATATTCGGCTGTCTGAATCTCCTCAGCATAGGTCTTGCTGACAGTGGTCACCTTGTCGGCAAAGGCGATGCCGCCTTTTAACATGCTGGCGCAGTCATAGTGGCCCAGGTACTCAAAACCAAACATCCAGTCGGGCAGGCCAGTCAGGTCCTTCATGTGGTCAATACCGGTGATTCCCTGGAATCTGAGATTATGGATGGTCATGATGGTCTTCATGGACTGGTAGAAGGGATCGTCTCCATGGAAGCCCTTGAGCATGGGAGGGATCATGGCGCTCTGCCAGTCATGACAATGGATCAGGTCAGGCCGGAACTTGAGAAAGGCCAGCATATCCACAGCTGCCTTACAGAAGAAGCAGAACTTCTCTACGTCCGCGCCCAGGTCTCCGTAGGGGGAATCCCCACAGAAATAATAATTATTTTCCAGAAAATAAAACTTCACCCCGTTATAGTCCAGGGTTTTCACTGTTGCCGATAATTCTCTCCACCCCAGCCATACAGGAAAGGTGGCAATAATCTTCATCTCTTTTTTCCATTTTTCTTCAATACATTCATAGGCCGGAATCACAACGCGGACATCATAGCCCGCCGGATCCAGCTCCTGGGGAAGAGACCCAAGGACTGACCCAAGACCGCCTGTCTTAATAAAAGGTGCACATTCCGAAGCCGCATATAATATCTTTCTCATGAATCGTCCTCCTTTTCGCCCTAATTATAGCACAAGAGTACTTCATTTAGCACTCATTTATCAATCACTTTAATAAAGACTGAATACATAACTTTAATCTAAGCTGGTCGACCAAGGATTCTTTATCCTTTTGAAAAATCACCTGCAATTGCTGGATCATATTCTATTATGAAAGATCCTGGTCATCTCCCGGGAAATAAATCCTAAAAAACCTCTTCCAAACGCCCAGGTCATTCAATAAAATACAAGATTAAAAATTGAGAAAAGATAATATATTTATTGACTTCATCAATTTTATGTGCTAAAGTTTATATGTTTTAAGAGTTAAAGCTTTACAGGTTTAAATTGTTAAATGCAAAAAGTGGGAATGTTTTGATTTATTAATGAATCTATTAATAAATAAATTAATAAATTAAAACTTATGATTCTTAAACAAAATCTAAAAAACATGAAGGAGATCACTATGAAACTAATTATCTTAATTCTCTACTTTGCTCTTTTAGTAGGAATCGGCTTTTACTGTCGTAAACACGCAACTGATGTTAACGGCTTCGTCCTTGGCGGCCGCAGTGTAGGTCCCTGGCTTACAGCCTTCGCCTATGGTACTTCCTATTTCTCAGCCGTAGTATTTGTCGGCTATGCCGGCCAGTTCGGCTGGAGATACGGTATCTCCGCCACATGGGCAGGCCTGGGAAATGCCGTGATTGGTTCCCTGATGGCCTGGGTGATTCTGGGAAGACGTACCCGTATCATGACCCAGCATCTGGATTCAGCCACCATGCCCCAGTTTTTTGGAAAACGATTTGACAGTAATGCCCTGAAGGTCTGTTCCTCAGCGATCATCTTCATTTTCCTGATTCCCTATACCGCCTC
>DLBH01000013.1 GCA_002494165.1 Lachnospiraceae bacterium UBA7026 | reverse complement strand
GGCCTTCTATATGAAGATGAACGAAGACAACAAAACCGTGGCAGCCATGGACTGTCTGGTGCCGGGAATCGGAGAAATCATCGGCGGCAGCCAACGTGAGGATGACTACGATAAGCTGGTAGCCCGTATGGAAGAGCTGAATCTCAACAAGGAAGACTATGACTTCTATCTGGACCTTCGTAAATACGGGTCTGTAAGACACTCCGGTTTCGGACTTGGTTTTGAGAGATGCGTTATGTATCTGACCGGTATGGGTAATATCCGGGATGTGATTCCCTTCCCCAGAACCGTCAACAACTGTGAATTATAATATTTTCATATATTCTGATCTTAAGGGGAGGCCTGGGGCCTCCTCTTTTTCATTATTTTAAAAAGTTTTCATAAGCCCCTGAAAATCTTCCAAAACCCGAAAGGTTATTTACCTTCCTGCCTGGAAAATATTTTCCTCATCAGGGTCTTGTTTTAATCTTTCTTTCATCTAAATATCATATAGTAGGCTTAGGATGGATCTCTGTATTCCCTTTTCTGCCGGCCTAAAATAGCAGGGTCTGGAAGGAGGAAATATATGGTAAAAAGAGGCCCGGCCATGGTACAATTATGTCAGAAACAGCAGGCATAAGCCCGGCTGTTAAGCCACTGCAGACAGGGTCTTTAGCCTGGTCCTGGGAATCGAGGTGCTTTTATGAGATTATTGATTGTGGAAGATGAAAAAGACCTGAACCGAATTCTGGTAAAGAAACTCACATCGGCAGGATATAGTGTTGACAGCTGCCTGGATGGCAGGGAAGCCTGGGACCTGTTGGAATATACCAGCTATGACGGAGTGGTCCTGGATATCATGCTGCCGGGTCTTGACGGCCTGACTATCCTGCGAAAGATGAGGGCTGGAGCCATAGCGACACCGGTCCTGCTGCTGACGGCAAGGGATACGGTACCGGACCGGGTCAAGGGACTGGACACAGGGGCTAACGATTACCTGGTCAAGCCTTTTTCCTTTGATGAATTGATGGCCAGGATCCGGGCTATGACAAGACCCTCTTTTGGCATGGTGGACAACCGGCTGCAGGTCGATGATCTGACCATGGACTGCAATAGCCATAAGGTTGAGCGGGCAGGCAGGGAGATCACCCTTTCGGCCCGGGAATATGCCATCCTGGAGTATCTGATGAGAAACAAGGGCCTGGTCCTGTCCCGGGAGAAGATAGAAAACCATGTCTGGAACTTTGACTACGAGGGAGGCACCAATGTGGTGGATGTCTATATCCGTTATCTGAGAAAGAAAATCGATGTGGACCATGACAGGAAGCTGATCCATACAGTCTGGGGCAGGGGCTATGTAATCCGTGACCAGCAGTGAAGATTCCGGAGGTATCTATGGCTATAAGCAGAGAGAAAAACAGTATCCGATTAAAAATCACCCTCTGGTTCAGCCTTATTCTGCTCTTCATCTCTTTCTTCACCCTGGCATCCGTCTTCTATATCAGCAGAACTGTCATGCAAAAGACAGTCAAGGATGCTCTCATTCGTATGGTGGAAAATAATTATGATGAAGTAGAATACTATGAGGAGATCTCCCAGGGAGAGCTGGACCGGGATGATGACCAATACCTGCAATACCAGAACGGCTACATAGAGATCGATGATGATTTCATCACGAAAATGAACGGAATCAGTGCCGGTGTCTACTATTCTGATGGAAAGCTTTTTGTGGGAAGCGACCCCAATCCGGACCTTCTGGAAAAGGTTCCTTTTTCCGACGGCCAGGTACAGACCTCCAGGGAAGATGGTATCAACTGGTATATCTATGACCGGTCCCTGGCAGGCCAGAAGCTTGACGGTCTTTGGCTTCGGGGAGCTGTATCGGAGCAACAGGGCCAGGCCCAGATGTCCAGCACCATGAAAATGTCCATGATTCTACTGCCGGTTCTGGTAATCTTCGCCATAGTAGGCGGCTATATCTTTGCCGGCAGACTACTGCGGCCCATCAATGAGATCAATGAGACAGCCATGGAGATCGGCCAGGGCCGGGACCTGTCCAAGAGGATCGATCTGGGCCCAGGCAATGATGAGCTCCATCAGCTGGCCGGCAATTTCAACGACATGATGGACCGGCTGGAGAAATCCTTCGACGCCGAAAAACAGTTTTCCTCTGATGTGTCCCATGAACTGAGAACCCCCATTTCCGTCATCAGGGCTGAATGTGAATACATCCTTGAGCAGGACCGGGACAAGGAGGAATACATCGAAGCCCTGGAAACCATAGAGAGGCAGGAACATCATATGTCCAGGATGGTAGAAGACCTGCTTATGTTCTCCAGGCTTGAGCGAGGGACGGATATTTACCCCATGGAAGACATGGACCTGTCCGGCCTGGTCGAATCAGTCTGTGTGGATATGGCCCTGCTGCAGGTAAAAGGAATCAGACTTGACTGGTCCTGCCAGGAGCAGATCCATATCAAAGGCAGCCGGAGCCTCATCATCAGGATGTTGACCAATCTCATTTCCAATGCCTACCGCTATGGCAGAGACCATGGCTGGATCCATGTCCGCCTTTACAGAAACAAGGACAGGGGTGACCAGACAGTTCTGCAGGTGGAGGACAACGGTATAGGAATAGCTCCCGAAGAAAAGGAAAAGATCTTCCATCGCTTCTACCAGGTGGACTCCTCAAGGACCGGATCAGGTACTGGCCTGGGTCTTTCCATGGTCCAGGAGATCTGCAGGTACCACGGAGCAGATATCAGCCTGTCCAGCCAGCCTGGCGAGGGAAGCAGCTTCTATATCATCTTTTTTCAATAGCCAGACTTTGTCCATACTGGAAAATGTCCTGTGAACATTTTCTGAGAAAAACTGAAAAAACTATTATTTTCTAATCTTGCTTTAATCTTTGCCCTTTATAATCAAGCCATAAGATAAAAAAACAAGGCAACAAGATAAAGGCAACAAAAATTCTAAAAGACATTAATCTTAAAACGGATAAAAAGGAAAGGAGATTATAGTTATGACAGGAAGAAGAAAAGAGATGACAGGAATGAGAAGATTCTTTATGGGAGCAATCCTTACTGCAGTAATTCTGATGCTCGGCCTTATGCTTGGAGCTTTCAGGGCTGAGGCGGCCAGCAGGAAGATTAGTAAATCAAAAGCAAAAAGCATCGCCGCAAAACATGCCGGCTTCAAAAAGTCAAAGGTGAAATTCACCAAGGCCAAATATGATAAAGAAGATAACGAGTACGAAATAAAATTCGTTAAAGGCAACTACAAATACGAGTATGACATCAATGCGAAAACCGGTAAGATCAAGGACTGGGAAAAAGAGAGAATCCATAAGTCAAACAAGAAATCCGGTAAGTATATCGGAGCTGCGAAAGCGCAGGCGATTGCCTTGCAAAGGGCAGGCTTTGACGCCTCCCAGGTAACTTTCACCAAGGTGAAGCTGGATACGGAAGACGGCAAGAAGGTCTATGAGATCGAATTCACCAAGGACAACAAAGAATATGAATTCACCATCAACGCTAAAACCGGCAAGATTATGGAGATCGATGTAGATGTCATCTAATAGATGCTACAAAGATAAAAAAACCGCTGCCTTAGCAGCAGCTAGAACAGATTAAAAGTCAATATTAAAATAATAAGAAAAAGAAACGGATCCATAGAGATTCGTTTCTTTTTCTTATTAGATCCTGTTTTCTTATTAGATCCTGTTTTCTTATTAGATCCTGTTTGCTTATTAGATCCTGTTTGCTTATTAAATCCTGTTTACCTATTAGATCCTGTTTGCTTATTTTCTTATTTGATCTCGTCTGCTTATTTCTGTTATGAAGTGACTTTT
>DLBH01000079.1:10784-42686 GCA_002494165.1 Lachnospiraceae bacterium UBA7026 | reverse complement strand
GCGGTAATCCCTGTTACCATTGTTTTTTCCGACTTATAGTATACAGGTAAATCCACGAACCTACAAATCGGAGGTCATTACATATTGTCTAAGTTGATTGCCGAAGCCTGGGATGCCGCCGGCCTCTACCAGGTGGGGTCTTTTCCGGCTCCGGACAAATGGTCGGAGTGGAATGGCCATTTCCGGGACTGTCTGAGACATTTTATCCGCAGTGATGCTGACGCCGGTCCTGAGCTCCTTAAACGGATCCAGGGGTCTCCGGATATCTATGAAAACAATAGCAATCATACCACTATTAATTTTGTGACCTGTCATGACGGTTTCACTTTAAATGATCTGGTATCCTATAATGAGAAGCATAATTATGCCAACGGTGAGGATAACAGGGATGGGATTAATGATAATGTCAGCTGGAACAGTGGTGTGGAAGGGCCCACAAAGGACCCTGCCGTTGAGAGTCTCCGGAACAGAAGGGTGAAAAATGCCCTGGCCCTTCTCCTGCTAAGCCGTGGTGTTCCCATGTTACTGGCCGGGGATGAATTCAGGAATTCCCAGGATGGAAACAATAACGCTTATTGCCAGGACAACCCCATCTCATGGCTTAACTGGGATAATAAGGCCCACTATAGGGATGTATATGAGTTTTACCGGATTATGATCAAGCTCCGAAGGAACCATCCTGTTCTCAGAAAAAAGGGTTACTACACCGATACCAACAGCAGCGGCTATCCGGAGTTGTCCTTCCATAGTATGAAAGCCTGGGAGCTTAATATGTGGGAGCCCTTCCTGGTTTTCGGTTTTATGTATGCGGAGCCGGAAGCTGATTTTGGAACTGACCAGGATTATTTTATCTACTGCGGTGTCAACGGTCACTGGGAAGACCATGAACTGGAACTTCCCAAGCTGCCGGAGGGCATGACCTGGCATAAGCTGGTCTATACGGGTGACAGCAGCCACCAGGACTTGGATAAGACTTCCGGCAAGGAGAGGGAGGTCAGGGGATCCATAAAACTGATGTCCCGCAGTCTTATGGTACTGGTAGGAAAATAATCAGACAGGCTGGTCTTCTTTAGAAAATTTCCTTTACAGTCTTAACTGAAAGATTATAATAGATTCCATAAAAAGAAAGCTCTGTTCCGCTGTAGATTCAGGGCTTTCTGACTATTTTACGAGGAGACTATATTATGAATATTGAAATGTTTCATCTGCTGGAAGGCGCCGGTCAGGCAAGGGGTCTTGCGGTAGTCATAGATGTTTTCCGGGCCTTTTCCCTGGAACCTTATCTTTTTTCCAGGGGTGTGGATAAGATTTATGCCGTGGGCAGGGAAGAGACAGCCTGGAATCTGAAAAGAGACCACCCGGACTATCTTATGGCCGGTGAGCGGGGCGGAGTTATTCTGCCCGGCTTTGATTATGGTAATTCTCCCTCCCAGACGGAGAATGCTGACCTTAGTGGGAAGACAGTGATCCATACCACCAGTGCCGGAACCCAGGGCCTGGTCCATGCCTGGGCGGCGGGAGCAGAGGAGCTGGTGACCGGCAGTCTGGTCAACGCCTCCGCCATCGCGGCCTACATCAGGAGCCGGGATCCGGACCAGGTTTCCCTGGTCTGTATGGGTAATTCCGGGATTTCTCCGGCCCCTGAGGATGAACTTTGCGGCCGTTATATAAAGAGCCTGCTTACCGGACAGACTCTGGATATGGGCCCGGAGATCCTTGCCCTGGTCAATGACCCTTCCGTGGCCAGGTTCTTTGATATCAGATGGCAGGATGTATTTCCGGTGAAAGACCTGATCCTCTGCCTGGAGTATGACCGCTTTCCCTTTGTCCTCGAGGTCAGGAAATGGACCGGTGGGAATCTGCAGGGGGACGATGATATTTTTGAGGTAAGAAGTGTAAATGTGGAGGAGATTCCGGATTAGATCCCAGTGTGTGATTATCCCCCCTTTTTCGTCTGATAGTTCCAATCATTTTCTCTTTTACTGATATAATTAGATTAAGGAATCAAATGATGTTAAAGAGAGGGGTAGATTATGCGTATAGCGATTTATCAATTCCAGAATGCCCCCGGGGGATGTCCCAGCTGTAATCAGGCAGGAAACCAGATGGTATCCATAGGAAGGGAATCCTGCCAGATCAAGGCTCAGGAATTGTTCGGGGACCAATGCGAATTCGTTTTTTATCTTGACAGGAGCGAATCCCGGCTGACCGGCAGCGATATCCACAATGTGAAGAACCGGCCCAGATTTCTTTCCCTGCTTGATGATGTTAAGAAGGGGGAGATTGATGTAGTGATGATGACCTACATGGGAGAGCTCAGTATTGAGGAAGAGTTCATCATCGCTTTTTACCGGTACCTGAAGGAACATGGGGTAAAGCTGGTAACAGCCAGGGAAGGCTTCCGGATTATGGAAATGCTGGACAAGGTTCTGGCCATATGTGCGTTAGAAGGATAGGAGAGATCTTATCCTTTTTTGTGCTTCGGTTTCAGGCAGGGCTTTGCCATATCTGGCCTGGTCTTCCTGAAAAAAGAGGAAAAAGTGAGGTCAGGCGGCAGTTGACCAGGGACCCGGCATTGCCTATACTAAGAACATGGAAAGGGGAAAAGAAGACCAACCATGATAAGGTTACAGGCCAGGGAAAGGGAGAATGTTTTTCTCTAAGCGGGCCATAATTAGAAGGAGTCAGCGTCTATGAATTATAAAGTATATCTTAGTACAAGGATTAATCCGGCCAGACTGGACAAGGGCAGCGGCATCATGGTTCTAGAGCCGGAGGACTACAGTCCGGCCCAGATCCAGGCCGTCCGGGCCAAGGGTTATAAGGTGCTGGGTTATGTCTCGGTCGGGACCATCGAAAAGGAGCGGCCCTGGTGGAAGGATTACAGCAGTTATAAATTGAAAAGGCTTCCTGACTGGCCCAAAGAGTACTATATAGATGTTAGACAGGCTCCCTGGCAGGATTTCCTTATCAGGCGGGCCAGGGAGATCCAGGAGATGGGTTTTGATGGCTGGTGGCTTGACAACATCGATGTCTACTCTGAGTACAAGAGCAAAAAGATGTTCACAGCCATAGCAGAGCTTTTTCTGAAATTCCGGGCCCTGGGTGGTTATGTCATGATAAACGGCGGGTCTGAGTGGCTGGATGATGCCATAGACCGGGGAGAAAAGCTCATGGATTATATCGATGGCTATACCCAGGAGGAGGTTTTCTCCCTTATTGATGACTATGACGGCCGGGGTAAGTTTGGCAGGCAGGAGGCGGAGGATACTCTCTTTTATACCGGTCTCATCCTCAAGGTCCTGAAGAGGAAGGTGGACTGCTTTCTCCTGGAATATAGCAGAGACAGGAAGCTGAGGGAAAAGATAGAGGTCTGGTGTGAAAAGTATGGTGCCAGCTGCTGTGTCAGTGAGGATGTAGACCTTTAGACAGCAGCATTCAATGACTGATCTGTCCGCAAGAGGAGAGATTTCTGCGTGCCAGTCAGGATGTGGACCTTTAAATACCTGTTACTGTTTGACGAAAATAGATATTTGAGATACAATATATAACGACATATAGATATTTAAATTAGAAATTAAGAGGAAACAGGAAAGGTATGAATCAGAATACCATATAATCAGGAGATATTTAGATCAGGAGAAGTTTAGATATGTTACCTATTGAACGAAGAAAAGAAATCATGGCTATCCTTCGCAGGGAAGGTTCTGTAAAGGCAGAAGAGCTGGCCAGGCATTATGAGGTGGGAGTGCCCACCATCCGCAGGGATCTCAAGTATCTGGCGCAAAACCAGGGGGTTTCCCTCATGTACGGCGGGGCTTACATTGCAGAGAACAGTCAGGAGACTTTTAAAGAGCTCAATATCGTATCTAAACAGCACGAGCATGTGGAAGAAAAGCGGATGATCGCAAAAAAGGCTGCCGCCCTGATCCGGGACGGGGAGACCATTGCCCTGAATTCCGGAAGTACAGTGGAGTTTATCCTGGATTACATTGATGAGAGCATCACTAATATTAATGTGCTGACCCTGTCCATCAATGTGGCTGTCAAGGCCAGGACCCTCCCTAATGTGACGGTCTATATGCCGGGCGGCAAGCTCAGGTCAATTTCCAGTGCCTTCATCGGAAGCAGTGCCAATGAGTTTATCAGCCAGTTCAACATAGATAAGGCCTTTATGGGTGTTCTGGCAGTGTCCATGAAAAAAGGAGTCACCCACAGTTCTCTTGATGAAATAATAACAAATAAGACCCTGGCCTCTGTCAGCAATCACTGTTATATGGTGGCTGACTATTCCAAGTTTGACAAGGTTTCCATGGCCAACATGTTTGACCTGGAGATTTTTGAGGCCTTTATCGTTGATGACAAAATACCAAAAAAGTATCTTGAATATGCGAAGAATAATGATATCGAGATATTATAAGAATCGTTGAAATATGGAATATGACTTCATAAAGGCATCTCTGCCACCAAAAGCAGGGATGTCTTTTTTTGTCATTTAGGGATGCTTTGTTTCCTTTTATGAACTGCATCCGGGTGGTTACAAAGCATTTTTTGCAGGCTCCCTGGCCGGACAGTTTAGCCAGCCATGGCGGCTGGTTCAGACCTGGCAGGGATTGAGATCAGTCCTGTCACTAAGGGTCCCATAGTCAACGACGAGATGATGACATCCGTTCCAGGTATCTTTGCGGCCGGAAATGTAGCCGCCGTATTATCAGGTCCTCCATATGGATCAGGGAGTCTGCTTTTGTCCGGAGTTCCTCGCATCCAGGAAAATGCATGATTATCCTTCCAGAAAGCTCCAGCTTGCCAGGGCAGTCTTTAAAGGGGACCTTCCTGCCAATGACTACATTGGGGACATTGTATTTTCCGGTATCCTGTCCAGGCAGGGAGAGCGCTGGCAGAACTTCAGGGAGAATCCGGAGGACTGTACGGATGTCATGATTTTAAGCAGGGCCATGCTTTTGGAAAAGGGTTACCGGCCGGAAGGCCCCGGCCAGCTGCGAAAGCTGCTTGAGGAAAACGGAGGCCATATCAATAAGGCTGCCGCCTGGGACCTGCCCCTGGATTCTGCCGGTGATATGGCAATCCTTCTGGATGATGCCACTGCCCAAGGCTTTGCCGACGGGGAAAAGGCCTTTGCCGCTTACTGCAGGAACCATGATCTGGGCTTTGTCAACCGGGCTGATCCTGTATTTCTGGGGTTTGAATACTTTGCCTGCGGCCTGATCCGGGAAGGATACAGGCAGCTGAAGCAGGTGATTGCCATGATCAGGGATACCGGTGCCAGCAAGGTTCTGGTTCTTTCCGCCCAGGCCTGCTATATGCTGACAATATTTGCCGGAAAGCTGGAACTGGAAAGAGATTTTGAAGTCATGTATCTGCCGGATATTCTGGGAGAACTGCAGGCAGACCAGCCGGCCTATGTCTATGGAGGAAGTTTTAATCTTCGTTATCTTTGTAACGGGGATAAGCTCAACGAACAGTTTAAAAACCAGAGGGAAGTCCCGGTAAAGAGGTCCGCGGAATATATTCCCCTCCTGGAGGGGGATCGGCGGGTCAATAAACTGACCATATGGCAGCGGCCTGTAGGACCGGAATACAGCTGTTTCGGAACAGACAGTGAGGCTCTGGCGGCCATAAAGGATATGGCTGTCAGGGATATCCGCAAAAGCGGTGCGGACTGTGTAGTATCCTATGAGCCGGCAGCCATGGCTGTTTTGAAGGAGGAGCTGAAAGATAAAAAAGTAGTCAGTTATCTTGAGTTGCTTTAAGGTCACCTTTACTTTAAGGTCACCTTTAGATATGGAGAAAGTATTGTAATAAATCCTGCAGAAAATTCTGCATAGATTATTAATCCCATGAGCAGTATGGCCAACCTGGCAGATGCCATGCTGGTACTGGCAGTGGGGATTATGATTGCAGTGGTCATGGGCTGGAAACTGGATCTTAAGTCTGTAGGCAGCGATCTTCAGGCCAGGCCAATCAATCAGGATCAGATAGAGATTGTTGATAAAAACCAGCTGCAGGATGATCAGGTAACTCTGGAAGAGCTGGGGACACTTTATTATGACCAGGACAGCGGAACCTATTATATTTTGAATAAGTGACGTAGCCAGGGCCTTCATTGACTTGAGGGCCTTTTTGATGGAGGTTATTTTCCAGTTGATGTTTTTCATGATGGGAGACTTTTTTGAATTGGGTTTCTATTTTCAATGAAAGTTTTCATGATGGGGGCCTTTTTTTGGATTGGGTTTCTATTTTCGGTTTCTATTTTCTATAAAGATTTTTATGATGGAAGCCTTTTTTAAATTTATGTTTTTAGGATGAAGCTCTTTTCATTGAGTTGAGGGTTATTTTGCCAGACCAGTTACAAAAGGGAAAAATCGGCTGTTTTAAAATGGAACTAAAAAATCAAATTAATCGAAGTTTATGTGAACATAAGTAAAAATCTGTTAATAATTCACATATTATCTCTATTATTTCCATAAATTATTTGTGAAAACTATGGAAAAATTCAGATATTCCATATATAATTAAACTAACAAGTTGTTTGACATGTAAGAATAAGGAGGATATGTACATGGCAAAGATTAAAAGATTATTTAATGATCCCTATGATATCGTAGAAGAGTATCTGGAAGGATATGTTAAAGCCCATAAAGAATATGTAAAAATGTGTGACCTTGAAGAGGCCCAGGGCAGAGTTGTTATCGCTAATGACGCCGGCACCAAGGATAAGGTTGGTGTAATCATCGGTGGTGGTTCCGGACATGAGCCGCTCTTCATCGGCTATGTTGGAGAAGGCTTCGCTGATGGCGTTGTTATTGGTAATATCAATACATCCCCGTCACCGGATCCCTGCTATGCTTCCGCCAAGGCCTGTGACAATGGCAAGGGCTGTATCTACCTCTACGGTAACTATGCAGGAGACGTTATGAACTTTGATATGGGTGCTGAGCAGGCGGATGAGGAAGATGATATCCGTGTTGAGACAGTACTTGTAACAGACGATGTTGTTTCTTCTGAGAATATTCCGGACAGAAGAGGAATCGCCGGAGACTTCTTCGTATTCAAGGTAGCAGGTGCTAAGGCTGACACCGGCGCTGACCTGGATGAAGTTGTTGCAGCTGCCAAGAAGGCCAATGACAATACCAGAACTATGGGTGTTGCCATGTCCTCCGCTACACTGCCGGCTAAGGGCGATGTGATCTTCGAACTTCCTGATGGAGACATGGAGATTGGTATGGGTATCCATGGTGAGCCCGGTGTAAGAAGAGGCAAGATTGACACAGCGGATAACGTAATCAATGAGATCATGGAGCCAATCCTTGCAGACCTTCCTTTCGTTGAGGGAGATGAGGTTTATGTTCTGGTGAACTCCCTTGGTGCTACACCTCTTATGGACCTTCATGTATGTTACAGAAGAGTTGCCCAGATTCTTGAGGAGAAGGGCATCAAGGTTTACAAGGCCCTGGTTGGCCCCTTCGCATGCTCCATGGATATGGCAGGTATGTCCGTAACTCTTATGAAGCTGGATGATGAGTTGAAAGAGTTGATGGATGCTCCTTGTGATACACCGTACTTTACACAGAAATAATAGGATATAGAGGTTGACATGAGCGATTATATTTTAAGTAAAGATTATTTTGTCAAAGTTATTGAAGACCTGATTGCCCTGGTGGACAAGAGGAAAGAGTACTACACAGAACTGGATTCCGCCATTGGTGATGGAGATCATGGCATCAATCTTGAGATTGGTTTCAGAGAGGTCAACAAGCACCTTGACGAGTGGAAAGAACTGAATGTGCGCGATCTTTATAACCATGTAGGCAAGGCTCTTCTGGATAAGGTAGGAGGATCTTCAGGACCCCTCTATGGCAGCTTCTTCATGAAGTTTGGTCTGCCAATCAAGAGCAAGGGACCCGATGAGGGAGCTACCTTTGAAGAATTTATACAGATGATGGACAAGGGTATCGCCATCATCCAGAAGCGTGGTAAGTCTACCACAGGTGAGAAGACCATGCTGGATACTTTTATTCCTGCCCTGGAGAAGCTTCGCAGTGAATACGAGGCAGGTACACCGGGCAAGGAAGCCATGGAGAAGGCCGTTGAGGCCGGCAAGGATGGCCTGGAATCCACCAGGAACATCGTTGCCACCAAGGGCCGGGCCATGAGACTTGGCGAGCGGGCCATCGGCCATCTGGATCCGGGTGCTGCATCCGCGGCAGAATTCCTGGAAGTCTTCTATAATGACATGCCATAGAAATAACGATATGCTGTAAAAAATGAACTGAATACAAAAGAAAGCCCTGGAGCTATGACATGGATATGATCATCAGTTCCAGGGCTTTTTTAATCAGTAGAAATATGTCTGTTACCTATGTTTTTAAAACCTTTTAGGGGAGGTCCACTTGTGGGATAGGAATTTTCTCACTGGTGTGACCGGGCCCGACGTGAGAATTTACAGGTGGGCTCTTTCTTGAAAAATTCATTTGGGATTGGATTATCTTATTAAAAACAATGAGAGGAAATTAACTTGGAAAGAATCAGGAAATAATCAGGAAAGCAGGAATGAATATGGCTGTTCCCCTCCTTGAATATTATGGTAAAATAGTAATAAGAAATTGCCCGGCAGGGACGAGGAGGAATGAAGATGGCAGTTCTTGATACAGAAAAGGTCGCCCAGGAAGCGATCAAGGCCATTGCCCAGAAGATTAAAAACCTGAACAGACTTAACATTATTGTGGCAGGAAAGACCGGGGTCGGTAAGAGTACTCTGATCAATGCCGTATTCAGGGATAAGCTGGCAGAGACCGGCATGGGTAAGCCGGTTACTGACCATATGAGAATGATCAGCAAGAAAGGAGTCCCCCTGTCCATCTATGATACCAGAGGCTTTGAACTGGGTAAGGAGGTTCAGAAGCAGGTCAAAGAAGAGATCCTTACTACTATCAGCAAGGGTCTGGCCAGTCAGGATATCAACAAGGCCATCCACTGTATCTGGTATTGTATCAATACGGCCTCCAACCGGGTAGAGCCAGAGGAGATCGCATGGCTGAGAGAATTATCCAGTGACCAGAAAGCGACCCAGGTGCCTATCATCATAGTCCTGACCCAGTCCTTCTCCAAAAAAAGAGCAGGGGCCTTGAAGCGGCTGCTGCTGGAGGAGAATCTCAATGTGGTCCAGATTGTTCCCGTTCTGGCTGAGGATTATGAGATCGATGAAGAATATGTTGCCAAAGCCTATGGTCTGGACTTACTGATTCATGTCATGGGAGAGACCCTTCCCGAAGAACTGATGGATACCCTGCAGAATGTACAGATCGCGAGTCTGGCAGAAAAAAAACGACGGGCACAGAAGATCATAGCAACAGCGACTGTTGCAGCAATCGGTGAGGGAGCTGCACCGATTCCGCTTTCTGACTGTGCCATGCTTATTCCTACCCAGCTCTCCATGATCGCGTCTATCACTGCTATTTTTGGATTTGATGTTAATAAAAGTATACTGACAGCCTTCATTTCCTCAACTCTGGGAACCGGAGGAGCCACTATTCTGGGCAAAACCATTGTGGCCAATATGGTTAAGCTGATTCCCGGTGTCGGAACTGTGGCCGGCGGGGCCATATCCGCCGGAACGGCCGGAGTGATTACAGCAGCACTTGGGGAAGCCTATGTGGGCATCATGTCCCTGGTTTTCAGTGGAGAGATGAATCTGGAAGACCTGAGCACCAGGAAGGGCAAGAAAGCAATGTCAACCCTTTTCAGGGAGGAGTTACAGAAGAGGAGATGAAAAGTACCTGCCGGCAGTACAGGAATAGATTTTACAGGGTTTGAAGAGGTTGAATCTATATGGAAAATAAAGAGCAGAAACTATCAACCAGGGAGCTTTGGGGAAAACTTTTTAAGGCTCCCACAGTTGATGGATATTTTGAAACAGCGGGGGAAGGACAGCATTTTCCTACCTTCCCGGAATATATTACATCCCTTTGCCGGACCAGGGGGGAGAAGGCAGAATCTGTCATAAGAGCTGATCAATGGGGAAAATGGTTTTGCCTGGTGATATAGACTAGACCTTGTGGGAATATGCCTGGACTTGATAGAAAGAATAAGCACTGAAAAATTGTATATTTACCAATAAAGTAAATAACAAAAGCTTGGCAGCGGCCGCTGACAGTCAGATTGAAAAACTGATTGCCGGCGGCCGTTTTTGTATATTTTCTTTTTTGATAGTTTCTTTTTGATATTTTTAAGCTATGGCAGGTCGATGGAATAAATCCCGGGCTATGACAGAGGATTTATTCACCTTGAGTCTGCAGACTTTGCTGCAGATGGCGGACCATGTGGAAATACATGGGAAGCAGCATGAAGAGCATGAGGAAGAAACTGATATCATAACTAAGATAAACAATCCGCATACTGGAATAGAAGGCTGTCATGGTCTGGCACCAGACGACCCTGAAGAGACTGTAGCATAGGAGGGTGCAGACCATGGGATAGAAGTTGTTTCCCATGCCCTTGATGGCCCCCAGCCAGATCTGGTTGAGGGAATAGATTACATAGACCGGGAAGGTAAAGAGGACGGCCTCATGGGCATTGTAGAGGATGCCCGGATCATTGGTGAATATTCTTAATATGACCGGGGAAGCGGCTAGGAGGACCAGGCTGAGGGGAATGATCAGAAGGGTCATGGTGACCAGACTGAGTCTGACAGACTGTCTGATACGGTCGTAGCGGCCGGCTCCCAGGTTCTGGCCTACAAAGCCGGTCAGGGCGATGCCGTAGGCAAAGGAGGGCAGGTAGAGACAGCCCTCTATTTTGGCATAAACCGTCATACCGGCCATGGCATCGGGCCCGAAACGGTTGATGGTAATCTGGACCAGCATACTGGAGATGCTCATGAAGACGGCCTGAAGACCGGCAGGGATGCCGTCCTTCAGAATCAATAATAATTCCTTCAGTGGAAGTCGGTCGCCCCGCAGGGTGAGACTGTAGGCCGGGTCCAGGGCCATGAGATAGCGCAGGATCATGGCTGCTAAAAGCCACTGGGAAAAAAGAGTCCCTAAAGCGGCCCCGGCAATTCCCATGCCAAGACCGATTACCAAAATGATATCCAGGATGATATTACAGATTCCTGACAGGAGGAAGAAAAGCATGGGGGTCCTGGTATTACCCAGGGACCTGAGAACTGCGGTGCCTACGTTATAGATAATCTGGGCTGTAAGACCGAAGATACAGATGTGCAGATAAGACAGGGCATAGGGCCGGACCTCTGCCGGGCTGTGGAGCAGGTCCAGGATAAGGCCGCTGAGGATATAACCCATAAGGTTCATCAGAATTCCTACAATAATTACCAGGCGGAAGACTGCCGTCAGGGTACTTTTTAACTTGGAGAAATTATAGGAACCAAAGAGTCTGGAGGTGATGACGCTGATGCCGGAAGAAAAGCCAATGAAGAAATTAATCAGAACAGAAAGGAGCATACCGGAGATGCCGGTGGCCGCAAGGGCATACTGGCCTCCGAAGTGGCCGACTACCATGCAGTCTGCCACATTATAGAGTTCCTGCAGCAGCTGGGATATAAGTACAGGAATGGCAAAATGAAGCAGAGTCCTTCCAATCGGTCCCTTTTCCACATGTACAACGGATGAAGTCCTCATGTTACAGCCCTCCCCACTCAAAACTTATCCTATTCAATATCATTATATTACAGGTCCATTTTTTGCGGTATTTCCTGATTTTTATGACCATGGTATAATGATTCATTATATCTTATATTGAGGAAAGTTTACGTTAAGGAAAGCTTATGGTAAGGAGGCCTTTATGAATCTGCAGCAGCTTCAGTATTTTTTAACCAGTGCCAGGAAGGGTTCCCTGACTAAGGCGGCGGAAGAACTTTATACCAGCCAGCCCCATGTCAGTCAGGTGATCCGGTCTCTGGAGCAGGAGCTGGGAGTGCCCCTTTTTCACCGGACCGGTACCGGCATCAGCCTGACCAGACAGGGCCAGGACATCAGGTATTATGCGGAAAACACTCTGAAGAATGCTTCTATCATCCAGGAAGTCTGTCAGGAGAGCCGGGAGCAGAGCTTAAAACTGGCGGTCAATTCCAGCAGCTGGCTGGCCTATCTGGGAGGGGAATACTTCCTGGATCACATGGAGGATGGGATCAATTTCAGGTATACAGAATGCAGGACGGAAGAGATGCTGGGGCTGCTCCAGAACCAGAATTATGATCTGGGCTTTCTCTTTGTCCCGGTCAATAAAATGACGGCCCTGGAACATATGATCCGGAGAAGGCACATAGAATACAGGCAGCTTCTGTCCAGTGATCTGGTGGTCCATTCCGGTCCGGAAAGTCCCTATTACGGAAAATCCCTTTTGGAGCCAGAAGACCTGGACCGGTGCAGCTGTATCCAGATGGAGGATGACTTCTTTTCCGTGGAAGACCTGCTGATGACCCACAAGGATTTTTATTCCGGCCGCCGGCGTCTGCGCAAGGTGGTGAGGACCAACAGTAATCATCTGATGATAAGGATGCTGCAGCAGACAGATCTTTGTAATATCGGCAGCTACTGGATGAGAGGCGGCTATGGGGACAGACGCTTCTCCATCTCTGTGGTAAATGGCTTTCAGGGCATGGTATCCTTTGGCTATCTCAGTCCTGCCGGTAAAAGCCTGAGCAGGGAGGCAGAGGAATTCCTGGACCGGCTGCGGACCAGGCTGGAGGAGGACAGAAGCCGGAACAGCTTATAAGGAATCTTATGCCAGATCGTCTATATCTACAATATCGTCCATGGCCAGCCGGGTCCCGTCTATGGTGAGAGTTTTGCTGAGGACCGGGTCCACCTGGCTGACCGGTCCCCGGACCGTCCGGTAACTTCCCTGGTGGCCCCAGGCTTCGTTCTCCGGGTCCGTACAGGGACAATAGTATGTGATGACGGCCTGGGGAAAGGACTGCCTCATGGCCTTCCGGCTTCTGGCCAGCCGGCAGAGCAGGGAGATCTTCCGGTCCAGGTCTGCCTTTTTCCCTTCATCCAGTTCTCTGCGGTCTTCATAGAGAACCTCCTTGTTGGCTATGCGCTGGTCGAAACCGGCCAGGGCGTCGAAGGGAGCGAAAATCTTAGCCCTTTTGGCGCAGGACATGGAAGGGTGACGGAGGCGGAAGGAGGAAGTCTTCCTATGGCGGGGCCGGCCCTTGCGGAAAACTTCCCTGTAGGGAAAGTCTGCCGGCATGGCCATGTAACCGGGGACGGAAATGGCCTCCGGACCGGACCCGGTAAGGGTGGATGAGTGGGTGTGGATAGTTGTCATGACTGGTCCCTCCTTTTTTTTCAGTTTTGGCTGGACATTTTCTGTTATTTGCTGCCTGGACTGGCGGCCTGCAGGCCGGAAGCCGGCAGGTCAGGCCTTGTGGCCTCCAATCTGGGTATTTCTCTCCATCATGGTGGCCCCTTCTAACAGGTTGGTCCCCTTGATCAAGGCATTCTTGCCATAGCGACTGCGGATGGCCAGCATGGCTCCCTGGATCCTTTTTTCCCGGTCCAGGGCCTGGTAGTCCGTGAAAAGGTCAAGCTGGAAATAACCGTCATTCTCCCGGATATCCATGGCACTGACCCCCAGCTTGCGGAAGAGGAGCCGGTGGTCAGACCTGTGGTCGAACTGCCCGAGAAGGGCGGAAGAGATGAGGGAGAAGGAATTACCGGCCTCGTCCAGCCTGACCGTTCCTCCGCTGTGCCTGGGATGGAGCCGGCCATAGAAATCAATGGTGACCGGCCCCTCATAAGTGGGACAGACCTCCAGGGACTTCCAGTCATAGGAGACCCACCAGCCGAAGGCTCTGGCAGTGATATTCTTTCTGTACATATCGGAGCAGAGGTCATCGACCATCTCTGAGAAGACGACTCTTGCCTCCTGGTAAGGGTAGGGTCTGGGCAGGACCTGGCCCTTGGAAAGGGAGTGGGACTGGGTGTGGTAGTGCTTGATGTCGTACATGGTTACCGGCTCTATGCCCCAGGCATGGTCGATGAGAATCTCCCCGTCGATACCGAAGGTCTTGTAGAACCATTCTTCGTTATAAATGCTTCTCTCCGCCACCTCCCCCATGGTAAACATATAGGCATTCTGCAGCCTCCGGGCCTTGCCGGGGCCGATATGCCAGAAGTCTGTGAGGGGCCGGTGGTCCCAGAGCAGGTACTTATAGGAGTCTTCGTTAAGTTCCGCGATCCTCACCCCGTCCTTGTCCGGCGGGGATTTCTTTGCCACGATATCCATGGCCACCTTGGACAGGTAGAGGTTGGTCCCTATACCTACGGTGGCAGTGATCCCGGTGCCGGCCAGGACATCCCGGATGATGGTCATGGCCATGACATGGGCCGGGTGGACTCCCTGTCTGGCTGCCTCTGCCCGGTAGGCATGGAGGTAGGGGGTGGCGTCGATGAAGGATTCATCGATGGAATAGACATGGATATCCTCGGCGGCGGCATAGCGCAGGAGGATGGAGTAGATCTGGGCGGAGACCTGCTCATAAAGGGCCATGCGGGGGACGGCCGTATAGTAATAGACCCGGGTCCGGTGCTGTCGTTCGTACTTCCTTATGGCCTGTTTGGCTTCAAAAAGACGGGGCCGGCCCGGGACACCCAGGGCCTTAAGGGCCGGGGAGACGGCCAGACAGATGGTCTGGTCAGACCGGTCCGGGTCTGCTACCAGCAGGTTGGCCCTGAGAGGGTCCAGGCCCCTGGCCACACATTCCACGGAGGCGTAAAAACTCTTCATATCAATGGCAATGTAGATGTATCCGGTGTGGTTCATAGCTTACTTCCTGTCCGGGAGGCTTCCCGGTCAAAATATAAGGAAAGGGTCAAAAAACAGAAATCGAATGTATGTTCGGTTAAAAGGGGAAAAGAAAGGTAACTACCATGAGCCGGGCCCGGAAAGTCGGAAAAGCCTTTCCGGGGCAGGCGGGCCTGGCTACAGGGCCCATGAATAGTTACAGTATGCCGTGCCGGATTCCTGAATTATCTTTACAGGGAATCGGCCCGGTCTTCAATATTACCCAGGAACTTCCTGTCCGGGGTGAAGGGCAGCCGGGAGGAGATGTCCTCCAGCCCTTCCTTCCTGAGCTCCGCCAGCCGGATGGCAAGCAGGTTGACGTTGACATCGAGAATGGAGGCGATGGCGACGATATCATAGCCCTCCCGGACCAGGTCCATCAGCCGGTCTTCCTCGATCAGCAGGTTGGCCGCGAAGAGGTTGGCTTCGTACTCCGTCCGGCTGCTGATATCAAAGAGCTCCATCTCAACGATACGCCTGAAGCGGCCCTGGTCATCCCGGCGCAGCTGGTCTTTGTGGAGGAGAATGTGGCCCAGCTCATGGGCGCAGGTCATACGCTGCATCTGCCGGCTCAGATTCTCGTTTATATAGATAAAATAATTGTGCAGTACATTGGTGCAGAAGCCCTTCTGCTTCTTCATGGGCAGAAAGCGGACATGGACGTTCAGCGCTTCTGCCAGTCTGAAAGGGTCCCGGGTCCCGTGTCTGGCGGCCAGGTCTCCGGGAAGGGAAAAAGATCTCTTATCCATGGTCAATCCTCCTGGCTCCGGTCAGCTCTCATCGTCCTTCCGGTAGGCTTTAGGTACGTACTTACGATTCATCTTTTTGGCCTCCCAGTAGGCATCCTGCATGGCCTGCATGATGGCATCCATATCCTCTTCATCCATCTCTCCGCCGGCCCACATGGCAGCGATATCCGCGACCATATCCCAGGCCTGTCTGGCACCCCGGCTGCCGTACTGTTCATTGGCCCTGACTACAAAGGAGGCACTGTCATCCAGGAGTACTTCCTCATGGAGGTCCAGGGCCCGGGCCAGGGCCAGGTAGGTGTCCCGCTTCCTGGGCAGGACCGCCCCTGATTCATAATTCTGGATCGTCCTCAGGGCCATACCGGAGGCCCGGGCCAGGTCTTTCTGGGACATATTCCTGGCCTGTCTGGCCTTTCTGATCTTCTCACCGAACTTCATACACGTCGTCTCAACTTTCTTAAAAACAAGGAAACCGCTGATGCAGGCAGCTTCAGGCAAAGCCGGCTGCCCGGTCAAAGCCCGGGTAAAAACCTGCATCAAGATGCGTATTATACGCAACTTATGCCGTTATAATACAGGGAAAAAAGGAATATGTCAAGAGATAAAAGAAAGAAAAACGGGGCAGGAGCCACAGCATTTTCCAGCAGAGAAATCCCTTCCAAAATCATTGAAATATCCATAAAATTGGTATATACTAATAATAGTTAGAAATTACTAACTATTAGCCAGAAAAGATAAAAGTCCGGCAGTTTACAAACCCGTATTATTTTGTCGGATTCAGATGGCTGTTTATATGGCTGACGGCATATTCCGGCAGGGGATTCCCCGACTGATGTTGAAAGGAGAATAGAGAGGATGGAATTATAATTAGGCGACGTTCAGACAACGGCTCTGATCCCTCTGGCCATCAAGGCAAATGAGACTATGAGCAGGAAGCCCAGGATTAAAGATCCCAAGGCCGTGGAGATTATCAAAGCCCTGAATATCGACACGGACCAGTATGATAAGTTCATGTCCCATGAGGGTGTGGTAGCCAGGACCATCATGCTGGACCGGCAGTTAAAGGGAATCATAAAGAAAGCTCCAGATACGGTTGTGGTCAATGTGGGGGCCGGCTTTGACAACCGCTTTCCCCGGGTGGACAACGGGAGGATCTACTGGTTCGACCTGGACCTGCCCGATGCCATAGCGGCCAGGAGATCGCGGACCTGACTGACGGAATCCGGCTGGTGGAGGAGCACAGTTTCAATGAAGTGATGAAACGCTACAGTATCCGGGGTAAGCTTTTTGCCCTGCTGCTTCCAAAGATGAACAACCGCTGGGCTACTTTTAAATGGGGACAGGACTGACCAGGGAGGATGATTCTGATGCATGTTTCCGGCCGAAGGAGACCGGGACAGAAATATGGTCTGTATCGTCTTAATGACTTACTTTCCTGTTTATGATATGATACATTTATAAATTTCGAAAACAGGACCTGCTATGAGAAAGACAGAGAAAGACAGAGAAAGGCAGCGGTGAATCAACATGTTCAGGAAAATGAGAAGAATCAGGCAGCAGCTGACGGAAGACCAATGTATTGATCTGCTTAAGAAGGAGAAGCGGTGTGTCCTGTCCTTCAACGGCGATGATGGCTATCCCAGCGGGGTTCCCATGAATTTTTACTATGACGAAGGGCGGGGATCCATTTTTCTCCACGGGGCTAAGTCCGGCCACCGTATGGATTCCGTCAAAAAAGATAATAAGGTATGCTTTACCATTTACAATTCAGGGGTGAAGCTTAATAAAGACGACTGGGCCTACTATGTGGCCAGCGTCATGGTATACGGCCGGTTATGTCTGGTTGATGATAGGGAACTGGCCAATCAAAAGGCCATAAAGCTGGCAGAGAAATATTTTCCGGACCGGAAAGAGATCGATGAGACCATGGAGCGCTATGCCCGCCATATGCAGGTGTTTGAACTTCGTATGGAACATATGACCGGCAAACTGGTCCATGAGAAATAAAACCACAGAGGCAGGGAAAAGCTATATAATTCCCTGCCCTTAATTTTATTTATTATTACTAGAGTTTTTATTGAAATATGTTAATGATGCCCTTGACTTACTATAAAATATTACATATAATTTTATTGCAATATAAAAATGTTTTGTATAATTTTTACAAAACATGGGGGTTTTAAGATTAATAGCAGAGGAGGTATAGCTATGGCAGCTAAAATTTTGATGGCAGGTAGTATTATGATGGATCTGATCTTACAGATGCCCAGAGTACCACACCCAAGTGAGAGTATTTTAGGAACCAGTTATTCAACAGCCGGAGGCGGCAAGGGCAGTAACTCGGCAGTTGCCGCAGCCCGGGCAGGCGGAGACGTTTCCGTATGCTGTACCCTGGGAAAGGATGCCAATGGAGAGGCCTTAAAGGGCATGCTACAGGACGCCGGTATTGATATCACCCATATGAACCTGAAAGAGGGTTCCAGTACAGGTATGGCTGTCATCATGCTGGAAGAGGATGGTATGAACCGTATCGCCATCTACACGGCAGCGAACATGGACACCACACCGGAGGATATCGAGGCAGCTTTCGAGGGCAAGGATTACGACGCCGTTATGATGCAGCTGGAGATCCCGCTGGAGTCCAATATCAAGGCCTTTGAACTGGCTAAAGCCAAAGGCATGATCACCTGTCTTGACTGTGGTCCGGCCCAGTCCTATCCCATTGAGAAATTCCAGGGAATCACCATTCTCTCCCCCAATGAGACAGAGACTGACGCCCTGGTAGGCATTCTGCCCGTGGATGATGAGACCTGTCTGGCAGCCAGCAAGATTTTAAAAGAACGCTGCGACTGTAAGTATGTTGTACTGAAGATGGGTGACAAGGGCTCCTACATCTACGGCGAGGGAATCGCTGAGATGGTTCCTACCTTCAAGGTGGATGCCGTTGACCCGACGGCTGCAGGAGACTGTTACACAGGTGTTCTGGTTATGAGATATGTTGGGACCGGCGATATCAAGGAGGCAGCAAGATATGCCAGCGCGGCAGCTGCCATCTCCGTACAGAGCCTCGGCGCCCAGCCGTCCCTGCCCATGAAGGATGCCATCGACGCTTTCTACGCTGAGAGAGCATAGGTGTCCAGGCCGGGAGCGGTAAAGGACAAATCATATCCAGCCACATTTGCTGAAAACTGAAAGAAAGAATTGACAAAAAGGTATGAGAAGAATACAATGAAAGTTGCTTTCGCCCGCTATTTTACCAGGCTTCTGAAGGATGGTGGGAAGGGCGGCGGAGGCCTTGATTATGTTTTCTTTGTATCATGATGACAAGGATCTACAGGTTATAGACTGCACAAGAAGTCTGCTTATTTGTAGATCCTTTTTCTGTGAAGGCGCCCAGCCGGTCCGCCTGCTTTTTTACTTGCAGGAAAGGCAGGATATCCGGCGACCGCCTATCAAATCTATAAAGAAAGGAGGGCCGGGGCATTCATTTAATTTAGGAGGCAATTACTGCCCTTAGGACATTTCTGTTTTTTAACCAGTCTGAAGAATTCAAAGTCCATGTCCGGGAGTATAAAGGGACATGTCAAAAAGACCGCGGCTTAGGCGGTTTCCATTTCTTATTACAAGTAAGTTGATTTCAGCAGTCATATGACAGGCAGGGCTCAGATTTCAGAGCGGCTGCCACTACAAGTTGATCCTGAATTTATGCAAGACGTGCAGAGGGCTGCAGTAATGATACGGTTATTGGAATCGGATTAATTCCCAGTACAGATAACAATTGAATAAAGAAGTCTCAACTGACTGGACTGTCAGTCTGTATACCCTTGGGTTCAGTGCGCCTTTTTTTTCAGGAAAGGGCAGGATTTATGGAGGTCAGAAGTATGTTTGGTACAAGTTTGAGAAACCGGAAATCAGACCGTCAGGAGGAGATGACATATATTCTTTATATGTTCCTGGGTTCTTGCTTTAAGAAGTGTGAATGCAGGTCCTCTCTGCTGGAAGACCACTTGCTGGTCTGCTACAGGGAGATGAACCAGAAGCAGCAGATCCTGGCTGAGGAGAGAGTCATCCGGGCTATAGACCGCTTCCTGGAGGATGAAGGGCTGGATCTGTCCGACCTTAACTGCCAGGCAGTGATTGCCCGGTCCGGCCGGGACTACAGAATCTTCTTCAGAACCTGGCTGGAAAATGTCCTGGTCACCGTCAGGGAGGATGGGAGGTTCACCCTGGAGCTGGTCAATGAAGAGGCCGGCAGAGGATGCAGTGCCTAGGAAAGGCTTAAAAGATTAAAAGGGACTCTCTGGATTGGGTCCGGCCTGCCGCCTGTCAGCCGGATGCCAGTCCGGGAGACCCGGCTTAAAGCAAGATTATAATATTGATAATATTGGATATATAAAGTCGGCCAGGTGATAAATTTGAGGTTGTTTTTATAGTTGAATCCAATTAAAATAACACTAGACTTACATCTTGTGGAAAGACCAGGAGAATCAGAGTAAAGAGAGTAGACTATGAAGAAATATTATCTACTGGCAGCTATGCTAATTATATTGGGCGTTTTCAGTTTAGGGGGATGTGTCAGCCAGGAGAGGTCCGGTTCCGGCAAGGGTGACCCGACGGCCGCAAGTATTGCCAGGGAAGGCGGCCCGGCTGCGGCTGGCCAGACTGCAGACGATGAGACCGCTACTGCTGGCCAGACTGCAGACGATGAGACCGCTACTGCCGGTCAGACTGCAGACGATAAGACCGCTTCGGTCAGCCAGACTGAAAATGATGGGACAGATTCCTGGGAGGAGAGCAGCAGCCAGCTAAATGAAATAAAGGAAGCCGAGCCCCTTGAGATTGGCATCCAAATGGTCAACAAGCAGGGAAATGTCATTCTTAACATTTCTGCGGATACCATGAAGTCCATGGGTTATGAGCCTGCGGATATCATCCATGTCCGGATCGGCCGGGCAGAGATAAATATGCCCGTGGGAACCGCCTATTCGGATGTGGATCATGGCCAGCCGATCTGCTGCTATAAGTATACTTCGGATAAGGAAGATGGCTGGGTGATTCTGTCGGTGAATTACAATAGCTTCCTGGAAACCATGGGTATGGGTAAGATTGAAGCAGCTGAAGATGAAGAAGATTTCATATGTGTCTGGAATGATGGCTTTGACCAGTCGATGGCTGTGGAGATATCCATGGCAGAAAAACAAGGTTATGTACAGGAATATGAAATGCACCGGCTGGCCAGTACAAGATCTTATAAAAGAGAGGATTACCCCCAGCTGAGTGATGAAGAGTATGCCAACTTCCGGGTCATATCCACCAACGGTATGGGCAGGAATGTCCTCTTCAGGTCCTCCTCCCCGGTCAACCCGGCCCTGAACAGGAATAAGGAAGCGGATAAAGCCCTTCTGGATGCCAGGATCAGGACGGTCCTCAATCTGGAAGATACAGAGAAGATCATGGTGGCTTACCCTGATTATAATTATACCAGTTATTCGGAATGTAATATTCTTGCCCTGAATATGGGTATGACTTTCGGAGCAGAAAGCTTTAAAGCAAAATTTGCCAAGGGTCTCCGCTATATGATAGACCATGAGGGTCCTGTGCTTATCCACTGTAAGGAGGGCAAGGACCGGACAGGTTATACCATTGCCATCCTGGAATGCCTCATGGGGGCAGGTCCTGATGAAGTGGTGAAAGACTATATGCTGACCTATTATAATTTTTACGGTGTTGAAGAGGGGACAAGGGCCTATGAAATTATCGCCGGAAATAATATAGAGACAAGTCTGGCAAAGAGCTTCGCTATTGAGAGCATTCATGATGAGAATGTCGATCTGGCCCAGTGTGCCCGGAACTATCTGAAGAGTATAGGCATGACGGAAAATGAGCTTGAGGCCCTCAGGAAAATGCTCAGCAAAGATTACAGTCTGGAGTAAGTGGATCAAACAGTACCAATCGATCAAGTAGTGCCTGTGGATCAAGCAGTGCCGGTAGGTAAAGCAGTTCCAGTGGATTAAGCAATGCCAATGGATCAAGCAGTTCCAGTGGATGAGGAAGTGCCGGGGGATCAAGCAGTTCCAGTGAATGAAGCAGTGCCGGTGGATCAGTCGTTGTCAGATGATCCAGAGACAGGGGAGTGAAAAATATATGAACAGATCCAAAGATTTGAAAAAACATCTTCTTCTTGCTTTAAAAATAGGTCTGGGCTGCAGTCTGGCAATATTCGCCTCCGCCCGGCTGAATCTTGATAATGCGGTAATATTTCCATATTGAAAGGGTAAGAGGTCTATAATTCATTGACACCACAAATCCTTTTTGATAAAATATTTCTAATAGAATAGAAGGATTGTGAAGCAGAGTTAGTCCGTATTAATGAAGAGAAATATCTCTTTATTAATTGCGGGCTTTTTTCATTGTTGGAGTGATATCCATTAACGAGGTGATATTTCATGAGAAAAGACATTATATTGCCGGCAGTTCTCCCATCAATCCAAAGCAATAAGGATTTATATGATTTTCTGGAAAACTATGATGACCCCTGGATTCTTTTAAAAATAGGCGATATCAATACCTTGCCTTCCATCATTCGCAAGCTTCACGGAATTGGAACCAGGGTGATTGTGCACCAGGATTCCATCCGGGGGATCAGCACGGACCGGACCGGGGTCCAGTACCTGGTCAATGTTGGGGCGGACGGGATTGATACGACCAAGCAGAGATGTATCAGTATGATCCGTGAGGCCGGGGTTCTGGCGGTAGTCCAGCTCTTTGTGATTGATTCTATCTCTGTGAACACAGCCATTCAGGTAATCAGGGATGGAACACCGGATTATTCCATCCTGATGCCTTCCTACATTCCGGGCAAGGTGGTGGCCCATATTAAGGACAAGGTATCCTGCAGATTATTAGGCGGGGGCATGTGCAGCGAAAAAAAGGACCTGGAAAATGTACTGGCCAATGGCCTGCAGGGGGCAGTGACGAGTGAAAAAACTTTATGGCATAAAAAGAAATTATAAAAAGGAGGGGGATTAAAAAGGGCAAAAAGATTATGTATCATGTGAAAACTGTGTAAAAGATCAGAAGGATAGGAAGAAAGGAGGTTTTGACAGTCATCCTATCCAGACAAATAAGGAGGCAGTTATGGGAAGTTTAGCTTTGATAAAAGGCAACATTATTACCTTAGATGACAGGAATCCGAGGGTCAGCGGCGTCCTGGTGGAGGATGGCCTGATCACCGGGACAGGCAGCGCGGAAGAGATCGCAGCCGCGGCCCGGGAAAGGGGAATCGAGTGCATTGATCTGGGGGGGGAAACCGTTCTTCCGGGTCTCCATGACGCCCATGTTCATGCCATGGGAACGGGACTCAATTCCTCCGGCATCGATGTTTACGACTGTGTAAACATTGCGGACCTGCTGGAGAAGGTGGCCGAGGCGGCCAAAGAGGACCAGGAAGGATGGATCTACTGTTCCAGACTGGACGAGTCCCGGCTGGCGGAAAAGAGGCCGCCTACCATGGAGGAGATTGACAAGGTCGTGAAAGACCAGGGTGTCTTCATGGTGGACAGAGGACTCCACTATACCCTGGTCAATTCCAAGGCCTTTCATGAGATCGGATTTACTATGGAGGAAAGCGGTCTTATTCTTGGCCCGGATGGCAAGCCTAACGGCAGGCTCCATGACAAGGCCAACGGCAAGGCACGGTCCTTCTTCTACGACCATCGTATGACGGACCGGCAGAGGGAGACCATGTATGACTATACCATGAAGGAGGCTGTGAAGAAGGGAATCACCACCATCCATGCCATGGAGGGCGGGGATATGTTCTCTGATAAGGATATTCCGGTATTCTGCAAGATGCAGTCATCATTTCCTCTGGATGCAGTGCTCTACTGGGATTCGGAAGATGTGGAGGCCATGCATGACCTGGGCCTGCCCAGGACAGGTACCGACATGCTGCTGGATGGGTCTATAGGCTCAAGAACGGCAGCCTTTGACGAACCCTACTGTGATGACCCATCCTCCAACGGCGTCATCTATTTCACAAAAGATTTTGTGGTTGACCACATCACCCAGGCCCACCGCTATGGCATGCAGGCCGGTTTCCATGCCATAGGTCAGCGGGGAATCCGTTTTCTCCTGGATTGTCTGGAAGAGTCGCTGAAGATTTACCCTTGTGAGGGACACCGCTTCCGAATCGAGCATTTCGGCTTCTGCGACGACCGGGATATCGAGCGGGCAGCCAGGATGGGCTGTGTCATTTCCACCCAGCCGTCCTATTCCTTCCTCCGGGGAGGCCCCGGCTCCGTCTATAATCTCCGGGTCGGAGATGAGAGGGAGAGGAGAGCCTATCCCCTGCGGAAGTTCCTGGACGCGGGAATCAAGCTGGCCGGCGGATCGGACTCCGGTGCCACGCCCATGGATTCCATTCTGGGGATCCATTCGGCCCTTCACCAGTCTTATCCGGAGAACAATATCACCATAGACGAGGCCATAAGGATGTTTACCATCGATGCGGCCTACTGTGCCTTTGAAGAGAAGATCAAGGGGTCCATCGAGATTGGAAAACAGGGAGACTTTACGGTTCTTGACAAGGATCCCTACGAGATTGATCCTGACCGGCTCATTGATCTTTCCGTTGAGATGACCGTGACCCACGGAAACATAGTTTACAAAAAAGATAGTTGATAGACTTTTATGAAATGTAATATCAGGGAGGGTATATAAATGGCAAAATATATTATGGGTATTGACCAGGGTACTACTGGAACAAGAGCAATGATCTTTGATCACGAAGTCAACTGTCTGGGCCAGGCCTACACAGAGTTCACCCAGTATTTCCCCCAGCCAGGCTGGGTAGAGCATGACGCTCAGGAAATCTATGACGAGACAGTCCGCATGATGAAGCAGGCCATCAAGGAAGCAGGCATCAGTCCCTCTGACATCGCGGCCATCGGTATCACCAACCAGCGTGTTACCACCGTATTCTGGGATAAAAATACAGGCGTGCCGGCAGACCATGCCATCGTATGGCAGGACAGAAGAAGTCTGGATGTCTGTGAAGAGCTGATCGCCTATGACAAGGAAGGTATCGAGGAGAGGACCGGTATGTCCATTATCCCCAATGCTTCCGCAACCAAGATTGCCTGGCAGCTGAGGAATAATCCGGAGATCAAGAAGGGTGTGGATGAAGGAAGACTGATTTTTGGAACCATCGACTGCTGGCTGGCCTGGAAGCTGTCCGGCGGCAAGGTTCATGTTTCCGAGGTTTCGAATCTGACAGAGACCCTGCTGCTGAATGCAAGGACCCTGGATTATGACCAGGAGGTTCTGGACTATCTGCAGATCCCCAGGTCCATCCTGCCGGAGATCCGCAGTACTTCTGAGGTATATGCAACCACGGATCCTTCTATCTTTGACGGTGTGGAGATTCCCATTGCCAGCCTGATCGGCGACCAGCAGGCAGCAGCCTTCGGCCAGGCCTGCTTCGAGCCCGGCATGGCTAAGAATACTTATGGAACAGGATCCTTCATGAACATGAATACCGGTGACAAGTACATTTCTCCCCAGCACGGTGTTATCTCCTGTGCCATGTGGGATATCAAGGGCAAGACCAGCTATGGTATGGAGGGTCTGGTAGATGTTTCCGGCTCTGCTGTCCAGTGGCTGAGAGACGGCCTGGGCATCATTGAGAAGAGTAGTGAAATCGAGAAGCTGGCCCTGTCCGTACCGGACAATGGCGGTATCTACTTTGTTCCTGCCTTTGTAGGACTGGGAGCTCCCCACTTTGATTCCTACGCAAGAGGAACCATCCTGGGTATCACCAGAGGAACCACCAAGGCCCATATCGCCAGGGCAACCTTAGAGGCTATGGCTTTCCAGGTAGCCGATGCCTTCAGAGACCTGGGAGACGTGTCCGGCATCCAGATTAAGAGACTGAGGGCAGACGGCGGTGCCGCCAACAACAATTACCTGCTCCAGTTCCAGGCTGACGTTCTGGGCGTGCCCGTAGAGCGGCCTGTAATCACAGAGACAACCTGTCTGGGTGCAGTTTATGCCGCCGGCCTTGCTGTAGGCTACTGGGATTCCATGGAAGAGATCGAGAAATTCTGGAAGCTTGACCGCCTCTTTGAGCCCAAGATTTCCGATGCTGAGAGAGAGAAACTGCTCTATGACTGGAAATGTGCCACAGAGAGAGCTGCAGGCTGGATGAAGAGATAAGCTCTTGAATGAAGTATAATCAAGAGCCAGGAATATAGATTGTGGGATATGAAAGGTCGGCCATCAGTATGGTCTGGTCTGAAAGTCCATAATCCTGATAAAGGAAAGCTGCCTTCGGGCGGCTTTTCTTTATCTATCAGCCTGGGTGGCTTATCAGCTTGGGTAATTTATCAGCTTGAGTGGCTTATCAGCCTGTGTTCACATTTCAGCCTGGGTGATTTATCAGCCAGTGTCCACATTTCAGCCTGGGTAATTTATCAGCCTGTGTTCAAATTTTAGCCTGGGTAATTTATCAGCCAGGGTGGCTTATCAGCCTGGCTTATTCTACAGGCAGATTTGGATTTTCAATATTTCCTTATTGTCTTTGCTGCTAAATACAATTAAAATAGCATTAGCTGCTTCTCCTGTGCATTTTACGGGAGGAGGGAGAGAAGAGACAGGCGCCGGCTTTTCAGCCATCGCCTTTATTTGTGAAAGGAATAATATAATATCTTTATTTCCATTGGACCAGGGACCCAAAACCATCCGCAAAACCCTGGTTCATGATGACCAGGTATTTATTAAGGCAAGGGATTTCTATCAGAGAAACATGGAAATGCGACACCATAAAATCCTGGTTTATGATGAGAACAGGCAGCCAATCTATAGTATGGGCTGGAAGAAAAATAAGCTGGTAAATGTATTTAGAAACAAGGATACCTCCCAGACGCATCTGTCGAATTTCTGGGATTATGCCCTGCCTGAGGAGGGACTGGATTACACTTATGTGGACAGGTATGAACTGATCATTTATGAGGAGTTGGAGGAGTACAGTTATCATACTGCCAGGATGGCCCTGGCCCATAATCCTGCCCTTAAGCTGGCTCTTACGGTCCCCTTAATCCGGATAAGACCTTCTATCTGATCAAGCAGATGGTCAAAGAAAATGGAATTACAGCCATTATATCCAATGTCATCGGTGTCACCCAGATGATCCGCCGTATCCGGCCTGACTTTATTCCTGTGGTGGACCTGTCCTCGGACCATGATCCCAACCAGTTTGCGGGAACCAGCGGAGAAGATGTCTGGAGTATGTTTTTTAAGCAGCTGTCCCCTACAGCCTTGAGGAGGTTTACAATTCCCGGCATGTGATCGTGGACCAGAAAAGGATCGATTACCGGAGGAAAGAATACCAGGGTAAAATGCTGGTGGAGATCTTTCGGGATGACCCAAAGGATGATTAAAAGACTGATATGATATAATTCAGGCTATGACTGTTTCATAGATAATTCATTAGCTTAAAATGCGGATTTCTCATAGGGAATTTCCAGCTGAAAAAAGATAATTCCATGGTAAAATGTTTATAGATTATTGATATATAAGACCACTTGATTGTACAGAAAGAGAGAGGATAAGAGATGGGAGATTCGATCAGGGAGCTTACAAAGAAGGCTGCGGCCTTCAGGGATGAAAGAGACTGGAGTCAGTTTCATAATCCTAAAGATCTGGCCATATCCATTTCCTTAGAAGCCGCTGAGCTGTTGGAAATCTTTCAGTGGTCCGGACCCGACACGGAGGCAGATACCGAAGAAAAGCTGGCCAAAATCAAGGAGGAGCTGGCGGACGTGCTCATGTATTGTCTGCTGCTGGGAGACAGGCTGGACCTGGACATCCCGGAAATTATAGAGGCTAAGCTGGAGAAAAACAAGAAGAAATATCCCGTGGACCAGGCATATGGGAAAGCGGACAAATATACCGCTTATCTCGCGAACAAAGAAAAGGGGAGGGCGCTGTAGCTTTTGACCGTGAGACGGGAAAGGTAAAGATTTATATTGTTATGGAGGATTCCGTATGATGGTGACAGATGAAAAAACATATATTGCCATAGATTTGAAAAGCTTTTATGCTTCGGTGGAGTGCCGGGAGCTGGGCAGGGATCCTCTGACGACGCATCTGGTGGTGGCGGACCAGTCCAGGACGGAGAAGACCATTTGCCTGGCTGTTTCTCCCAGCCTTAAAGCTTATGGGATTTCCGGGAGGGCCAGGCTTTTTGAAGTGGTTCAGGCTGTTAAGAAGATCAATGGGCAGAGATTGAGGCTGGCTCCAGGACGGAGTTTTACCGGGACATCGGATTCTGCTCCGGACCTGGCGGTGGATCCTTCCTTAAAGCTTGATTATATTGTGGCGGTGCCCCGGATGGCCCTTTACATGGAATATAGTACAAGGATTTACAACATTTACCTGAAGTACATTGCCCCGGAGGATATCCATGTCTACTCGATCGATGAGGTCCTGATTGATGTAACTGCCTATCTGAATACTTACCGGATGTCAGCCCACCAGCTGGCTATGAAGATGATCCGGGATGTGCTGGCTGAGACGGGAATCACTGCCACTGCCGGTATTGGGCCTAACCTTTACCTGGCTAAGATTGCCATGGATATCGGGGCCAAGCATGTGGAGCCCGATGAAGATGGGGTCCGGATTGCTTTTCTGGATGAGATGACTTACCGGAGACAGCTGTGGAATCACAGGCCCATCACGGATTTTTGGAGAGTGGGAAAAGGGTATGCAGGAAAGCTGGCTGATCATGGGATGTTTACCATGGGGGATGTGGCCCGCTGTTCTGTAGAAAATGAGGATCTTCTTTTTGATTTGTTTGGGGTAAATGCAGAGTTGTTGATCGACCATGCCTGGGGCTGGGAACCCTGTACTATGGACCTGATTAAGTCCTATCAGCCTGAGAACAGTTCCATCTGTTCCGGCCAGGTGCTCCAGAGTCCTTATGACTATATAAAGGCCAGGAATGTGGTCCATGAGATGGCGGAGGCGGCAGCCCTGGACCTGGTTTCTAAGGCTATGGTTACAGACCAGGTGGTTCTTACGGTGGGCTATGACAGGGAAAGCCTCAATGATCCGGCCATACGGAAAAAGTACAGGAACCGGATTAAAAAAGATTGGTATGGGAGAAGCATTCCCCAGCATGCCCATGGTACGGCGAATCTGGACAGGCCCGGTTCTTCCGGTGCCAGGATTTCAGACGAGGCCCTGGCCCTCTATGACAGGATTGTGGATCCGGATCTTCTGATCCGCAGGCTGACCCTGACCCTCAATCACATCCTGCCCGAGGAGACAGGAAAAAAACAGGAGCCGGTCTATGAACAGCTGGATCTCTTCACTGATTATGAGGCTCTTGAGAGAAAGAGGAGAAAGGACCGGGCCGATGAGGAAAAGGAGCGGAGACTTCAGGAAGCCATGCTTTCCATCAAGGGAAAATACGGGAAGAATGCCATTCTCAAGGGAAGTAATTTCAGGGAAGGAGCCACCGGCAGGGAGAGGAATGAACAGGTAGGAGGCCATAAAGCCTGAAAAAGAAAGCATAAATAAGCATGAGGCAGGAGGTTATAAACCATGAAAAGAGATAATCCGGGGACAGTGGAGGACTTGTATGGTGATCTTCTGAACCTGCCCCATTATGAGCCGAAGAATCACATAAGGATGGATCTCCATAAACGGGCAGCCCAGTTTGCTCCCTTTGCGGCCTTGACCGGGTATGGGGACGCGGTGAAGGAGGCCGCCCGTTACACTGACCATGGCATAGATTTATCGGAGGACGAGGCAGACCAGATGGATAGGAAACTGCAGATTCTCATGTCCACACCGGAAGAAGAGGCTGAGGTCCGTATCCTGTATTTTAAAGCAGATGGGAAGAAGGAGGGCGGAGCTTTTCTGGAGGTTACCGGAAGACTGAAAAAGATTGACGGATTAAAGCGGGAACTGGTCCTGGAAGATGGGTCCAGAATTCCCATCAGAGACATTATCAATATGGACGGAATGATATTTGACCGGCAGGAAGAGGGCCAGGCACTATGAATGAAACAGAGAGGAAAATGTACTCGGTCATCTGCCGTCATGAAGGCATCAAGGCAAAGGATATTGCCAGGGAGATCGGCCAGGGACGAAAGGATATCAACAAAATACTCTATGGGATTCCCTTTATAAGGGAACTGTGTTACCAGGACCGGGCCTTCCGCTGGCATGGGATGATCAGACAGACCCGGCCCCACAGGGGACTGGCGGATTTCTGCGGTTACTACGGCAGGGTGGACCGTTTTATGGGTCAGTCTGAGGAAGAGTGGATGGCGGAGCTGATGGAAGACTGTGAATCCATAGGCAGGAATCTGAATGATACAAGAGGGCTGCTCCATTCCTTCCGGGACAGCCGGCAGGTGATGGTGAATCTGTTTCGGGACCTGGAGGCCCTGGATACGTCGGACTGGGAGATCTGTTTTGAACTGAGGATTAAAAGGTCCCGATATGTCCGGATCTATGCGGACGTCCTGGTTATCACAGAGGATAAGGTCTTTTCCCTGGAATTTAAGATGAAGGATGACATCGACCCTGAAGAGAAAAAACAGGCAGTAAAGTATGCCGGCTATATAGAAATTATTTTCGGGGAGGACTATGAGGTGATTCCGGCTTTGGTTTTGACCAGGGCAGAAGACCTCTACAGCTGGGAGCAGCTTCCGGGGACTACGGCGGAATTGCCGGTCTGTTCCGGGGATATGCTCTTTAACCTTTTTGACGAATATATGGGATTCCTGGAGGACTAGGAGGAAGGTCTTCCGGGATTTTTTGTTTTTTAATGAAATAAATATCCAAAAGCTTGTTTTGAGTGAACTGAATTTGAGTGCAGTTGTATATTTCATATATAAAAATATACAAAGCCCTAAATTATGAAAATAATTTCATATAAATCATTTAAAAAGAAAATATAATAAAATTTATTTCATTATACTATTGATTTTTGCAAATGAGGGTGCTATAGTGGAAGCATGATAAAGCAAAAACGGCAAAGAACTGGGGACCGGTAATCCGCAGGAGTCATAATTATTTTATAAGTTGATTAGAAGGAGGACAATATGAGCATTATTACATTTGTTTGTGCAGGTCAGATGAATTCAGCAATTACATTTCCGGCATTTGAGAACGGCCATGAGGTGAGACTGGTCGGATCTCCCCTGGACAGGGACATCATTGACGGGCTGAGGAAGGATAACTATCATATTACTTTAAAGAGGACTCTCCATGACGGGATTAAGTACTATCAGATCGAAGAGTTAGAGGAGGCCCTGGAGGGAGCGGACCTGATCCTGGGCGGAGTCAGCAGCTTCGGACTGGACTGGTTCTGTGACGAGATCCTTCCGGTTCTTCCCGAGGAAGTTCCCCTGCTGACGGTTACCAAGGGTATGGTTGACCTGGAGGATGGAAGCCTGGTACCTTATCCCCATATTTTCGAGAAGAGACAGCCGGAGGGCAAGCACATTAATTTCAATGCCATCGGAGGCCCCTGCACCAGCTATGAACTGGCGGACCATGATGACAGCCATGTGGCCTTCTGCGGTAATGACATGGAGACCCTTCGCTACATCAAGTCCCTTCTGGCTACAGATTATTATCATATCAGCCTTTCCAAAGATGTGGTGGGCGTAGAGTGTGCCGTAGCCATGAAGAATGCCTATGCCTTAGGCGTATCCCTGGCCATAGGTCTTGCCGAGAAGAGAGATGGTAAGATCGGGTCAGTTCACTATAATTCCCAGGCAGCCCTCTTTGGCCAGGGTGTCAAAGAGATGATGCAGCTTTTAGATCTGATCGGCGGCGGCCCTGAGAATATCATCCACGGTGCCGGAGACCTCTATGTGACAGTGTTTGGCGGAAGAACCCGTAAGATCGGAACCCTGCTGGGAAGAGGTCTGACCTTTGACCAGGCCATGGAAGAGTTGGCCGGTGTCACCTTAGAGTCCATCGTCATTGCCACAAGGACCGCAAGGGCTGTGAAGAAGCTGGCCGCAAGAGGGGTCGTAAAACTGGAGGATTACCCCCTGCTCATGCATGTGGATGAGATCATCAACCAGGGTGCTCCGGTGAATATTCCCTGGGAAAAGTTCACCATGGTAGTGGAATAAGAGCTGTTGAGGAATCGTACATTTAAAAATATATAAAGAACAATCAGGGAGCCATCTGTGAGTAGATGACTCCCTGACTGTTTATCTGGAAATGAAAAGGTCTATTGTAGTTTTTTGCCAGAGCTTTCTTCCTAAAATAATTTTAGGCAAATATTTTTAGGAAA